>NZ_JBQEMR010000053.1:0-24176 GCF_052045015.1 Stenotrophomonas sp. 22692
CCACCACTACCCGGGGGTGTGCGGTGTCGGTAGCGCTGGGCCATGCCCGGCGGCGTTGATGGTGCCGGCCGCTGGCCGGCCTCCGCGATGGCACGGGAGCGTGTCGACCAAGGTCGACACCTATCAGGGCACCAGCCTTCAGCCCACCTTCGAGGGGCCCGTGCGCCAGCGGCTGGGTACCAGGCCGAAACGTTTGCGGAATGCAGCGGCGAAGTTGCTGGGGTGGCGGTAACCACTGGCGGCGGCGGCCTGCTCAACTGTCCATCCGTCTTCGCGCAGTCCCTGTTCGGCGTGGCGCATGCGCTGCTCGTGCAGGTAGTCGAATACCGAGCAGCCGTACTGCTGGGCGAAATGACGGCGCAGCGAGCTCGGGCTCATGCAGGCCAACTGGGCCAGTTCGATCAGACTGTGGGCATGGCTGGGATCGTCGTGCAGGTAGGCGCGCACACGCTCCAGCCGCTCGCGCTGGCCCGCGCGCAGCGTTCGTACATGGTCGGTCTGCAGATCCTCGGCCTTCAGGCCAACGGCCAGCAGCTGCAGTGCGACGCCTTCGCGCCACAAGGCGTCGATGCCGTCCTCCCATGGGCTGTCGAACAGCTGGCCCAGCACTGGCAGCAGGGTATGCGGAATGGCCCAGTGGCGGCATTCCAGGTGCGTGTTGAGCGCGGTTTCCAGCTGCGGCAGATGGAACAGGTCCGGGTCGATCTGGCCGGGCACCATCACGCTGACGCCGCGCATGCGCGTTTCGCCGGGATGCGCACCCGTCATCTCGACCTGTTCGCGGTGGTGCGCGGTCATTGCCGTGCCAGCGCGCAGGGTGAAACCAGCGCGTCGCGGAATGCGCACATCGACCTGGCCCTGCAGCATCACGCGGATGGCCAGGCCGGGACTCTGATGGGCGGTCGCCACATAAGGAAAGCGATTATGGACGTCGGAGGCGATCAGGCTCATGCCGCCGCGCAGGAACTGCTCGTTGACCTCGCCATGGCCGGCCCACTGGTCGTCGCGCAGGTGTTCCGGGTCGGTGCGGTAATCGAAGCCATGGCGGTGGCCGAAGCGGCGGTAATCAGCAAAAGTGAAATATCGGGACATCGCTCGGCACGTGCTTTGGAGGTGGACGCTGGCATTACCTCGCCCACGCACTCTGCAACACAGATGCAGATCCGGTCGTTACCCGTGAGACATGCTGGGAAGCAGTGGCATGGGCACTCTGGAGGGTGGGGGGAACACCAGGTTGAATTGAATGTGTCGGAGAAAATGGAAACGTTTCCCATTGTCGCCTCGATTCGCGCGCTTTTGATTTAAATATGGTCAAAACGATTGACGATTACGGCCAAAGTGAAAATGCCGCCGAACATACGCCAGCGTTTTGCATGCATAACCGTACGCAATTCCATACATCAACTTGAGTTGAGGTTTCATGGCTGGAACGATCCGCCATGGACGCGATGTCAGCCAGGCCATCACGGGCGCACGCGTAGGGTGGGGCGGTTGGCTGTTGCAGGCCACTTCGATACCCCCACTGATGGAGAACGCAGATGATTGACTACCAGCTCACCGGCAAGACCGCGATCGTGACCGGCGGCGTGTCCGGTATCGGCTTGGCCGTGGCGCAGACCCTGGCGGCGTCCGGCGCGCGGATCTCGGTCTGGGATCTGAAGCAGGATGCGGTCGATGCCACCGTGGCGCAGTTGCGGGATGCGGGTGCACAGGCCATCGGCATCGCGCTGGACGTCACCGACGACGCTGCGGTGGAGGCGGCAGTGCAGCGCACGATCAAGGAACTCGACGGCCTGCATGTGGCGGTCAACAACGCCGGTATCGGCGGGCCGGCTGCCAGCAGCGGTGACTATCCGGTCGATGGCTGGCAGCGGGTTATCGACGTCAACCTCACCAGCGTGTTCCTGTGCCAGCGTGCGCAGATCCAGGCGATGCGAGCCGCTGGAACCGGCGGCAGCATCATCAACATGGCCTCGATCCTGGGCCAGGTGGGCTATGCCGGTTCCACTGCGTACGTGGCGGCCAAGCACGGCGTGGTTGGGCTGACCCAGACCGCCGCCTGGGAACATGCGGCCGACGGCATCCGTGTCAACGCGGTCGGCCCGGGCTTCATCAGCACACCGCTGTTGGAGAAGATGGACCCGAAGGTGCGCGCCACGCTGGAAGGCCGCCATGCATTGAAGCGGCTGGGCACGGCCGAGGAAGTTGCGGCGCTGGTGGCCTGGCTGGCCAGCGACGATGCCTCGTTCGCGACCGGCGCGTACTACGCCATCGATGGTGGCTATCTGGCGCAATGATGCGGTAATCGCAGGCGACGGTGATGCCGGGCAGGGCCCGGCGCTGCCGGGTGAACGGGCTGTGGTGCGGCCTTCACCGTTGTGCCACGGCTGCCGCGCGACGCTCCGGGAAAATCCCGGAGCCTCTCCCATGGAACTCACCCAGGATGTCTCGATCCTGCTGCGCGTGGCCGCAGCCATGTTGTTCGGCGGCGTGCTCGGCGTCGAGCGCGAGATGGGCAAGCACGCGGCGGGCCTGCGCACGCACATGCTGATCGCCGGTGCCGCCGCACTGATTGTCGGCCTCGGCGACTCGGTGGCTGAGCATTTCCAGCAGGAGCGCTATCGCGACCTGCTGCAGGTCGACCCGGTCCGTCTGATCGAAGCGGTGGTGGCCTGTGTTGGCTTCGTTGCCGCTGGCACCATCCTGCGCGGCTCACGCGAAGACCAGGTCAGCGGATTGACTACCGCAAGCTCACTGATCATGGCGGCGGCCATTGGCATCGCCGTGGGCATCGGTAAATACGTGATTGCGATCGGCGTCAGCGTGCTGTGCGTGCTGGTGCTGGCGGTGATGCGGCGGTTGGAGAAACGGATCTCGTAAGGAATCTCGAGTTGCCGGCCAGCGGCCGGCATTACCATGGCGGCCTGAATGGTCGGACCAATATGACATCTAGCGCTATGGTCTAATAGGCTCTTCGTCGGAGTGGCGGTTAAATCCGCTGCAAGTGGTCTGATCGAAATCTTTATTGGTACGACCAATGTTCGACAGTCACGGCGACCCACCGCCTGCGGTGGGGCACCTTCCGCATCCAGTCGAGAGTCTTCATGCAGCCCTGGCAACACCTGTACGACCCCGCCGGCAACCTGTGGTTGTCCAGCCTGATCGCGCTGCTGCCGATCGCGTTCTTCTTCATTGCCCTGGCCGTGCTGCGCATGAAGGGCTGGCTGGCCGGCACGATCACCGTGGCCATCGCACTCGGCGTGGCCCTGCTGTTCTACGGCATGCCGCTGAGCCAGGCGCTTGGCGCGGCCGGCTTCGGCTTCGTCTATGGCCTGTGGCCGATCGCCTGGATCATCATCGGCGCGGTGTTCCTGTACAAGGTCTCGGTCAAGACCGGCCAGTTCGACATCATCCGCGCCTCGATCCTGTCGGTTACCGAAGACCAGCGGTTGCAGATGCTGATGGTCGGCTTCGCCTTCGGTGCCTTCCTGGAAGGCGCGGCCGGGTTCGGTGCGCCGGTGGCGATCACCGCCGCGCTGCTGGTCGGGCTGGGCTTCAAGCCGCTGTATGCCGCCGGCCTGTGCCTGATCGTCAATACCGCGCCAGTGGCGTTCGGCGCGATGGGCATTCCGATCATCGTGGCAGGGCAGGTGACTGGCCTGGATGCCTTCGAGATCGGCCAGATGGCGGGCCGCCAGCTGCCGTTCCTGACCATCATCGTGCTGTTCTGGATCATGGCCATCATGGATGGCTGGCGTGGCATCAAGGAAACCTGGCCGGCGGTGCTGGTCGCGGGTGGCTCGTTCGCTATCGCACAGTACCTCACCTCCAATTTCATCGGCCCGGAACTGCCGGACATCACCGCGTCGCTGGCGTCGCTGGTGTGCCTGACCCTGTTCCTGCGTCGCTGGAAGCCGGTGCGGATCTTCCGCTTCGATACCGAAACCAGCGCCGAGGCGGCCGCACAGGCACTGGAAACGCCCCGCTACAGCGTTGGCCAGATCGCCAAGGCGTGGTCGCCGTTCCTGATCCTCACCGCGATGGTCACGCTGTGGAGCATCAAGCCGTTCAAGTCGCTGTTCGCGGCGGGTGGCCCGCTGGAAAGCTGGGTGCTCAAGATCCCGGTGCCGGGCCTGGACCAGATGGTGCAGAAGATGCCGCCGATCGTGGATGCACCGTTGAGCTACGAAGCCGTCTACAAGTTCGACTGGTTCTCGGCCACCGGTACCTCGATCATCCTCGCTGCGGTGATCGCGATCATCGCGCTGCGCATGCCGGTCCGTTCGGCGCTGCGCACCTTCGGCGAAACCGTGCGCGAGCTGCGCATGCCGATCTACTCGATCGGCATGGTGCTCGCCTTCGCCTTCATCGCCAACTATTCGGGCCTGTCGGCGACGCTGGCGCTGGCATTGGCGCACACCGGCGACGCGTTTCCGTTCTTCTCGCCGTTCCTGGGCTGGCTGGGCGTGTTCCTGACCGGTTCGGATACCTCGTCCAATGCGCTGTTCTCGGCCCTGCAGGCAACCACCGCGCAGCAGATCGGCGTGTCCGACGTGCTGCTGGTGGCGGCCAACACCACTGGCGGTGTCACCGGCAAGATGATCTCGCCGCAGTCGATCGCCATTGCCTGCGCAGCGGTCGGCCTGGCCGGCAAGGAATCGGACCTGTTCCGTTTCACGGTCAAGCACAGCCTGATCTTCACCACGATGGTCGGCCTGATCACCCTGGCCCAGGCCTACTGGCTGACCTGGATGATTCCCTGAGCCATGCACGGTTGGCCGACCACCCGCTGCGCGCTTCGGGCCACAATGGCGCCATGAGCACGCAACGCATTTCCGACAAGGTGGCCGCACAGTTGCGCGGCCTGGTGCATGAACAACAGCTGCAGCCCGGTGACCGGCTGCCGGCCGAGCGTACCCTGGCGGTGCAGCTGGGGGTCTCGCGCACGGCGTTGCGCGAAGCCATCGCGCAGCTGGCCAGCCAGGGCCTGCTGACCGCACGCGTCGGTGGCGGCACCTATGTAGCCGAACCTGCGGCGCGCGCGCGGCAGGCGCTGGATGAACCGCTGGCGCCGTACCTGCCGCTGTTCCAGGGCGACCCGGAATACCGCTTCGACGTGCTGGAGATCCGCCACGCGCTGGAAGGTGCCACCGCCTGGCATGCCGCATTGCGCGCTACCGACGAGGACCGCACGCGCATCGCGCAGGCCTTCCAGACCATGATGGACGCGCACGGCAAGGACGACCCCACCGGCGAAGCGGAGGCCGACGCGGCTTTTCATCTGTCCATCGCCGAGGCCTCGCACAACCTGGTGCTGCTGCAGGTGATGCGCGGCCTGTTCGAGCTGCTGCAGACCAACATCTCGCAGAGCCGTGAAAAGCTCTACACCTCGGCGAGGACCTTCTCGCCGCTGTCCGACCAGCACCGCGAGATGATGGACGCGGTGCTGGCAGGCGACCCCGAACGCGCGCGCGCCGCCGCGCATGCCCACCTCGAGTTCGTGCACACCACGCTGCGCACCCTCGATGACAACGAAGCCCGGCGTGCGCGGGCCTCGCGTCTACCTTCCCCACACGGTTGACCCCATGATCATCTCCGCCTCCACCGATTACCGTGCCGCAGCGCAACGCCGGCTGCCGCCGTTCCTGTTCCACTACATCGATGGCGGCGCGTATGCCGAGCACACGCTGAAGCGCAACGTTTCCGACCTGTCCGACATCGCGCTGCGCCAGCGCATCCTGCGCAACATGTCCGACCTGAGCCTGGAAACCGAGCTGTTCGGCGAAAAGCTGGCAATGCCGGTGGCGCTGGCGCCGGTTGGGCTGACCGGCATGTATGCCCGGCGCGGTGAAGTACAGGCAGCGCGCGCGGCCGACAGCCGCGGCATCCCGTTCACCCTGTCCACCGTATCGGTGTGCCCGATCGAGGAAGTGGCACCGGCCATCCAGCGGCCGATGTGGTTCCAGCTGTATGTGCTGCGCGACCGCGGCTTCATGCGCAATGCGCTGGAGCGGGCACAGGCCGCGGGCGTGACCACGCTGGTGTTCACCGTGGACATGCCGGTGCCGGGTGCGCGCTACCGCGATGCACACTCCGGCATGAGCGGCCCGAACGCCTCGCTGCGCCGCATCGGCCAGGCCATCACCCATCCGCACTGGGCGTGGGACGTGGGCCTGTTCGGCCGCCCGCATGATCTGGGCAACATTTCCACCTACCGCGGCAACCCGACCGGGCTGGAGGACTACATCGGCTGGCTGGGCAGCAACTTCGATCCGTCCATTTCGTGGAAGGACCTGGAGTGGATCCGCGAGTTCTGGAAGGGGCCGATGGTGATCAAGGGCATCCTCGACCCGGATGATGCGCGTGACGCGGTGAAGTTCGGTGCCGATGGCATCGTGGTCTCCAACCACGGTGGCCGCCAGCTGGACGGCGTGCTGTCCACCGCGCGCGCACTGCCGGCGATTGCCGATGCCGTGCAGGGTGATCTGAAGATCCTCGCCGATTCGGGCATCCGCACCGGCCTGGACGTGGTGCGCATGCTGGCATTGGGCGCCGACACCGTGCTGCTGGGCCGTGCCTTCGTCTATGCGCTCGCCGCCCAGGGCGAGGCCGGCGTGGCCAACCTGCTGGACCTGATCGCCAAGGAAATGCGCGTGGCGATGACACTGACCGGCGCGCGCCGCATCGCCGACATCGGCCGCGATTCGCTGGTCAGCCTGCCATGAGTGGCCACGATGCCGTGCTGGCGCAGTTGCGCGACGCGGTCGGCAACCGCCATGTACTGACCGGCGACAAGGCCACGCGCCGCTTCCGCCGTGGCTATCGTTTCGGCGACGGCCCGGTGCTGGCCGTAGTGCGCCCGGGTACGCTGCTGGAACTGTGGCGCGTGCTGCAGGCAGCGGTGCAGGGTGGGGCGGCGATCATCCTGCAGGCGGCCAATACCGGCCTGACCGGTGGCTCGACCCCGGATGGCAACGACTACGGGCGGCCGATCGTGCTGGTCAGCACGCTGCGCCTGACCGGTATCCAGCTGTTGAACGAAGGCCGCCAGGTGCTGTGCCTGCCCGGCGCCACGCTGGACCGGCTGGAGCAGACGCTGGCACCGCTCGGCCGCGAACCACATTCGGTGATCGGCTCGTCCTGCATCGGTGCGTCGGTGCTGGGCGGCATCTGCAACAACTCCGGCGGCGCGCTGGTGCGCCGTGGCCCGGCCTATACCGAGCTGGCGCTGTATGCGCAGGTCGATGCGGATGGCCAGCTGCAACTGGTCAACCATCTGGGCATCGCGCTGGGCGATACGCCCGAGCAGATCCTGCAGCGCCTGCAGGTGGGCGACTACAGCGCGGCGGATGTCGGCAATGGCAACGGCCGTGCGGCCTCCGATCCCCGCTATGCCGAGGAAGTGCGCAAGGTCGATGCCGATACGCCGGCGCGTTTCAACGCCGACCCCAGCCGCCACTTCGAAGCGGCCGGTTCGGCCGGCAAGCTTGCGGTGTTCGCGGTGCGCCTGGACACCTTCGAGAAGGAGGCCGCCGAGGTCTTCTACATCGGCAGCAACCGCACCGGCAGCCTGACCGCGATCCGTCGCCAGCTGCTGACCGGCTTCGAGCGCCTGCCGATTGCCGGCGAATACATCCACCGCGATGCCTATGACATCGGCGAGCGCTACGGCAAGGACAGCTTCCTGCTGATCGACCGCCTTGGCACTTCCCGCGTGCCCGCCGCGTTCGCGTTGAAGAGCCGTGTCGATGGCTGGTTCGAGCGGTTGGGCCTGCGCGGCGTGACCGACCGTGTGATGCAGGTGCTGACGGGCCTGCTGCCCTCGCACCTGCCCAAGCGCATGGGTGAGTTCCGCCAGCGCTATGAGCATCACCTGCTGCTGAAGGTGTCCGCGCAGGACGCAGCGCAAACCGAAGCCTGGCTGCGCGATTTCTTCGCTGGCCACGAAGGCGGCTATTTCCACTGCACGGCGGAGGAGGGGCGCAAGGCGTTCCTGCATCGCTTTGCCGTGGCCGGTGCCGCAGTGCGCTACCGCGAAGTGCATCGTGACCAGGTGCAGGACATCGTCGCGCTGGACATCGCGCTGCGACGTGACGACGCCGACTGGTTCGAACAGCTACCGGCGGATATCGACGGCCGCCTGCTGCACAAGCTGTATTACGGGCACTTCCTCTGCCACGTGTTCCACCAGGACTACATCGCCCGCAAAGGTGAAGACCCGATGGCGATCGAGCATGCGATGTGGGCATTGTTGGACCAGCGGGGCGCCGAGTATCCGGCCGAGCACAATGTCGGCCACCTGTATCCGGCCAAGCCGGCGCTGGCGGGCTTCTACAGGCAGCTGGACCCGAGCAATACGTTCAATCCCGGTATCGGCCAGACCTCGAAGGCCAAGGGGTGGGGTGGCTGCGACTGCGGATGATGTAGAGCCGAGCCGGCGCTTGGCTGGTGTTTGTGGTGAGAAGCAGTCGAGCAGGGCTCGACGCCGCCCGGGCAGCAGTTACCATCGGAGGCCCATACGCAGGAGTCGTCCATGCCCACCGCTGCCGCCCGCGCCACCCTGTGCACTGCATTGCTGGCGATCCCGCTGCTGGCGCTGGCCCAGAGCGCGATCCTGCCGCAGCAGCGCGATGCCGCCGGCAACGTGATGGAGCCGCTGGGGCAGGTGCTGATCGCGAGTGAGACTGGGCCGTCGGGGCTTTATGACTGCACGCGGGACGGCAACTGGTGCGTGCGCGTGCAGCCGGTCGCTGAGGAGGGTGACCGGCCGACCGTGCTGGAAGTGCTTGAGAAGGGGCCGGGCCAGGGCAAGCCTCACACCTACCACGTCAGCATCGACGTGCCGCAGGAAAGCGAGCTGTCGCTGTGGCCGTGGATCGTGCGCCTGGCCCCGGGCGTGGGCAGCGATGAAATAGTGACCGACCCGCAGCAGCGCACCCGCCAGAATGTGCTGGTGGGCGGCATCGTCACGTTCAGCACCATGTACTCCGGTGGCGGTGCCGACGCGTCCACGCTGCAGTTGGCACGCGTGCGCCACCTGCAGGACGACATCCAGGTGGACGATGATGTGCTGACCCTGCCATGGCGGGGTAACGCGATGATCCGCGCCTGTTTCAGCGAACAGGACAGCAAGCAGCGCGCAGGCGCCTGTCACGACGAGTACGGCTTCTCGGCGAAGCTGGCGCTGGATACGGCTGCCGAGGGCATGCCCGTGCTGCGCTACCAGACCGTGGCGACCCGGTTCCCGGCCGGTGTTTCGCGCTTCGAGGATTCGCTGGCCAAGGGGCCGCTGAAGAAGAAAGACCTGCGCACCGAGCAGGATCCGGCGTGCACCTATACGCGGTTGTTCCACTTCCGCGAGGGCATGTTCCACCCGGACCAGGCGCTGCCGGACTGCGCCGGCTATACCGAACCCTGAAGTGTAGAGTCGAGCCATGCTCGACTCGGGTTCTCGCGTGGCCCGGCCGCAGAGCAGCCGAGCGTGGGCTCGGCTCTACAAAAACTGAGGCGGCGCTTACTCGCAGCGGGTGGCGGTGATGACGTTGTCCTTGTCCACGAACACGCGCAGGCGGTCCTGGCGGATGTCCTTGGTGGTGATGGTGCTGGGGCCGATCGGGTTGACCAGGCCGGCACCACTCTCGCGGGACAGGCGGCGGATGTTGGCCTCATTGGCCGGCTGGCCGATCGCCCAGCCCAGCTGGCTGGCGTCGCAGCGGCCGCTGCCTTTGACTTCCGGGCCAGGGGTGCTGACGCAGGCCGACAGCAGCAGGGCAGAGGCCGGCAGCAACAGGGACAGACGGAATGCAGACATGCGAGCGCTCCTGCGCAGGGGAAGATGGCGGGAACGATAGCACCGAGCGTGCGAAAGGCGTCAGCGCCCCGGTCATTGCCGGCACAGCGTGGCCGTTGCATAGTAGGAGGAATGGCTGGCAGTACGCCAGCGGGCAGGCCGGGCCTTTCCGGCGCAGGTGTTGGATACGGTATGACGGCAGGCGGTTTCCGCGGCAAGGACAAGACGATGACGGCGCTGGCGTTGTCGTTGCTGGGCGTGGCGTTTGCCGCCTCCGCTGCCGATCCGGAACCCGTGCCGGTCGAATCCCCGGTATTCGGCGCCTGGCGCAACCTGCAGACTGAAGCGGGCTACGCGCCTGCGCAGCGCAATCTGGCGTTTGCCATGCTGCCGCAGGCGGCCACCCGCGGTGACCGTTTCGCCATCCTCGACCGTGAGGGCAAGCGCGCGGTGTGCTGCCTGCAGGTGGCCAGCCCCTCGCTGGGCGTGGCCGCGCTGCGCGAGCAGTACCACCTGCCGCAGGCCTGGGTGACCGACCTGAGCAATGGCCGCAGCCCCGCACGTCCCTATGTGCCGCACGTCTATGCGATGCAGCGGGTGGACGAACTGGCCGACTACAGCTTCGCCGATGTGCCTGGGGCCTACAGCGACCTGGGTGGGCTGCTGATTCCGGAAGGTGCCGCGCTGGATGTGGACGGCAGCGCCGTGCGCCTGGGGGACACCCGCTACCGGCTGCATTTCCAGCGTCAGCCGCACGCCGATGACGACGGCGCGCTGGATCGCTACAGCCTGCAGGCGGGTGAGGGCGAGGCACCGATCGTGGTTGAAGTGCCGTTCGGCACCTACTGATTGCAGCTTCGCACTGGCTAGAATGCAGCGCGGCGCTGTCTGCCGTGCCTGCTCCGTGAGTCGTTTCCGTGTCCTTGCGCCCCTTCCTGCTGCCGTCCCTGCTGTTGTTGTCCGCCTGTGCCAGCGCGCCGCCGCCGCCGGCCCATTCCGACGCGTTATGGCGATTGATCGAACGTGACTGCCAGGGCGCCGAAGGTCCACGCGGCGACTGCCTGCGCGTGGAGACGGCCGCGGATCGCCGCGATGTGCTGGTCAAGGACGCGCACGGCGACTACCAGTTCCTGCTGATGCCGCTGGACAAGGTCAGCGGTATCGAGAACCGCCGCCTGTACCAGCGTGGTGCACCGAACTACTTCGCTGCAGCCTGGCAGGCGCGCAGCCACACCGAACAGGCCTTGCGGCAACCGCTGCCGCGCAACGTCGCCAGCCTGGCCTTGGACTCGCCGCACGGCCGGTCACAGCACCAGCTGCATATCCATGTGGATTGCCTGCGTGCCGACGTGCTGCAGGCGCTGGACACGCATGCTGCCGCCCTCGGCAGCCGCTGGGCACCGTTGCCGGTGCTGCTGCGCGGCCATCAGTACCAGGCCCGCCTGCTGCCGGGCGCGGAACTGACCGCCAATCCGCTCAATCTGTTGGCCTATGACCTCGCTGGCGTGGACGACGTGGGCCAGTGGAGCCTGGTCGTGGCCGGCCGGGACGAGGTGCAGGGCGGCCCGGGCTTCATTCTGCTGGCGACCCGTGTGGACGCCGGCACCGGCAACGAGGCCAGCGCTGAAGAGCTGCAGGACCACGCCTGCTCGGTGTTGACCGGCGCAGGCGCGTCGCTGGAGCGGGTCCGCTAACCCTGGGGCTGCTGGCGGCTTCGCCAGACCGGTGCGGTCAGCGCCAGCAGCTGGCGATCCTGCCAGCCCTCCAGGTCCAGATGATGGTCGCGCAGCAGGCCTTCCTGCTCGAAGCCGAAGGCGTGCAGCGCAGTGGCGAACGGGTCATTGCAGTCCGGTGGCAGCATCACGAACAGGCGATGCAGGCCGACATCCTCGAACAGGAACGGGCACAGCGCCCGCAGCGCCGCGTCGGTATGCGGGTGCCAGTGTTGCAGCGACAGCAACTCGGCGCTGCGCGCATGCAGCGACTGCAGGCGAATGTGCAGCTGATCCAGCACCGTGCCGTGTTCGTCGTCGAACACCCCCAGCAGCAGCTGGTCGTTGTCCTGCTCCAGACGCGAGCGATGCATGTGGGCGAGAAAGCGTGCCTCCTCGTCGATGTCGCCGGGGTGACGGCGGCCGCGCCGGCGGCGGTCATCGAACAGGCGCCAGCGCGGCAGGTCGGTACGCTGGAAGGGGCGCAGGGTGACCGGTGCGGCCTGCAGCTGCAGCAGGTGACGGCGCAGTACCGGGCGCAACGGGGGAAGGAGGGAGGTGGGATACGGAGTCATCATCCCCGGCACGATGGCCGTGCCCGCAGCGCCACACCATTCAAAACATTGCAAAAGTGTGGCGAATGGCACTGCGGGTCTGATTCGGTTCAGGCATAAGGCCATCAGGCCTGGTCATTTCCGTTGCCCCCCCCCATTCAGGACACTTTCGTTACGGGATCGTTATGTGCCGCACAGGCCGCTGTCCCGTACCACCACCCGCCAAACTCCCCAGGAAGCCCATGTCCGCCTCCCACAAGGCGCTGCGCCCGCGTCCGCTGGTGCTCGCACTGTCGTCCCTGATGCTGGTCTCACTGCCGGCCTTCGCGCAGGAAAGCGCACCCACCACATTGCAGGAAGTGAAGGTCACCGGCTCGCGTATTCCGCGCGCCAGTGTGGAGGGGCCCTCGCCGGTGACGGTGATCAGCCGGGAGCAGATCGATGCACAGGGCTACCGCAATGCCTTCGATGCGCTGAGCGCGCTGACCGAGAACACCGGCAACGTGCAGGGCGAGGACTTCGGCAATACCTTCACCCCGGCCGCCAACACCATCAACCTGCGCGGGCTGGGCCCGAACCGCACGCTGGTGCTGGTCAACGGCCGCCGCCAGGCCGACTACCCGCTGGCCTACGAGGGCTCGGTGAACGTGGTCAACCTGGCCAACATCCCCAGTGCGCTGATCGAGCGCATCGAGGTGCTGGCGGCCGGTGCGTCGGCGGTGTACGGCTCCGATGCCATCGCCGGCGTGGTCAACATCATCCTCAAGGACCGTTTTGAGGGTGTGGACGTGAACGTGCGCGCCGGCGGCACCCAGCAGGGCGGTGGCGACAACCAGCGCGCGCAGGTGGTCGGTGGCAGTTCCGGCGAGCGTTGGGATGCGCTGTTCGGCTTCGAGTTCGATGTGCGCAAGGCGATCCATGCGCGCCAGCGCGACTTCATGGATTCGCTGGATGATGACCCGGCCGGCAAGGCGCCACAGGCGACCGCGATCGCCTATCGCCGCAATGCTGCCACCGGCCGCAACATCGATCCGGGCGTCAGCGGCTGCGACGCAGCGTCGGAGATCTATGGCGGCAGCGTGTTCCGCGCCAACAACCCGCGCCAGGGCTGGTACTGCGGCAGCAACGAGGCCGCCGCCAGCTACTGGACCGTGCAGACCCAGAAGCGCAACCTCAACGGCTACGGTCTGTTGACCTTCCACGTCAACGAGACCACCGACCTGTTCGCTGATGTCGCCGTGGGCAGCGCGCGCATCTACAACAACACGCGTGCGCCGACCTGGACCTCGGCGCGCAACTACTTCTACAACCAGACCACCGGCAATCTGGAAAGCTGGTACCGCCGCTTCGCGCCGGAGGAAATCGGCGGCCTGCCGCGCAATGCCAACCGCTTCCTGGAAAACTCGTGGTCGTTCAACGTCGGCGCACGTGGCCAGATCGGTGACAGTGGCTGGGACTATGAGGCGGTCTACAGCCGCTCGCGTTACGAGAACCGCACCCGCCGCCCGGTGCTGCTGGCCGGCATCAACGAATACCTGCTGGGTCCGAAGCTGGGCGTACGCAATGGCGTTGAGGTCTATGCGCCGGACCCGGCACGCCTGTTCAAGCCGTTGACCCCAAACGAATACGAGGGCCTGTCCGACTACCAGGAAAGCCGCAATGCGGCATGGCTGCAGACCTTCAGCGCCAGCGTCAACGGCCGCCTGTTCGCGCTGCCCGGTGGCGACGCTGCATTGGCAGCGGTGGTCGAAGCCGGCAGCCAGGGCTACCGCAACCGCCCGGACCCGCGCCTGGGAACCGGCGAGTTCTGGAACACCAGTGCAGGCGTCGGCGCCGGTGGCGAGCGTGACCGCTACGCCGCAGGTGTGGAGCTGCAGTTGCCGCTGCTGCAGTCGCTGACCACCACGCTGGCCGGCCGTTACGACCAGTACCGTGCGGGTGGCGAGCACATCGGCAAGGCGACCTGGAGCGTTGGCGTCGAGTTCCGTCCGATCGAGAGCCTGCTGATCCGTGGTACGGCGGCGACCAGTTTCCGGGCGCCGGACATGAACTATGTGTTCGCGACGGAGACGCGCGGTTACAACCCGGGCATGACCGACTACTGGCGCTGCCGCACCGCAGGCCAGTCGTACGACAACTGTGACTACAACGGCCTGTCGATCGACTACAGCAACCGCGCCAATGCGCAGCTGCAGCCGGAATCGGCCAAGTCCTATGGCTTCGGCGTGGTCTGGTCGCCGCTGTCTGGCCTGGATTTCAGTGCCGACTACTACGACATCCGCATCGACAACGAGGTGACCAGCCTCGATACCAGCCGCATCCTGCGTGACGAGGCCGATT
This sequence comes from Stenotrophomonas sp. 22692, assembly GCF_052045015.1. NCBI lineage: Bacteria > Pseudomonadati > Pseudomonadota > Gammaproteobacteria > Lysobacterales > Lysobacteraceae > Stenotrophomonas > Stenotrophomonas sp. 22692. Next base: position 14,397 of record NZ_JBQEMR010000053.1, read on the forward strand.
GCCGCCTGGGCCGCACGCTGGGCGGCGAAGCGCGCGATATCGGTTCACCGCTGTGCCAGGACGCGCTGTCTCGGGTGATCCGCAACCCGTCCAACGCAACCGTGCAGCCGGACCAGGTGACCCGTGTGCTGATCAATCCGATCAACGCCGCCTCCGAATCGGTTCGTGGCCTGGACCTGAAGGGCAACTGGCGTTTCGATGCCGGCCGTTATGGCCGCTTCACCACGCGCCTGGCCTACACGGTGGTGCTGGAGCACAAATACCGGCAGTTCTCCGATGATCCGGAGCGTGACATCCGCAATTCGCTGGATGACTACCAGTGGCGCAGCAAGGCCAACGGCAGCATCACCTGGAACCAGGGTGACTGGACCACCACGCTGTACGGCAACCGCTTCGGCTCGCTGCCGAAGACAGATGGCAGTGGCCGCATCGCGCCGTATATGACGTACAACGCCAGCGTGTTCCGCCAGTTCGGCGAGAACCTGTCGGTGGGCGTGATCGTCAACAACCTGCGCGACAGCCGCCCGCCGGCGGACAAGAACGGAGGCGGCTGGCCGTTCTACCCGGTCGGCAATTACGACCCGTACGGCCGCCAGTACTGGGTGCAGCTGGATTACCGGTTCCGTTGATCCGGCAGGCGAACGAAAGGCCCGGCATTGCCGGGCTTTTCTTTGTGCAGTGCACCGGTGCTGCCGCTGCGCGCGTGGCATGCTGTGGCGATACCCGGAGGATGATGCGCATGGATGCCAGAGTGTGGAGTGTGATTGCCGTGCTGGCCATTGCCGGTTGCAGCAGCAAGCAGGCGGCCAGTGTGGACGATGCTGCGGAGGCGGCCAGCGCCGCGCCCGTGCCGTCTCTTTCCAACGCAGTGACCGATGCTGGATCAGCGCGCGTGCCAACGGCATCGACGCGTGCGACGGCCGGGCAAGGGCCTGCGGATCTGGAGGGACACTTCCTTGAGGGCGAGCGCTTGCTGTTGACTGAAGGAGCACTGTCGGCGGAAAAGAGCGACGTGATCCTGGGCTCGGACAACGCCTTTGCGCAGGCGATCAGCCAGTTCGAGCAGGATGCGGCGGGCCACCCGGAAGTGCAGGACCTGACCCGGCTCTACAGGACGGCTGCGACCCGGCTCATCGGCAGCGACGGCACGCTGGTGTCTTTTGCCTGTGGCTACAGCCTGTGTGTCGGCGAGATCCGCAGCCGCACCGATGAGGATTTCAGCGCCTGGTCCGAGGCGATCGGCATGGACAAGGCGAGTCCGGCCTACAGCCTGACCACGGCACCGATGACGTGGGGCAGGGACCAGCACGGTGGGCGTTTCGTGTTCTCGGTGGACCCGGCCGCCAACGCCATCACGGGTCGGTAGCGGCGGGACATGCCCGGGACCCACTGCGCGTTACGGCAGCGCCTGCTGCAGGTATGACTCGATGACGTAGCTGAAAGGCTGCTGCTGGCGGTCGCGCAACAAGGCACGCACCTCGAGGATCACGCCGTGATCGCCTTCGCCCCGCGGCGGCCAGAACGTCTGGTCAGCCAGGGTCTGGCGCTGGAAACCGAGCGGGCCGACCACGCGACCGAACGGCTCGTCGGTGCTGTCCAGCACCTGGTTCATGGCCGGGCTGAGGTGGCCGGGCAGGTACCAGTTGTCGGCCTCGGACAGCACGCGGCTGCCGCAGACCAACTGTACGCGGCGATAGCGCAGTTCGGTACCCGGCGTCGCGCCCAGCGACTGCAGAACGTCGGCGGGGGCCGGCTTGTCCTGGCCGTGTATGCGCACGGCGCGCACCCGCGCCTGTTCGGCCAGGCCGTGCTCGGCGCACCAGTGTTCCAGCGTGGCGGTGGCGCTCTGCCCGGACAGCACGCGCTGGTGCAGGCGCTCGACCAGTGCAGCCGGGGCGATGCGCTGCTGGCCCGGCGGCGACTGCAGCGGCGCAGCCGCCGCAGCATCAGTGGCTGACAGGCTGGCGATCGGGGCGGCGGCAAGCAGGGACGCGGCCTGCCAGCGGCGGAGACGATCGTGGCGGTCGGACGGGCCCATGCGGCTTCACAGCGGAGACAGGCGCCCATGTTACCCGTTCAGGGCTGTGCACGGCGTGGCTGCGACCGGTTGTCGCAGGGGTAGTCATCGTTCTGGTGAATGTATGCCATCCAGATATTTCGTTGGCCGATGGCTGCGGCGAGGCGCACGATGGCGCCATTCTTGGCATTCCGGGAGTTCCCGATGACCCTCCAGTTCGTCCATGGCGGTGTCGACCGCGACGGTGCGCCACTGCACTTCCATATCCGTGATGGCCGCATCAGCAGCCTCAATGGCGAGGCCGTGCCGACAGAAGGGGCGGAATGCGTCAACCTGCAGGGGTTCGCGGTGCTGCCCGGGCTGGTCGACGGCCACATCCACCTCGACAAAAGCTTCGTCGGCGACCATTGGCACCCGCATCAGCCGGTGAACAGCCTGCGGGAGCGGCTGGCGGTGGAGAAGGCGGCGGTGGCGGGTGCGGCACCGATGGTGGACCGTGCCGAGGCGCTGATCCGCCAATGCAGTGCTTTCGGTACGGTGGCGATGCGCTGCCATGTCGATATCGACGCCAGCACCGGTCTCGGCCATCTCGAGGCAGTACGCGAGGCGGCGTTGCGCTGTGCCGACATCATGCGCATCCAGCTGGTGGCATTCCCGCAGGCCGGGGTGATGTCCTGTCCGGGTACCGCCACCGTACTGGAGCAGGCGCTTGCTGCGGGCGTGGAAGTGCTCGGCGGCATCGACCCCACCACGCTCGATGGTGATGCCGAAGGCCAGCTGGCGCTGTTGTTCGCTCTGGCCGAGCGCTACGGTGTGCAGCTGGACATCCATCTGCACGAGCCCGGCGAAACCGGTCTGGCGCAGCTGCTGCGCATCGCTGCGCGTACCCGGGCCGCCGGCCTGCAGGGGCGTGTTGCGGTCAGCCATGCCTATTCGCTGGGCGACGTGCCGCTGGCGCGCGCGCTGCAGGTGGGCGAAGCATTGGCCACCGCGGGTGTGGCGATCATGAGCAACGCGCCGGGGGATCATCCGTTCCCGCCGCTGCGCGCGCTGCATGATGCCGGTGTGCGCGTGTTCGCAGGCAACGACAACATCCGTGACTGCTGGTGGCCGTATGGCAATGGCGACCTGCTGCAGCGGGCGATGCTGCTGGGCTACCGGTCCGGCTTCTACACCGATGCCGACCTGATGCTGGCGCTGGACATGGTCACCACCCATGCCGCGCAGGCGATCGGCCTGCCGCAGCATGGTATTGCCGAAGGCCGGCCGGCGACCTTCGTGGCCGTGCGTGCCGACCACGGCCCGGCGGCCGTGGCTGCGGTGCCGCTGGAGCGCCGCGTGGTGGTCGACGGCCGCTGGCTCTAGATCCACGCCGCGCAACCCCCTGTAGTGCCGAGCCATGCTCGGCGACCTTTCAGGCGTAATCGTCGGCGCGGGTGGCGATGAATTCCTCAAGCCACGCCAGCAGATGGGCGATGTCGATGATCTCGCCCTGCTCGACGCGCTTGAGCAGCAGCGTGCTGGCGCCGATCTGCAGGCTGCTGTCGGCATAGCGCAGCACCGCGTCGATGCCCCAGGCATCGGTCACCTGCATCCAGGCCAGGCCCGGCACGCGCTGGGCCAGGGTGTCACCGAAGGCCACGCCCAGTGCTTCCCAGCCTTCGCAGTCGTCACGATCGATCAGCTCCGCATCGACCACGCGCTGCAGGGTGGTGGCCGCCAGCGGCCACTGCACCGGCAACGTCGGAAAGCCGGCGGCCACGCGCGCGGCGATCAGCGAACGCTGGTGCTGCAGATGCGTCTGCAGGGCAGCGGGCAGGGGATCGAAACGGGTGGGGATTTCGTCGGACATGGCAAGGCGCCGTGGGGCACGGAAACATCAGGCACTCTACGAGCCGATGTTGCCGGCCGTGCGGCCGGATTGACCATGTTTCGATGCGTGATGCGCGAAGTTCATCCACGCGTGGCGTGGACCTACCGTGGTCAATCCGGTTCGCGTTGTACCTGCCGCCACAGCTCGCTGGCCAGCGCACGCACGGCATCATCAGCGTCCGGGCGATGCAGCAGGCCGATCTCGTAGTTGTCGATCACCGGCAGCTCACGCTCGCCATCGATGATGCGGTGCTCGCGGCTGACCGCGCGGCGCGGCAGCAGGCTGATGCCGATGCCATCGGCCACGGCGCCCTGGATGCCACTGAGCGACGAGCTGGTGAAGGCGATGCGCCAGCGCAGGCCCAGCGCTTCCACGGCGTGGATCATCTCGTCGCGGTACAGCCCACGCGGCGGGAACGTGACCAGTGGCAGCGGGTCCTGCTGCAGGCAGCTGCTGCGCAGGCTGTCGATCCAGTGCATCGGCTCGCGCCGGCAATGCACCGCCTGGCGGCTGTTGCGGCGCTGCTTGACCAGCACCAGATCCAGCTCGCCGTGGTCGAAGCCCTGCGCCAGGTCACGGCTGAGGCCGCTGCTGATCTCCAGCTTCACCTGCGGATGGCGGCGGCTGAAAGCGGCCAGCATGCGCGTGGTCTGCGGGTTGACGAAATCCTCGGGCACGCCGATGCGGACGGCGGTCTCCACCGTCGCACCGGCCAGCGCCTGTGCCATTTCCTCGTTCAGGTCGAGCATGCGCCGCGCGTAGCCGAGCAGGGTGTGGCCGGCGTCGGTGGGGTGCACATCGCGGTGGCCGCGTTCGAGCAGGCGATGCCCGGCCAGTTCCTCCAGCCGGCGTACCTTCTGGCTGACCGTGGATTGTGTCGAATGCAGGCGCGTGGCCGCCGTGGTGAAGCTGCCGCAGTCGGCCACCATCACCAGCGCCCGCAGCAGGTCCAGTTCGAACAGGGTTCTATTCGATTTGGCACTGTCTTGCATTTGAACATTTCACTTCTGGATACCCAAGCCGACTTCTACCATGCAGGGCAGGGGCCGGCAATGCCCGGCTGTTGCTACCGTCGCCCGGTGCTCCGTGGCGACGGACATGAGGAGTCACTGTCATGCGCGTCCATCATTCCGCTGGCTGGCCTGCGCCCTTCACGCGCGTGCTGCTGTTGTGCCTGCTGGCCATGGTCACCCCCGCCTGCACCGCCACGTCCCGGGCCGACGCAGACGCGCGCCTGCGGGATGCTGCCAGCCGCGGCGACGCCGATGCAGTGCGACAGGCGATCGAGGATGGCGCCACGCTGGAGGCGCGCGATGGCCAGGGCCGCACCGCGCTGCTGCTGGCCACGCACGGCAACAACGTGGATGCCGCGCGCGAGCTGATCGAAGCCGGTGCCGACGTCAATGCCAAGGACGCGATGCAGGACAGCGCCTACCTGTACGCCGGTGCGCGTGGCCTGGATGAGATCCTGGCGATGACCCTGGCGCATGGCGCCGATCTGCGCAGCACCAACCGCTATGGCGGCACCGCGCTGATTCCGGCCGCCGAGCGTGGCCACGTCGCCACCGTACGTACGCTGTTGCGCGCGGGCGTGGCGGTGGACCATGTCAACCGCCTGCACTGGACCGCGCTGCTGGAAGCGATCCTGCTCGGCGATGGCGGTGCGCGCCACGTGCAGATCGTGCAGCTGCTGCTGGAGGCCGGTGCCGACCCGGAGCTTGCCGACGGCGATGGCGTGACGCCGCTGACGCACGCGCGCCAGCGCGGCTATACCGGAATTGAGACCCTGCTGCGCCAGCACGGCGCGGTGCGCTGAATGCAAACCCCTTCCACCCGCACGCTGGGCGTGCCCATCAGGATGCTGTCCATGTTCCGTTCCCGTCCGTTGTCCCTTGCCATCCTCCTTGCGGTAGCACCGCTGTCGGCCTCTGCCGCCGAGCGCGCCGACCTGCTGATCCGCAATGCCACCGTGGTCGATGTCGAGCACGCCAGCACCCTGGCCGGGCAGAGCGTGGTGATCCGCGACGAGGACATCGTCGCCGTCGGTCCAGATGCGCAGCTGCGCAGCCAATGGAGCGCGGCCCGCCAGATCGACGCCAAGGGCAAGTACCTGATCCCGGGGCTGTGGGACATGCACGTGCATTTCGGCGGTGGCCCGGCGCTGATCGAAGAGAACAAGGCACTGCTGCCGCTGTACATCGCGCACGGCATCACCACCGTGCGTGATTGTTCCGGCGATCTGCCCGAGCAGGTGCTGCAGTGGCGTGGCGAAATCGCCAAGGGCACGCTGTTCGGCCCGCGCCTGCTCAGTTCCGGCGCGAAGATCGAGGGCATCAAGCCGGTGTGGAAGGGCACGATCGAAGTGGGCAGCGAGACCGACGTCGACAAGGTGATTACCCGACTGCAGCACGACAAGGTCGATTTCGTGAAGATCACCGACAGCACGCTGACGCCGGAACTGTTCCTGTACTCGGCCAGCGCTGCGCGAAAGGCCGGCTTCAAGGCCTCGGGCCACATTCCAATGGCGCTGACCGTGGAGCAGGCGGTCGATGCCGGCCTGGCCTCGATCGAGCATCTGGACTACGCATTCAAGGCCGGCAGCAAGGACGAAGCGCAGATCGCCGCCGACTTCGGCGCCGGGCGCATCGATCGCGCCGAAGCCAATCGCCGCCTCGACGCCAGCTTCGACCGTGACACCGCAATGCGGGCCTACCGTGATTTCGCCAAGCGTGGCGTATTCGTGACCCCGACCCTCAACGGCGGCCGCATCCTCGACTTCCTCGACCAGGATGACCACGCCAACGACCCGTACCTGGCCTACATCGGCCCGGGCCTGCGCGCGACCTACCAGTGGCGCGTGGACCGCGCGGCGAAGGCGACGCCGGCGCAGATCGAAGCGCGCCACGCGCAGTACCACCAGGTGGCCGCAGTGCTGCCGATGCTGCAGGAGGCCGGCGTGACGATCATCGCCGGTACCGATGCGGGCTTCCTCAATTCGTTCAATTTCCCGGGCATCGCCCTGCACCAGGAGCTGCAGCTGTTCGTGAAGGAGGGCCTGAGCTCGCCGCAGGCGCTGTCGGCCGCCACCCGTTCCGGCCCGGCCTGGTTCGGCCAGATGGACCGCTACGGTGGCGTTGCACAGGGCAAGGCTGCCGATCTGGTGCTGCTGACCGCCAACCCGCTGCAGGACATCGCCGCCACCGAGAAGATCGACAGCGTGATCCTGCGCGGCAACGTGTATGACCGCGCTGCGCTGGACAGGATGTTGGCTGATACCAGGGCCAAGGTCGCGGCGTGGAATGCGGAGGCGGCGAAGGCCAATTGAGGGTGGGGCGGGGCGGAATCCACGCAACGCATGGCGTGGATCTACCGGTTGCCGTCCGGGCATCCATACCCGCGATCAGCAGTAGATCCACGCCATGCGTGGATGATGCGGCCGATGACCTAACGCGGTGCCGGCCGCATGCCATGCAGCTGCGGCAGTGCGGCCTTCATCGCACCGATGAAGGCGCGCAGCCGCGGCGGCTGCTGGCGCGCGGCCGGAAACACGACATGCACCGGCAGTGCCGGCGGCTGCCAGTCCGGCAGCAGCTGCACCAGCCGCCCTTGGGCGAGGTCGTCGGCCACCAGCCAAGCCGAGACCACCGCTGCGCCCAACCCGGCGCGTGCAGCCTGCTGCACCACGAACAGGTTGTCGCTGAGCAGGCGCGGGCTGATCGAAAGGGTATGCGCGCGCCCCTGCGCGTCATGCAGCAGCAGGCGTTCGCGGTAGTAGGTGACCAGCGAGATCCATGGCAGTGCCTGCGCCTGTTCCGGCGTACTGACCGCCGTGACGTCCACCAGCGAGGGCGCTGCCACGACGATGCGCGGCACTTCGGCCAGCGGCAGTGCCACCATGCGCGGTTCGTCGACCGGTCCCACACGCACCGCGCAGTCGATGCCTTCGGCGATGAAATCCGGGCGACGATCTTCCAGGATCCACTCCAGGCTCAGCTGTGGGTGCTGGGCGAGGAACGCGAGCATGGTCGGTAGCAGCTGCGCCTGGCCAAAGGCATGCGGCACCATCACCCGCAGGCGTCCGCGCAGCGTTTCCGGTTCGCCGTTCAGTTCGGCCTGCAGCGACTCCCATTCGTCGACCACGCGTTGCGCATGGCGCTGGCAGCGCAGGCCATCCTCGGTCAGTTGCAGGCCATGGGTGGAGCGCAGCAGCAGGCGCAGGCCGAGCTGCCGCTCCAATGCCTGCAGGCGTCGGCTGACCGTTGGCTGGGTGGTGCCCAGCTGCGCGGCTGCGGCAGACAGGCTGCCGGCATCGACGATGCGCAGGAAGGTGCGCAGCAGATCCAGGCGATCAGCGCCAGCGGTGAGGTCGGTCATGCGTATGACGTATGAATGATATGTATTTCAGCCTACTACAGACGTTGGGCGAATGCGGGCAGGATACGTCCACTTCTTCCACCGGACTCCCCCATGTCTACCCCTTCGCTGTCCGTCGCCGCCGCACCCGCGACTGCACCCTCCACCCCGCTGGTGCTGGCAATGGCGGCCGGCGCCGGCTTCTCGGTCGCCTCGCTCTATTACAGCCAGCCGATGCTGGGCCTGATCGCCCAGGACCTCGGCGCGGGTGAGCGCGCCGCTGGCCTGGTACCGACCCTGACCCAGCTTGGCTATGCAATGGGCATCCTGCTGCTGGCGCCGCTGGGTGACCGGTTCGACCGCCGCAACCTGATCCTGTTGAAATCTGCATTGCTGGCACTGGCATTGGGTGCTGCAGCGATGGCCGGGCACCTGCCGGGCCTGCTGATGGCCAGCCTGCTGGTCGGGCTGATGGCCACGCTGGCGCAGGACATCGTGCCGGCCGCTGCGGTGCTGGCACCGGATGCGCAGCGCGGGCAGATCGTCGGCCGGGTAATGACCGGCTTGTTGCTGGGCATCCTGTTGTCGCGCGTGGTCAGTGGTGTGGTGGCTGAAGCGTGGGGTTGGCGCACGCAGTTCGTACTGGCTGCGGTATCGGTGGCGGCGATGGGCGCGGTGATGGCGCGTGCGCTGCCGCGTTTCGCACCGACCAGCACGCTGCGCTATCCGGCGTTGCTGGGCTCATTGCTGGCGTTGTGGCGCGAGCAGCCGCAGCTGCGCCGTGCGGTGGCCAGCCAGTCGCTGCTGGCGGTGGGTTTCAGTGCATTCTGGTCGACCCTGGCGCTGATGCTGCATGCTCGTCTGGGCCTGGGCAGTGCGGCGGCGGGTGCGTTCGGTATTGCGGGTGCGGCCGGTGCACTGGCCGCACCATTTGCGGGTCGATTCGCCGATCGCTTGGGTTGCCATGCAGTGGCGCGGCTGGCGATCGCGGTGGCGTTGCTGGGCTTCGGCCTGCTGCTGGCCGAGTCCTGGCTGCCGGCCGCCGCGCTGCTGCCGCTGCTGGTGGTGAGTGCGCTGCTGTTCGACTTCGGCTTCCAGTCGGCGCTGGTGGCGCACCAGACGCTGGTCTACGGCCTGGTGCCGCCGGCACGCAGCCGGCTCAATGCGTTGCTGTTCACCGGCATGTTCATCGGCATGGCTGCCGGTGGTGCGCTGGGCAGCCTGGCGCTGGCGCAGTGGGGGTGGCACGGCGTGGCCTGGCTGGCGGTGGTGTGTGCGGGCGGCAGCCTGCTGCTGCGTTTGAAGTAGGGGTGGTGTTCGGCAGGGCTTGCAGCCCTGCACCTGCTGGAGGCAACAGCAACAGCAACAGCAACAGCAACAGCAACGGCAACGGCAACGGCGGGGTTCCTGTAGGTAGGCGGGGTGGGTCCGGTTGCGGGGGACGCCGTGAATCCCCTGTCCGGCCCAACCGCTGGCGGCTGTGCGTTCGGGCGCTTGCGAAGCAATGCTTCGCAAGCGAAGCGCCCTCACCCATGGA
>NZ_JBQEMR010000054.1:0-22415 GCF_052045015.1 Stenotrophomonas sp. 22692
TTTGGCTGAAGAAGCGTCCGGTCAGCCAGATCGTGCTGGAAGCCACCGGCGGCTATGAGCAGACTGTCCTGGACTTCCTTCACAAGGCCGGCCATCCGGTGATCCGTGCCAACGCCCTGCGAGCGCGTAGACTGGCTCAGGGGCTGGGTAAAGTGGCCAAGACGGACCGTTTGGACGCTCTTGTATTGGCGCAGATGGCCGCACTGGTGGAATTGCCTTCCTATCAGCCGCTGGAGCCCTGGCAGCGGAAACTGCGTGAGTTTGTGCGGGCGCGACGACAAACGATGCAGGCACTGACCGTAGCCCGCCAACAGCAGGAAATGGTGACTGACCGCGAGCTACGCCGGCAGATGCAAGGCAACATCATTCGCCTGCAGACACTGGTCGAGCGGCTGGGCAAGCAGATCTCTGAACAGGTCGCGCAGCAGCCTCAACTGGCAGTGCTGAAGTCGATGAAAGGGGTCGGCCCGGCATTGCAGGCGGTACTGGCCAGCTACCTGCCTGAGTTGGGTCAGATCAGCGGAAAAGCCATTGCCAGCCTGGTCGGCGTGGCGCCGATCTCCCACGACAGCGGAGCCATGCGAGGGAGGCGAAGCATCCATGGCGGCAGGGCCGAGATCCGCCAGGTGCTCTACATGGCAGCCATGTCGGCCATGCGACATGAGCCACGATTACGGGACTTTTACCGGTCGCTGCGGGCCCGCGGCAAGGAAGGAAAAGTAGCCATCGTGGCGGTGATGAGGAAGATGCTGGTGATTCTCAACGCTCGCGTGCGTGACGCTCAAGGCGGATCGATCCCCGCCTGAAGCCAACCTGCCGCGCGTGCCCCAAAAGGCTGCCGGCCAGCGGCCGGCACTACCGTGTGCGACTGTCGGCGGGGCCAAGGCCCATCTCTCAACACAGTTGCTACAGGGACGTACTTGCGGCGTGTCCTGCCTGCGTCACCCGTCCCCCTCAAGCCGCGATCAATGCAGGCGCCGCGAACAACGCTGTAAACCTACTTCGCATACTGCCCACCGCAGTCGGCATCCTTCCCCGGCCCCAGTTCGATCGTCGCCAGCAACGCCGCCGGCGGCGCGATGCTGCCCAGCGCCAGGGCCACGGCGCCACGAATACCCAGCGCCTTGAAGTCCGGGCGGAACGACGGGTCCTTGAACGTGCCACTGATGCGCAGCGGAGAGCGCAGCACCAGGATGCTCTTGTCCTTCGGGCGTGGCTTCAACAGCAGGTCCAGGCTCTCGTCGCGCAGGCTGACCGTGCCTTCGCCGATGAGGATCGTGTCGGTGGTATCCACCGCCAGTGCCTGGCTGGTCATCAGGCCGTCGCGCACGCCGAAGTCGGCGAAGGCGCAGCGCAGGGGGATCTGCTTGTCGCCGGTCACCAGGAATTTCAGCGATTCGGTAATGTCCAGCCCCGCCAGTTCCATTACCAGGTTACCGACATGGCCGCGGCCCATCGCCAGGCCGACCTTGCCATCGCTGCTGCCCAGCATCGCGGCGATCGAGTTGCCACGGCCGCTCAGGTCCACTTCGCCGCCTATGCCGCCCTTGGCCTGCTCGGCCAGCTTCGCGTCCGGGAGCAGCTGGCCCAGCTGCACGCCGCGCACGCTGGCCTTCAGCGCGGTGCGGATCTGCGGCTGACGTGCATCCATGCGGATCGTGCTGCGGATATCGCCGCCGGCCACGCCGAAGTTCAGCGGGTCCAGCCGTAGCACGCCGTCATCCAGCAGCAGGTGCGCATCCATGTCGTCCAGCGGCAACGAAGGGGCGTTGATGCGGTGGGCCTTCCAGCGCACGTCGGCATCCATCGCGCGCAGCTTGCCGAGGTTGTAGGGCGTGTCGGGCAGCACGCGTGCACGGGCAGCAACGCGTGCGGCCTCGGCCTTCTGTTCTGCGTTGGCGGTTTCGCCGCCGCCGGTCTTCGGTGGCGCGCCGACGAAGCCGGCCAGGTCATCGAAGTCCAGGCGCCTGGATTCCAGCGTCGCGGTCAGTCGTGGACGGTCGCGTCCCACCTCGAACTGCAGGTTGCCACCCAGGTCGCTGTCGCCGACCTTGCCGGTGAAGCCGTCGTAACGCCAGACGTTGTGGTCGCGCTTCAGGCGTCCGTCCAACGCATAGGGCGGTGAGGGCGGGATGGCGATGCCGAGCAGCGGGTAGAGATCGGCCAGATCCTGGCCACTGAGCGCGAACTGCAGGTCGAACACGCGCAGCTGGAAGGGGTTGGTGAGCGTGCCGCGGGCCACTGCGTGGGTGGCACCGGCGCGGCCGTCGAGGTGGATGCGGAACGGGTGGTCGCTGTCGGTCAGTTCCAGCGGTGATTCGGTACCGCCCTGCAGGGTGAACGGGTTGCCCTGCCAGCGGCCCTTGCCCCGCACCAGCAGCGGCGGCGAGGCATCGGCCTGTTTCGGTTGGCCGCTGTGCACGCCCACGCGGATGTCGGTGCGGCCCAGTGCGTCGAGGAACTGCAGCCGGCCGTCGTCGATGCGCAGGCGCTTGAGTTGCGGGCTTGTCCCGCCTCTGCTGTCACCCAGGAAATCCCAGTTTCCCGGCTCGCCCTTGCGCGGGGCGGTTTCCAGCAGCACGTCCGGTCGGGTCAGGCGCACTTCCGGCAGCTGCACGCTGCCGCGCAGCAGGGGCCATACCCGCACGTCGATCTCGAGGCGGTCGGCCGTGGCCATGTTCGGCTGCTTCGCCCAGGCGGCATTGGCGAAGGTGATCGCATCGGCACGGATGGTGCTGGTTCGGCCGAGGTCGACATCCAGGTGGCCGATGTGCAGTGCACGACCGGTGCGTGCCTGCACCGCGCGCTCGACCGGACCCTTGAACCAGTTCCAGTCCCACAGCGCGATCACCACCAGGATCACTGCCAGCAGGAAGACCAGGACCGTGAGCCAGCGCCGGCCGCGCGGGCCAGGTCTGCGGAAGCGCCAGCGGCAAGCGCGCGTTGCGGCAGGGGAGGCGGCAGCATTCACGCTGCCATGGTTGCCCCTCCATCGTGGACGGGGCGCGAAGCGTCCATGTGCGTGGTGTGCACAACCCGCGCCGTTACAGCACCTGCATGGTCACCGCGACGAAGTGGCAGACGCTGCCGCCGATCACGAACAGGTGCCAGATCGCGTGCGAATAGGGGATCGATTCGCGGTGATAGAAATAGGTGCCCAGCGTGTACGACAGGCCGCCGGCCAGCAGCCAGCCCAGCGTCCAGCCGTCGATCGAGGCCAGCATCGGCTTGATCGCCACGATCACCAGCCAGCCCATGGCGATGTAGATGCCGGTGGAAAGCGCCTTGAAGCGGCCGGTGTAGAACAGCTTGAACACCACCCCGGCCAAGGCCAAGGTCCAGATCGCGGCGAACAGGCCCCAGCCCCACGGGCCACGCAGGCCGATCAGGGTGAACGGGGTATAGGTGCCGGCGATCAATACGTAGATTGCGCAGTGGTCGAACACCTTCAGGCGGCCCTTGGCGACCGGGTGCTGGATGGCGTGGTACAGCGTGGAGGCGGTGTACAGCAGCAGAAGCGCAATGCCGAATACGATCGCGCCGGCCAGCTGCCAGCCATCGCTGTAGATGGCGGCCAGGGTGATCAGTACCGCACCGGCGCCCAGGGCGAGCACGGCACCGAGGCCGTGGGTCAGGGCGCTGGCGATTTCTTCGCGGATCGAAGCAACGGAAGTCGTGGACATGGCGTAGGCATCGTTCGCGGGGAGGGGGACCCGCACCCCCCTATCATCGCCGCGATGGGCGGCGTCTGCACGCCCGTCACCGTATGGTCGATGAATTGCCGGCCTGCGCCGGGTCCATGGTAGATCCACGCCATGCGTGGATGAACGCCCGGCACTGCAGGAGTCAGAGCCCTTTCCTGCGGAAAGGGATCCGACCGCGTGGCATCAGCCCACCGAAACCGTATGCGCCGCTTCGCGGGTGGCCGAGAAGCGCACGTCCGGCGAGCGTTCCTGCGCCAGCTGAAGGTTGACCCGGGTCGGTGCCAGGTAGACCAGGTGGCCGGCCGCATCCAGTGCCAGGTTCAGTGCGTTCTTCTCGCGGAACTCTTCCAGCTTCTTTTCGTTGCTGCAGTGGACCCAACGCGCAGTCGTCACGCTGACCGGCTCGAAGGTGGCTTCCACGCCGTACTCGTCCTTCAGGCGGTACGCGGCCACGTCGAACTGCAGCACACCGACCGCACCCAGGATCAGGTCGTTGCTGGTCAGCGGGCGGAAGAACTGGGTCGCACCTTCCTCGGACAGCTGGGCCAGGCCCTTCTGCAGCTGCTTGAGCTTGAGCGGATCACGCAGGCGTGCGCGACGGAACAGCTCCGGGGCGAAGTTCGGAATACCGGTGAAGGTGACCGCTTCGCCTTCGGTGAAGGTATCGCCGATGGAAATGGTGCCGTGGTTGTGGATGCCGATCACATCGCCCGGCCACGCTTCGGCGGCGATTTCACGATCGCTGGCCATGAAGGTCAGGGCGTTGGCCAGCTTCATTTCCTTGCCGGTGCGCACGTGGAAGGTCTTCATGCCGGCGCTGAAACGGCCCGAGCAGACGCGCATGAACGCCACGCGGTCACGGTGCTGCGGGTCCATGTTGGCCTGGATCTTGAACACGAAGCCGGTCAGCTTGTTCTCTTCCGGGGCAATCTCGCGGCCGGTGGTGGAGCGTGCCTGCGGCGACGGCGCATGCTCGACGAAGAAGTCCAGCAGCGGCTGCACGCCGAAGTTGTTCACGCCCGAGCCGAAGAACACCGGGGTCTGCTTGCCGGCGCGGTAGGCCTCCAGGTCGAATGGGTGGCTGGCGCCCTGCACCAGTTCCAGTTCGTCGCGCAGGTCGGCCAGCATCTGTGCACCGATCTTCTCGGCCAGGCCGGGGGCATCGATGGACGGGAAGATGGTCGAGTCCTGGCGGGTGAAGTTGCGGCCCGGTTCGTACAGGTGCACTTCGCCGGTGAGCAGATGCACCACGCCCTTCAGGCGCTGGCCCATGCCGATCGGCCAGGTGACCGGGGCGCACTGGATGCCCAGCACGGTTTCCACTTCATCCAGCAGCTCGATCGGGTCCTTGCCCTCGCGGTCGAGCTTGTTGATGAAGGTCATGATCGGGGTGTCGCGCAGGCGGCACACTTCCATCAGCTTGATGGTGCGCTCTTCCACGCCCTTGGCCACGTCGATCACCATCAGCGCCGAGTCCACCGCGGTCAGCACGCGGTAGGTGTCCTCGCCGAAGTCGGCGTGGCCGGGGGTGTCGAGCAGGTTGACGATCTTGCCTTCGTACGGGAACTGCATCACCGAGGAGGTGACGGAGATGCCGCGCTCCTTTTCCAGCGCCATCCAGTCGGAGGTGGCGTGGCGGGCAGCCTTGCGGCCCTTCACCGAACCGGCCATCTGGATCGCGCCTCCGAACAGCAGCAGCTTTTCGGTCAGCGTGGTCTTGCCGGCGTCAGGGTGGGAAATGATGGCGAAGGTGCGGCGACGCGACGCTTCGTTGGCGACTTCGGACATGGCAGTGGCGCCCGCCCGGGGCGCTTTTCAAAGAGATAAGCGCCCGATTATACCGGCCGGGGCCGGTCAGCGCCCGGTACCGCCGTCGGCCTCGCCCTGGCGGGCGAACTGCAGCTGGCCCTGCTCGGCGAAGATGCGTGCCGGCACCGAGCGCAGGCCCATGCCGCGGTTGACCTGTACCACGAAGTGCAGGTGTGGGGCGCTGCTGTAGCCACTGTTGCCGGACAGGCCGATCGGCTGCCCGGCCCCCACCGCCTGGCCGCGACGCACGCGCATGCCGCCGGCCTGCAGGTGGCCGTACAGGGCCATGCTGCCGTCGCTGTGCAGCACGCGGATGAAGTTGGCGCGGCCACCATCGCGTTCGCGGTCCTGGCCGTTGCCACGGAAGCCATCCTGGATCTGCATCACCGTGCCCTCGCGTGCGGCCAGCACCAACGTGCCTTCAGGCAGCGCGAAGTCGACCGCATCGCGGTTTTCCTCGTCGTCGTGGCTGAACCGGCCCTGCGGCGCCTGGTCCACGCGTGGACGGGCCGCATCGAACGGCAGGCGATAGGCCACATCCTCGGCACGTGCGGCCGGATTGCCCGGTACCGACTGCAGGCGCAGGTCCAGCGTGCGGCCGTCGAGCGGGGCAGGCAGGTGGCCGACCACCAGGCTGCTGTCGCCCTGGATCAGCGATTGCACCGGCAGCCCTTCGACCGGGTGTCCGGGTGCAGCGCGCAGCTCGATCTGCAGCGGTCCGGCCAGGGTGTTGTCGATACGGGCCTGCCATTGCGTGCCGACCGGTTGCAGGCGCAGCTGGGCCATCGGTGCGGCAGCCTCGGCATCGCCTGCGCGGGCGGCAGAAGCGGGAGGAGGCACCAGTCCCCAGCCCTGGCGCCAGTCGCCGGCGCTGGCCGTCGCACTCGCCAGCAGGGGCAGCAGCAGCCAGGTCAGGGGCAGGCGTGGCATCGGGGGTTCCAGCGGCAGGGACCGCCGGGACTGTACCGGATCCTGAACGGGACAACCGCGACGCCCCTCGCATACCCGGGACGAAAATATTCATCGCTTTATCCGCATGAAGGGATTGACAGTGCGCGGAAGGGCTGGCATCGTGGCCTCACCATCGAGACCGGCAGAGGGACAGGCCCTTTGAAGCCGGGGCAGCCCGCAGGCGCGCAAGCGTCCGCGTAGGTGCCAAATCCTGCGGGGACCGTGGCGTCCACCGAAAGATGGTTCGAACCATGCACCACACGTGCATCTCGAACGCGGGCCCCGCGAAGGCTCGATGGCCGATTCCCCAACCGGATCCCGCCATGAGCTTCGCCACCAGTACCGCCGTTCGCCCCGAACCCTTTGTCCCCGTCAGCGTGCCGGTCGAAGACCGTGTGCATGCCGAGCGCGGTGAGTTCGCCGCGGTGCTGTCGATGCGTCATGCCGGCCCCAGCCCGGTGCGCCTGCGCTACGAGTGGGTCGGCCCGGCCAACGCGCCGGTGGTGGTACTGGCCGGCGGCATCTCCGCGCATCGCCATGTGGCCTCCAACGCACAGTTCAGCGAGAAGGGCTGGGCCGAAGAGCTGGTCGGCAGGGGGCGCACGCTGGATCCGCAGCAGCTGCGCGTATTGGCGTTCGATTTCATCGGCGCCGACGGTGCGCTGGACGTGCCGATCGATACCGCCGATCAGGCCGACGCATTGGCGCTGGTGCTGGATCATCTCGGCATCCGCGCGCTGAAAGCCTTCGTCGGCTATTCGTATGGCGCGCTGGTCGGCCAGCAGTTCGCGATCCGTCATCGTGCCCGCGTGCGCCAGCTGGTGCTGGCCAGCGGTGCGCATCGCCCGCACCCGTATGCCGCCGCCTGGCGCGCGTTGCAGCGCCGCGCCGTCGCGCTGGGCCAGCTGCAGTGCGGCGAAGATCATGGCCTGGCGCTGGCCCGGCAGTTCGCCATGCTCAGCTACCGCACCCCGGAAGAATTCGGCGAGCGCTTCGATGCCGCGCCGGAAGTGATCAACGGCCGCGTGCGCGTGGCCGCCGAAGACTATCTCGACGCCGCCGGCGCGCAGTACGTCGCGCGCACACCGGTGACCGCCTACCTGCGCCTGTCCGAATCGATCGACCTGCACCGCGTCGACCCCGCCGCGATCCTGCCGCCGACCGTGGTGGTGGCCGTGGAGGGCGACCGCCTGGTGCCGCTGGCCGACCTCGTCGGCCTGGTCGAAGGTCTGGGCCCGCGCGGCAGCCTGCGCGTGCTGCGCTCGCCCTACGGCCACGACGCCTTCCTCAAAGAAACCGATCGCATCGACGCGATCCTCGCCACTGCCTTCCGCACCTCTGGAGAGTCCGCATGAGCCTGCACGCCAACGAGCCGTCCTGTAGTCGCACCACCGCCGCCGTCCGTGCCGGCATCGATCGCGATACCGCCCATGGCGCGGTCACCCCGCCGATCGTGCTGTCGTCGAACTTCAGCTTTGAAGGCTTCGGCAACAAGCGCCAGTACGACTACACGCGCAGTGGCAACCCCACCCGCGACCTGCTGGGTGAGGCGCTGGCCGAACTGGAAGGCGGTGCCGGCGGCGTGATCACCGCCACCGGCATGGGGGCGATCAACCTGGTGCTGAATGCACTGCTGCAGCCGGGAGATACCCTGGTGGTGCCGCACGATGCGTACGGTGGCAGCTGGCGCCTGTTCAATGCGCTGGCGAAGAAGGGCCACTTCGAACTGGTCACCGCCGACCTGACCGATCCGCGTGCACTGGCACAGGCGCTGGCCACCCAGCCGAAGCTGGTGCTGGTGGAAACCCCGTCCAACCCGCTGCTGCGCATCACCGACCTGCGCTTCGTCATCGATGCCGCGCACAAGGCCGGTGCACTCGTGGTGGTCGACAACACCTTCCTGTCGCCGGCGCTGCAGCAACCGCTGGCCTTCGGCGCAGATCTGGTGCTGCATTCCACCACCAAGTACATCAATGGCCACAGCGATGTGGTGGGTGGTGCGGTGGTCGCGCGCGATCAGGCACTGCACGAGCAGCTGGTGTGGTGGGGCAACGCGCTGGGCCTGACCGGTTCGCCGTTCGATGCGTTCCTGACCCTGCGCGGCCTGCGCACGCTGGATGCGCGCCTGCGCGTGCACCAGGAGAACACCGCGTCGATCGTTGCCCTGCTGGACCAGCATCCGGCAGTCGGTAGGGTCTACTACCCGGGCCTGGCCGATCACCCCGGGCATGCCATCGCCGCACGCCAGCAAAGCGGCTTTGGCGCGATGTTGTCGTTCGAACTGGCCGACTGCGAAGGCGATGATCCGCATGCCGCAGTGCGTGCCTTCGTCGATGGCCTGCGCTGTTTCACCCTGGCCGAATCGCTGGGCGGCGTCGAAAGCCTGATCGCGCATCCGGCCACCATGACCCATGCGGCGATGACCGCCGAAGCGCGTGCCGCCGCCGGCATCAGCGAAGGGCTGCTGCGCCTGTCGGTCGGCATCGAGGCCGAGCGTGACCTGCTGGCAGATCTGGGCGCCGCGCTGCAGCGCGCCGAAGCGGTGATTGATGCGGCCGCGCGTCGCAAACAGGTGGTGGATGCATGAGCGCGCTCGCCGCTGACATTCCTGCGCTGGGCGTGGGACGCCTGGCGCTGCTGGGCACTGGCACGGTCGGCTCGGCCTTCGTGCAGCGTTACCAGGCATTGCGGGCGCGTGGGCTGGAACTGCCCAGCGTGCAGTGGCTGGCCAATTCACGCACTGCGCTGGAGATCGATCGTGACCTGGTGTTGCCGCTGGAGCTGGCACGGCGTGCACCGCGCGATGGCCAGAGTTCGCCGCCGTGGGCCAGCGCCGAAGGACTGGAACGTGGCGACGTGGTGGTCGATGCCACCGCCAGCGAAGACGTGGCCGCACGCCACGTGCAGTGGCTGGCACGCGGCGTGCACGTGGTGACCGCCAACAAGCTGGGCCGTGGTGCGCAGCTCGCACGCGCGCAGGCGATTGCCGAAAGCTGCGCCGACAGTGGTGCGCGCTATGGCGACAGCGCCACCGTCGGCGCGGGCCTGCCGCTGCTGAGCAGCCTGCGCGCGCTGGTGGCCGGTGGCGATCACATCCATGCCATCGAGGGTGTGCTGTCCGGTTCGCTGGCGTGGCTGTTCCATCGTTACGACGGCCAGTCGCCGTTCTCGGCGGCGGTGCGCGAAGCGTTGGCGGCCGGCTATACCGAGCCCGATCCGCGCCTGGACCTGTCCGGCGAAGACGTGCGGCGCAAGCTGCTGATCCTGGCCCGCAGCAGCGGGCTGGCGCTGGATGCTTCGCAGGTGCAGGTGGATTCACTGGTGCCTGAAACGCTGGCAGCGTTGCCGCTGGAGGATGCACTGGGGGCACTGGAGCAGCTGGATGCGCCGTTGCAGGCGCGTTGGCAGCAGGCACGCGACAACGGCCACGTGCTGCGTTTCGTTGGCCGTGTCGATGGCGCGGGTGCGCAGGTGGGCCTGCGCGAGCTGCCGGCCGATCACCCGTTGGCGCAGGGCGCGGGCACCGACAACCGCGTAGCCATCCACAGTGACCGTTATCAGCGCCAGCCGTTGTTGATCCAGGGCCCGGGCGCTGGCGCGGAAGTCACCGCCGCCGCGCTGCTGGATGATGTGTTGCGGATCGTGGGTTGATCGCACCGCTTCTGTAGAGCCGAGCCCACGCTCGGCTGCTCCTGACAGAATCCCCATCCCGCCGGATGAGCCGAGCGTGGGCTCGGCTCTACAGGGGCACGCCTGCCGGTCAGCGAGACTTCAACGCCTTCAACAATGCGCTGTTGAACTGCTTCGGGTCCTGCACCTGCGGCGAATGCCCCAGTTCGGCGAACTCGACCAGCGTGGCGCCGGGAATCGTCGCGGCCGCGGCCTTGCCGAGCACCGGGTAATTGCCCAGCGTCGCCTTTACTGCAGGTGGTGCCAGGTCACGGCCGATCGCGGTGCGGTCCTTCTGGCCGATGAACAACGTGGTCGGCACCTGCAGGTTCTTCAGTTCGTAGACCACCGGCTGGTTGAACACCATGTCCGAGGCCAGCGCCTGGCTCCATGCAACGGCCTGCTTGCCCGGGCCTTCGTACATGCCCGACTGCATCCGCGCCCACGGTTCATACGCCGGTTTCCATTTGCCGTCGTAGTACACCTCCAGCTGGTAGCGGCGGATGCTGTCATAGCTGATGTTCAATTCGCCGGCGTACCACGCGTCCACGCTGCGCCACGGCACGCCCAACGCCTTCCAGTCTTCCAGACCGATCGGGTTGACCAGCGACAGGCTGCGCAGGTCCTGCGGGAACATCAGCGCGTAGCGCACCGCCAGCATGCCACCCATCGAATGGCCGACCAGGTGCACCGGCACATCGCCCAGTTGCAGCTGTTGCAGCAGGGCATGGGTGTTGGCGGCCAGCTGCGCGAAGGTGTACTGGTAGCGCTCGGGCTTGCTGGATTTGCAGAAACCCACCTGGTCCGGGGCGATCACCCGGTAGCCGGCGGCAACCAGCGGCTTGATCGATTCCTTCCAGGTGGCGGCGCAGAAGTTCTTGCCGTGCAGCAGCACCACCACACCGATGGGCGCCTTCTTCGGCGCGATGTCCAGGTAGGCCATTTCCAGCGGCTGCCGCTGCGATTCCAGTGCGAAGGTCTTCACCGGATAGCCGTAGTCGAAGCCTTCCAGGCGTGGCCCATAGGTCGGCGCAGCCAGGGCAGGCAGCGGCAGGCAGGCAAGCAGGGCGGCAGCGATCACGCGCATGGGGCGGTCCGGGGGCAGGGAGCCCCGAGCCTAACCGGAATGCGGTGACGGTGTCGTTCGGCGCTACAACTCAGCACTCGATGACGTTCACCGCCAGCCCACCGCGGCTGGTTTCCTTGTACTTGTCCTGCATGTCGCGGCCGGTATCGCGCATGGTCTTGATCACCTTGTCCAGCGACACCTTGTGCTTGCCGTCGCCACGCATCGCCATGCGCGAGGCATTGATTGCCTTCACCGCGCCCATCGCGTTGCGTTCGATGCAGGGGATCTGCACCAGGCCGCCGATCGGGTCACAGGTCAGGCCGAGGTTGTGTTCCATGCCGATTTCCGCGGCATTCTCGATCTGGCTGGGGTTGCCACCCAGCGCTGCGACCAGGCCACCGGCCGCCATCGAGCAGGCCACGCCCACTTCGCCCTGGCAACCCACTTCGGCGCCGGAAATCGAGGCGTTTTCCTTGTAGAGGATGCCGATCGCCGCCGAGGTCAGCAGGAAGTCGAACACGCGCTGCTCGTTGGCGCCGGGGCAGAAGCGGTCGAAGTAGTGCAATACCGCCGGCAGCACACCCGCGGCACCGTTGGTCGGCGCGGTCACCACGCGGCCTCCAGCCGCGTTTTCCTCGTTCACCGCCAGTGCGTACAGGTTGACCCAGTCCAGCGTGGTCAGCGGATCGCGCATCGCCGCTTCCGGCTTCGACGACAGCTCGCGGTACAGCGCCGGTGCACGACGGCCCACCTTCAGGCCACCCGGCAGCACGCCTTCCTCACGGATGCCGCGCGTCACGCACGACTGCATCGCACTCCAGATCTCGCGCAGCTGCGCGCGGATCTCGTCCTCGCTGCGCCAGCACTTCTCGTTCTCGAACATCAGCTGGGCAATGCTCAGGCCGCTGCGCGCGGTCTGCGCCAGCAGCTCGTCGCCGCTCTTGAACGGGTAGGGCAGTGGGGTCTCGTCGGGCACGATGCGGTCATCGGCCGCGTCGTCCTGGTTGACCACGAAGCCACCGCCGACGGAGTAGTAATCGCGGGTGGCGATCACTTCGTCCTCGGCGTTGTACGCGGTGAAACGCATGCCGTTGGTGTGGTACGGCAGCTTCTGGCGCTTGTTCATGCCGAGATCGCGCTTTTCGTCGAAGGCGATCTCGTGCTGGCCCATCAGCTGGATGCGCTTGCTGCTGCGGATGCGCTCCAGGGTGGCCGGAATGATGTCCGGGTCGATCAGGTTGGGCCGCTGCCCTTCCAGGCCCAGCAGGATCGCCTTGTCGGTGCCGTGGCCGCGGCCGGTCAGCGCCAGCGAGCCGTAGACATCGGCGCGGATGCGCGCGACTTCGTGCAGGCGGCCCGGATCGAGCAGCCAGCGGTGGATGAATCGCTCGGCGGCCTTCATTGGCCCGACGGTGTGCGAGGAGCTCGGGCCAATGCCGATCTTGAAAACGTCGAACGTGCTGACAGCCATGGTTGCCGTACTGCGGGTACCGGAAGAGACCGCTATTCTAGCGGTTCATGCCGCACTTCCATGGCTGCGGCGCAGCATTTCCGCCAAGGGGTCCCATCCGGTGTTGACTCTGTTCCAGCGTGACGACTGCCACCTGTGCGACATGGCCCTGGCCGAGCTGGCCAAGGCCAGGGCGCCGGAGTTCGAATCGGTGTTCCTGGATGACCAGCCGGCGCTGGAGCCGCGCTACGGCGCGCGGGTGCCGGTGCTGCGCGACGAGCGCGGTGACCGTGAGCTGGACTGGCCGTTCGACGCGGCCACGGTTAAGGCTTGGCTGGCTGAAAGCTCATTGTAGAGCCGAGCCATGCTCGGCTGACGCGCGCAGCGCGACCTGGACGGCAGCCGAGCATGGCTCGGCTCTACAGGATGCGGCCGGGGCCGTGCCCCGGCCCATCGCTCATTTCGCGTCGAACTTCACGATCGTGCTGATCGCGGTTTCGTCCGGGATGGTCTTGGTGTCGGCCCAGTCACCGCTGCCGACGCCGAAGTCCAGGCGCTTGACCGTGGCCTTGCCGGTCAGCACCGGCTGGGTGCCCGGCTTCCAGGTGAAGGTCAGCGTGACTGGCTTGCTGACCCCGCGCAGTTCCAGGGTGCCGTCGGCGGCGAACTGGTCGTTGCCCACCGCTCGGAAGCCCTTGGCGGTGTAGCGCGCGGTGGCGAACTTGCCGACGTTGAAGAAGTCGGCGGTCTGCAGGGTCGAGTCGCGGTCGCTGTTGCCGCTCTTGGCGCCGGCCAGCGGGATCACCACGTCCAGCGAACCGGCGGCCGGGTTGGCCGGGTCGAAGCTGAGCTTGGTGGCAAAGCCCGGGAAGCTGCCGGTGAACACTTCGCCGTCGTACTTGGTCGCGAACACCAGGATCGAACCGGCACCGGGGGCCTGCGCGTAGTCGGCGGCGAGCACCGGGGCGGTGGCCAGCATGCCGGCCAGGGCGGCGGCCACGGCGGCCGGAGTGGTCAGTTTCAGGTTCATCGGTCAGTCCTTCTGAGGGGAGGTGAGCCAGCCACGCGGCAACATGCGGGACAAGGTCGCATCGCGCTGGAACAGGTGGTGGTAGAAGGCAGCGCCGGCATGGGCCAGCACCACCGCGATCAACAGCCAGAAGCCGTATTCGTGGATGGCATGGGATACCGCAACGACCTGCGGGTCCGGGCCACTCAGCTTGGGCACGTCGACCAGGCCGAACCAGCGGAACGGGCGCAGGCCGCTGGCCGAGTCGTACAGCCAGCCCGATAGCGGGATGGCAAACATCAGCACATACAGCAGCACATGGGTGGCACTGGCGATGCGTTCCTGCCAGCTGGGCACGCCCGGCACCGGCTTGGGGGCACCGGCATACAGGCGCCAGCCGAGGCGGAAGAGTACGAGCGCCAGCACGGTGATGCCGATCGACTTGTGCGCGGTATAGACCCAGAAATACTTGGGGGTCTTGGGCAGTTCGCCCATGGTCAGGCCGACCACGCCGAGGGCGAGGATCAGCAATGCGATCAACCAATGCAGGATCTGGCTGACACTCCCCCAGGCGGCGGGGGTGTTCTTGGCGGTCATGAAGGGTCCTCTAGGGGGCCGTCTTGGGGTCGGAGTGTGGAACGGGAGCGGGAGTTCCCGGGGCGTCGCTGCGGTCGAGTGTGGCTTCAGCCTCGATCCTCAGCTGTACTGCATCACCGATGACGCCCGGCCAGGCGGTGATGCCGAACGCGCGCCGGCTCAGCGTGGTGCTGGCGGAAAAACCGGCGGTGCGTCGGAACGGGGGCAGGGGATAGCGCTTGATGGCGTTGAGGGTCACGTCCAGCGTGATCTCCTGGCTGACCCCGCGCAGGGTCAGGGTGCCGATCACGTGGGCGCGCCTGGCATCGATCGGTTCGACCCGGCTGGAGACGAAATGTGCGTTCGGGAAACGCTCGCCATCCAGAAGACTGCGGGCCAGCGTGGCCTGGTTCCATTTGGCATCACCCAGGTCCAGTCGCGACACGGGGACCTCGACATCCAGTGTGGCCTCGCGCCAGTTGTCGGGATCGAACTGCAGGCGGCCCTCACTGCCGGAGACCGTGCCCATCGCCTGCGAGTAACCCGCGTGGTCGATGGTGAACAGCACACGCGTATGCACCGGATCGAGGCGATAGGTATCTGCATCCGCCCAGGCGGGGGCGGTGGCGAGCAGCATCGGCAGCAGGGCCAGGCAGGGACGCATCGATGGCGGGCTCCGGAAAGGGGGACGTTGCGATCATACGCACAGCCCCCTGCCAACGTTGCGTGCATGGCTGCAACAGTTCGTGGTGGGTCCACCGCTGGAAACAGGCTGTTGCAGCCATGAAGCCGGCCCTGTGTGACAATCGGGACAGGACAGGGGGTTCAGGATGACGAGCGGTTGGCGCCGGTGGTGCCGAGGCATCGCGGGAATGGGGCTGCTGCTGATGGCGTTCGCCACGGCGGCCACGGCCCTGGACATGGCGGAAACACCGCGCCTGCGCCGTTTCGGTGCCGCCGAAGGCATGCCCTCGCGCATGGTGCTGGCGTTGGCCGAGGACCGCCAGGGCCATATATGGGCTGCCACCGATGGTGGCCTGGTGCGCTATGACGGCGGCAGCCTGCGGGTCTGGGAACATGATCCGGAGCAGCCGGGATCGCTGCCCGGCAACGAGATCGAGACCCTGCTGGTCGATCCCCTGGATCGCGTCTGGGTCGGCATCAATGGCAAGGGCGTGGCCCGGCTGGATGCTGACCGCGAGCACTTCAAGACCTTCGATGCGGTCAACGGCCCCTGCATGAGCCAGTTCTGGACGTTGGCCTACGCCGAGGATGCACTGTGGATCGGCACCAGTGGCCATGGCGTCTGCCGTTTCGGTGAAGACGGCAGCCTGCGCTTCTTCGAGCATGATCCGGCCCGTCCTGGCGGGTTGCCCAGCAATACCATCTACAGCAGCCTGGTCGATGCGCAGGGGCGCCTGTGGATCGGCACCGAGGCGGGCATTGCGCGCTGGAACGGCACTGGATTCGAGGCTGTCGCGCCGCGCGAACTGGGGGCGCTGAGTGTGTTGCGCCTGAGCCGCGACCCCGATGGCTCGATCTGGGCCGGCAGCCAGAACGACGGCCTCTACCGTATCGACGCGCAGGACCGGGTCAGTCGTCCGCGCTGGACCGACAGTGCACGCCTGCGTTCGGCACTGGTGCTGGCCGATCGCCAGGGGGGGTACTGGGCGGGCACCTCCGATGGCCTGTTGCGCGGAGATGCCAGCATGCTGCGGCGGCTCGACGGCGACCGTGGCAGTGGTTTCCTCACTGCCCAGAGCGGTGTGCTTGATCTGATGCAGGACCATGAGGGCGGATTGTGGGTGGCGCTGCTGACCCAGGGCCTGGCCTACCTGCCGCCGGACTGGCGCCGGTTTTCGATCTGGAACCAGCTTGACGGCAAGCCGCTGGACAGCCAGTACCTGTTGAGTGCAGCCAGTGATGGCCGGAATTACTACGTCGGCTCAGCGCATGGCGTGTACCAGCTGGACGCGCAGGGAGTGCTGAAGTTGTTGGCCAGCGATCGCGAGATCGGCCGCGGGGCGGTGTGGTCGGTGCTGCCGCGGCCGGACGGGCGCCTGTGGCTGGGGCGTGCCGGCCGCATCAGCGTGTATGACCCGGCCACCCGCGCGCTGCACGATTGGCATATCGATGGAGGGGCCGACCTGCGCCAGCGCATCGATCTGATGCGGCAGGCCCCCGATGGCACGGTCTGGCTGTCGGTGATGAACCTGGGCCTGCAGCAGCGCAGCGCCGATGGCCGCGTGCTGCGTAGTTTCCCGCTGGAGGATCTCCGCAAGACGGCCGATTCACCGGTTGAGCAGATCCGCTTTGATGCCCAGGGCAAGGCCTGGGTGATGGGCGACATGGGGATCTGGCGTGAACAGGCCGGGCGTTTCGAAGCGGTGCCGGGCGTTTCGCGTGGGCTGATCTACGATCTGGTGTGGGTGGATCCACAGCAGCTGTGGCTGGCCCGCCAGGGCGCGCTCGAGCGCTACCAGTGGGATGGCATGAGCCTGCGCCTGATCCAGCGCATCGATGGCAGTGCGGGCGTGCCGTCGGTGAGCATGGGGGGACTGGCGTTGGCCGAAGATGGCCGCCTGTGGGCGACCACGCCACGTGGCCTGCTGCGGTGGGACCCGAAGGCGCGCCGCCTGCAGCAGTTCAACGAACGCGATGGCCTGCCCGATGCCGAGTTCACCAGCCGGCCGCCAGCGGTGAATGCCGATGGTCGCGTGCTTGCGGTGGCCCAGACCGGCCTGGTGGTGTTCGATGTGAATGCTGCCGATGCCGTGTTGCCGCCGTCGTCGCTGGTGATCGCCGAGGTCCGCGTGCGGCGCGATGATGCCCGTGGCTGGCAACCACTGCCGACCACCGGCACGCTGTTGCTGGGGCCGGATGATCGTGATCTGCAGATCGATGCACGACTGCTTTCCTATGCCAATCCGCAGGGCAATCGTTACCGCTTCCGGGTGCAGGGCTATGACCAGAATTGGGTGGAGCAGGGCGGTGACGGCCAGCGCACGTTGTCGCGGCTGCCGACCGGCAGCTACGTCATTGAAGTCCAGGCAGCCACGGCCAGTGGCGCGTGGACGCCTTCGCAGCAGTTGCAGGTGAAGGTGCTGCCACCCTGGTGGCGCAGCGGCATGGCGATCTTCGGCTACCTCCTGATCGGCTCGCTGCTGCTGCTTATCCTGGTGTGGTCGATCCGTGCGCGCCTGCGCCGCCGCCAGCAATGGCAGTTGACCGTGCACAAGCAGCAGCTGGCAGAGCAGGCCTCACAGGCCAAGAGCCGGTTCCTGGCCACGCTGGGCCATGAGGTACGCACGCCGATGACCGGTGTGCTCGGCATGAGCGAACTGCTGCTGGCCACCCCGCTGGATGCGGTGCAGCGCAGCTATGCAGGCTCGATCCAGCAGGCTGGCAGCCACCTGCTGCGGCTGGTCAACGACGCGCTGGATCTGGCCCGCATCGAGGCCGGCCGGCTGGAGCTGGACCTGCGCCCGTTCGATCTGGCCGGCCTGCTCGACCAGGTGCAGGCGTTGATGCAGCCGATGGCGAAGCAGCGCAACCTGGAGTTCCAGCGTGGGAGCGATCCGCCGGGGCCGGTCAGCGTCAGCGGCGACGAGATGCGCGTGCGGCAGATCCTGCTGAATCTTCTGGGCAACGCAATCAAGTTCACCGAGCGTGGGCACGTCGGCCTGGCCGTGCGACTGGAGGAGAATGGCGGCGGCCTCTGCTTCGAAGTGCATGACACCGGCCCGGGCATCAACGCCGAGCAGCAGGACCGCCTGTTCCATCGCTTTGAACAGGCGGACGGCCCGCGCACTGCGTCGCGCTATGGCGGCAGCGGGCTGGGCCTGGCGATCTGCCAGGAGCTGGCCGTGGCCATGAACGGACGCATCGAAGTGGACAGCCAGCCGGGCAAGGGCGCGCGTTTCCGGGTGTGGTTGCCACTACCCTGGATCCGGCAGGCCACCAATGCGCCGGGCGAATCGCCGGTGCTGCCGATGCTGCCGCCACTGCGCATCCTGCTGGTGGAGGATGACGCGACCGTGGCGGAGGTCATCGCCGGCCTGCTGCGTGGCCGTGGGCACGATGTGGTGCACGTGCTGCATGGCCTGGGCGCGCTTTCGGAGATCGCCACCGATGGCTTTGACGTGGGCCTGCTGGATCTCGATCTGCCGGCGCTGGACGGCACCGCCATCGCCCGCCAGCTGCGCACCATGGGCTATGAACTACCCCTGGTGGCGGTCACCGCACGCTCCGATGCCTACGCTGAGACCCAGGTCCTGGCGGCCGGGTTCGATGGCTTCCTGCGCAAGCCGGTGACCGGTGACATGCTGGTGGCTGCCATTGCCCAGGCGCGCGCAAAACGGCAGACCACCCTTTGAATGCGGCAGTGCCGGGCGTGAACGGCGCGACTTTCGGTTTACCATGCCGACGCCCGTAGTGCGGGAATCATCAGAAGCAGCGTGAGGAGGCAATCGGTGGTGTATCTGCGGGCGGCGATGCTGCTGCTGGTCCTCCTGTGCTGCCTGTCGCCCGCTGCGGCGC
The DNA here is from genome assembly GCF_052045015.1 of Stenotrophomonas sp. 22692. Classification (NCBI taxonomy): domain Bacteria; kingdom Pseudomonadati; phylum Pseudomonadota; class Gammaproteobacteria; order Lysobacterales; family Lysobacteraceae; genus Stenotrophomonas; species Stenotrophomonas sp. 22692. Next base: position 18,777 of record NZ_JBQEMR010000054.1, read on the forward strand.
AGCCGGTGCCACCGAGCCCGCGCCAGGTGACGGTGTTCGACGGCTTGCCGTCCAATACCGTGAACCGCATGGCCGAGGACCGTTACGGTTACCTGTGGATCGCCACCAACGACGGCCTGGCCCGCTACGACGGGCGCAACTACCGGATCTGGCGTTCGGAAGACGGCCTGCGCGACAACCGCATCTGGACGGTGCTGGTCGATGCCCGCAACCAGCTCTGGATCGGCACCGAGAACGCCGGTCTTGTACGGATGTCGGCCGATCGCCGCCAGCTGCATTTCTACGACCGCAGCAGCCAGCCGTTGATGGGCACCAACACGGTCTGGAGCCTGGCCACGACGCCGGATGGTTCGGTCTGGTTCGGCACCCACGAAGGTGGTCTGTACCGCCTGGACAACCAGGACCGGCTGCAGCGCTTCCTGCCCGAAGCGAACAACCCACGCAGCCTGCCGGCCGCATCGGTGCCGTACCTGGCAACCCTGGCCGATGGCAGCCTGTGGATCGGCACCAAGCATGGCGTCGCGCGCTGGACCGGCACAGACTTTGAACGGGTCGGTGCCGGCATCGTTCCCAGCCAGCTGATCAATGGCCTGACGGCCGAGCCCGATGGCAGCCTCTGGATCAGCACGATGGCCGGTGCCGTCGTGCGTCGCCCCGACGGTCGTTTCGAGGCGCCGTCCTGGAAGCTGCCCGAAGGCGAACAGGTGCTGGGCATGATGCTGCGCGACGAGCAGGGCGGGCACTGGCTGGACACCCGCACCGGCCTTGGCCGGGCGGTCGATGGCCAGTACCAGGCCGTGCCCCTGTACAGCGCCGTGGCGCGTGGTCCGGTGCGCCCGAACTGGACCGGCGCCTACGAGGATCGCGAGGGTGGTATCTGGCTGGCCAGCACCAACGCCGGCCTCTGGCACCTGCTGCCGCGTTGGTGGCAGTTCTCGGTGCTGTCGCGGCTGGAGGACGACCCCCGCTCGCTGCGCAACGCTTTCGTGCTGGGTACCAGCCCGTCCAGCAACGGCGGCATCTGGACGGTCGGCAGCCACGGCGCGCTGGACCGCTTCGATCCGAAGACCGGCAGCATCGAACAGCATCGCACCTGGGTCAACGGCATGCACTGGCTGACCTCGGTGCGCGAGGATCGCCGCGGCCAGGTCTGGATCGGTTCCAACGACGCACTGCTGCGCTATGACCCGAAGCGGCGTGATCTGCGCCGCTGGGGCCGGGATGCCGGCGCCGACGCGACCATGGAAGGGGTCATCGAATCGATGATGACCTGTGATGGTGACAGTCTCTGGCTGATGCTGTCGGCGGGTCTTCAGCAGCGCGATCTGGATGGGCGCCTGCGGCGCCAGCTGGACAATGGCCAGCGCGGATTGCAGCAGGGCCAGCTCAATCTCGACGTGGAATGCGGGCCTCAGGACCATATCTGGCTGGCCAGCAGCCGTGGCCTGCTGCAGTGGCTGCCGGAAAGCGAGCGTTTCCAGCCGGTGCCGGGTGCACCGGCGACCGCGATCCATGCTCTGCACGTGGGAAGCGATGGCCAGGTCTGGCTGTCCGAGGATGGCCGCCTGTCGCGCTACCGCTGGAGCCAGGGCCGGCTGGAGCGGCAGGCCGTGATTGGTGCCGAGCAGGGCTACCCGGCGATCTCCGCCTCGGGACTGGTGGTCGATGCCCAGGGGGTAGCGTGGGCAACCAGTGCGCGTGGCCTGGTGCGCATCGGTGCCGATGGCCAGAGCGTGCGCCTGTATGGCGTGCACGACGGCCTGCCGAGCCAGGAATTCCGTGAGCACACGCTGGTGATGTCGGGAGACGGCCATCTGGTGGCGGGTACGCCGGCCGGTGTGGTGGTGTTCGACCCGGAGCAGGTGCGGCCCTCGATGCGGCGTGCGCCGCTGGTGATCGAGCGGGTGGAGGTGCGCCGCAACGAGCAGGTGCTGGACCTCACCCACGACACGCCGTTGCAGATCGCCGATGGCGACCGCGATCTGCGCATCGTCGCGCGCCTGCTGTCATTCGCCGATTCGGCGTCCAATACCTATCGTTACCGGTTGGCCGGCTACGACCCGGACTGGGTGGAAGTGGGACCGGCCGGTGAGCGCCTGTTCTCGCGGCTGGCACCGGGCAGCTATCGGCTGGAAGTGCAGGCGCGGTCGGCCGACCATGTCTGGTCACGGGTGCAGAGCCTGGAATTCCGCGTGCAGCCACCGTGGTGGCGCAGCTTGTCCGGCCTGCTGGTGCTGGCCTCGTTCGCGCTGCTGCTGACCAGCTGGTTCGCTTGGCTATACCGTCGTCGCCTGCAGCGCCGCCACGCCTATCAGCTGGCGCTGCACAAGCAGGAGCTGGCCGAACAGGCATCGGCCGCCAAGACCCGCTTCCTGGCCAACCTTGGCCATGAGATCCGCACGCCGATGACCGGTGTGCTGGGCATGAGCGAGCTGCTGCTGTCCTCGCCTCTGGATCCGCAGCAGCGCGGCTATACGCAATCGATCCGCCATGCCGGCGAGCACCTGCTGCACCTGGTCAACGATGCGCTGGACCTTGCGCGGATCGAATCGGGTCGTCTGGAATTGCAGCACAAGCCGTTCGCACTGAGCAGCCTGCTGCAGGACCTGGCCGCGCTGATGGGGCCGTTGGCGGCGCAGAAGGGCCTGCGTTTCACCCTCGACAACCAGCTGCCCCCCGGCCTGCAGGCCACCGGCGATGCAATGCGGGTCCGTCAGATTCTGCTGAATCTGCTCTCGAATGCGGTCAAGTTCACCAGCCGCGGCACCATCACCCTGCACGCGCGCGGCGACGCCGAGCTGCGATCGCTGCATTTCGAGGTGCGCGACACCGGCCCCGGCATCAGCCATGAGCAGCAGCAACGCCTGTTCCGCCGCTTCGAGCAGGCCGATGGTGCACGTACCGCCGCCCAGTACGGCGGCAGTGGCCTGGGCCTGGCGATCTGCCGCGAACTGGCGCATGCGATGCAAGGGCGCATCCAGGTGGAGAGCCAACTCGGTCGCGGCACCTGCTTCGGCGTGACGTTGCCGTTGCCGATGGTGGTCGATGCCAATGCCGAAGCAGATGGTGAAACGCACCGCGAGGACGCGGCGAACATGCCGCCATTGCGGGTACTGCTGGTGGAGGACGATGCGACCGTGGCCGACGTGGTGCGCGGGTTGCTGAGTGCGCGCGGGCACGAGGTCGTGCATGCGGGGCATGCGCTGGCGGCACTGCGCGAGATCAGCGCCGGTGATTTCGACGTCGGCCTGCTGGATCTTGACCTGCCGGGCCTGAGTGGCTTCGAGCTGGCCCAGCACCTGCGCAACCAGGGCTACATGCTGCCGCTGCTTGCCGTGACCGCGCGGACCGATCCGGACCTGCAGCAGCAGGTGGAAGCGGCCGGCATCGGCGGTTTCCTGCGCAAGCCGGTGACCGGTGAGCTGCTGGTGGAAGCGATCGCCAGGGTCATGGGGCGGTAGGGGGTTCGGCAGGGCCTGCGGCCCTGCACCTGCGGCAAGCCGGAGCAACAGCAACCGCCGAAGCAAAAGCTGGCTTCCTGTGGGATGGCGGGGTGGGTCCGGTTACGGGGGACGCTGCAAGTCCCCCTCCGGGGCCCGGCCCAGCCGCTGGCGGCTGTGCGTTCGGGCGCTTGCGAAG
>NZ_JBQEMR010000055.1:0-20771 GCF_052045015.1 Stenotrophomonas sp. 22692
CCCCCCCCCCCCCCCCCTCCCCCCCCCCCCCCCCCCCCCCCCCCCCCCCCCCCCCGCTACCGATGGCATCAGGACTCCAGCAGTTCCATCCACGCTGCCTCAGCTTTTTCCAGCTGGGCGGCGGCGGTTTCGCGGTCACGGCCGATCACCGCCATGCGGGTGGCATCGGCGTAGTTGGCCGGGTCGGCCAACTGGCGGTCCAGCTCGGCCAGCGCGCCTTCCAGCTCGGCTACCTTGGCCTCGGCGGCGGCTAGCTTGTGCGGGTTCACCGGCTTTTTCTGCACCACCTGCGCCACCGGCGCGGTCTTGACCACCACCGGCTCTTCCACCTGCTCCATGCGGGCCTTGGTGCCCTGTGCCTGCGGGCGGGTACGCAGCCACGCGGCGTAGGCATCCAGATCGCCGTCGAACGGCTCGACCACGCCATCAGCCACGCGCCAATAGGTATCGCAGACCAGGCCGATCAGGTGGCGGTCGTGCGAGACCATCACGATCGCGCCTTCGAAGGTGGCCAGTGCTTCGGCCAGCGCTTCGCGCATTTCCAAGTCAAGGTGGTTGGTCGGTTCGTCCAGCAGCAGCACGTTCGGCTGCTGCCAGGCGATCAGCGCCAGCGCCAGGCGCGCACGCTCGCCACCGGAGAAACCATCGACCGGCTCGAACGCGCGGTCGCCCGGGAAATTCCACTTGCCAAGGAAATCGCGGAACGACTGGTTCGGCGCATCCGGGGCGATTTCGCGGAAGTGCTCCATCGGCGACTGGCCTTCGTGCAGCGACTCCACCGTGTGCTGGGCGAAGTAGCCGATCTTCAGGTCCGGGTGCGCCATGCGCTCGCCCACGATCGGCGCCAGTTCGCCCACCAGGGTTTTCACCAGGGTGGTTTTACCCGCACCGTTCGGGCCGAGCAGGCCGATGCGCTGGCCCGCTTCCAGGCCGAAGCCGACGTTGTGCAGGATCACCGCATCCTTGCCGTAACCGGCCTCGACGTGGTTCAGGCGAATCAATGAGAACGGCAGCTTGGCCGGCGGCGCGAATTCGATGCGGAACTCGCGCTCGGCACGCACCGCTTCGGTACCGGCCAGCTTGGCCAGGCGCTTCATGCGGCTCTGCGCCTGCGCGGCCTTGCTGGCCTGCGCCTTGAAGCGGTCGATGAAGCTCTGCAGGTGGGCGCGCTCGGCCTGTTCCTTCTCGTGCGCGATCTGCTGCTGGCGCAGCTGTTCGGCGCGCTGGCGCTCGAAGTCGGTGTAGCCGCCCGGGTAGAGCTTGGCGCCGCCACCGTGCAGGTGCAGGGTGTGGGTGGCCACGTTGTCGAGGAACTCGCGGTCATGCGAGATCAGCAGCAGGGTGCCCGGGTACTTCAGCAGCCACTGCTCCAGCCAATACACCGCGTCCAGATCCAGGTGGTTGGTCGGTTCGTCCAGCAGCAGCAGGTCACTGGGCATCATCAGCGCGCGGGCCAGGTTCAGGCGAACGCGCCAGCCGCCGGAGAACGAGGACACCGCGCGATGGTGAGTCTCGGCCGGGAAGCCGAGGCCATGCAGCAGCTTGCCGGCGCGCGCTTCGGCGTCGTAGGCATTGAGCTCGGCCATCTTCGTGTGGGCTTCGGCCACCGCTTCCCAGTCTTCACGGGCGGTGGCCTCGGCCTCGGCGGCCAGCACCGCGGCCACTTCGATGTCGCCGCCCAGCACGAAGCTCAGCGCCGGGTCGGGCAGCGACGGGGTTTCCTGGGCAACGCTGGCGATGCGCACCTTGCCGGGCAGATCGACATCGCCCTTGTCCGCCTCCAGCTCGCCCTTCACCGCCGCGAACAGGCTGGACTTGCCAGCACCGTTGCGGCCGACCACACCCACCCGGTAACCGGCGTGCAGGGTCAGGTCGACATTGGACAACAGCAGCCGCTCGCCGCGGCGCAAGGCGAAATTACGAAGGGAGATCATCGGGGGAGGCGTCCATATAACCGAATGGAATGTGCTGGTGAGCACTGTTCCTGCGACGCAATTCTAGCGTTAACGAATACTTGACGCGCCCCGGGATGCGCAGCGGCCGACGTTTCTCTCTCCCACGTCCTCGCCGCGCGCCTCCCGGGCCCCTCCCCGCAAGCTCCGATCCGGGCTAAATGGTTGCTTCTGCAACGTTTTTCCCGATGACCGGCATTTGACAGCCACTGAATATCCCGTTAATTCCTGCTTTGCGCACCGCAACAACCGCCGTCCGCCTCACCCCCGTGATGTCGATTCCGGTGCCGCCCCCGCCAACCGGAGCCCCATCCCGATGACCCGCAAGACCAGCCTGATCGCCGCCGCCGTCGCTGTCGCACTCGGTGGCTCTCCGTTCGTTGCCGCTGCCCAGCAGGCCGGCACCGCCGCCAACACCCTGGACACGGTGATCGTCACCGGCACCCGCGTGGCCGACCGCACGGTGGCCGAATCGCAATCGCCGATCGACATCATTACCCCCGAAGCACTGCAGTCCACCGGCACCAGCGAACTGGCCACGGCGCTGTCGCGCGCGCTGCCCTCGCTGAACTTCCCGCGCCCGGCCCTGACCGACGGCACCAGCGGCGTGCGCCCGACGCAGCTGCGCGGCCTGTCGCCGGACCAGGTGCTGGTGCTGGTCAACGGCAAGCGCCGCCATACCTCGGCGATGATCAACGTCAACGGCAGCATCGGCCGTGGCTCGTCCGCCGTGGACATCAACGCGATCCCGATCGCCGCCATCGAGCGCGTGGAAGTGCTGCGTGACGGTGCGTCGGCACAGTACGGCTCGGACGCCATTGCAGGCGTCATCAACATCGTGCTCAAGGGCAGCGGCAGTGGCGGCAGCCTGGCGGTGGACTACGGCCAGTACTCGGCCGGTGACGGCAACAAGTACCAGCTCTCCGGCGATACCGGCGTCGAGTTCGGCAACGGCCGTGGCCGCGTGCACGTGGCCGGCCAGATCAGCCAGCAGGACGAAAGCAACCGCGCCGGCCCATACCGCGGCACCACGCCGAACACCGGTAACTTCCCGAGCATCGGCCAGAAGACCTTCATCGTCGGCGACCCGCGCGTGGATGCGACCGCGGCATCGGCCAACGCGAGCTTCGACTTCAGCGACCACGTGACCGGCTACGCCAGCGCGCTGCTGAGCAACCGCGACATCACCTCGTTCGCGTTCTACCGTTCGCGCAACCACAACGGGCAGAGCGCGCTGCTGGCGCAGACCTACCCGGACGGCTTCGTGCCGGAGATCAACCAGTACTCCAAGGACCGCTCGCTGGTGGCCGGGGTCAAGGGCAACACCGACAACGGCTGGACCTGGGACCTGAGCCTGAACCACGGCGAGAACACCCTGGATTTCCACACCCGCAACAGCATCAACTACAGCCTGGGCGCGACCAGCCCGCGCTCGTTCTACGACGGTACGCTGAAGTACCAGCAGGACATCTTCAACGCCGACCTGACCAAGTCGCTGGACTGGGGCCTGGCCTACCCTGTCACGCTGTCCTTCGGCGGTGAGTACCGCAAGGAGAAGTGGGACCAGAACCCGGGCGAACTGAACTCGTACACCGGCAGCGGCGCGCAGGGCTTCGCGGGCTTCACCCCGACCAATGAAGTGCATGCCGACCGCCACAACTACGCGGTCTATGCAGGCCTGGAAGCGGACCTGACCGAGAAGTTCTCGGCGGGCATCACCGGCCGCTACGAGGACTACTCGGACTTCGGCGACCGCTTCTCCGGCAAGCTGTCGGCGCGCTATGCATTCACCGACAAGGTCGCGCTGCGGGCAACCGCCTCCAGCGGCTTCCGTGCACCGTCGCTGGCGCAGCAGGGCTACCAGGCGGTGACCAGCCAGTTCCTCAATGGCGTGTTCGTCGAGCGTGGCACCTTCCCGACCACCAGCCCGGCCGCGCAGGCGCTGGGCGCCTCGCCGTTGAAGGCCGAGACCTCCACCTCCTACAGCCTGGGCCTGGTGCTGCAGCCGGTGGACCGCCTGTACATCACCGTCGATGCGTACCAGATCGACATTGATGACCGCATCGCGCTGTCGTCCAGCATCACCACCAACGCCGCCACCAGCGCGCTGCTGGGCACCCTCGGCCTGCCGCAGGTGACCGCGTTCTCGTACTTCACCAACGGCCTGGATACGCGCACCCGCGGCGTCGACTTCGTCTCCAGCTACACCGTGCCGTTCAGCGCCAGCAGCCTGGAGCTGACCGCCGCCTACAGCTACAACGACACCGAAGTGCGCCGCGTCGGCGGCACCCCGGCGGTGTTTGGCACGCTGGGCCTGACCCAGTCGCTGATCGGCCGTGATGAGATCGGCCGCATCGAGGACAGCTACCCGCGCGACAAGGCGATCCTGAGCGGCACCTGGCGTTCGGACCACTGGGAACTGGGCCTGGCGGCGACCCGCTACGGCAAGTTCACCGTGCGCAACTCGGCCACCGCGCTGCGTGACCAGACCTACGGCGATGCCTGGGTGGTGGATGCTTCGGCCAGCTACAAGCCGAGCAGCAACTGGACGCTGACCGTGGGCGCCGACAACCTGCTGGACAAGTACCCGGACCGTACCGAAGACCTGCAGAACTCGACCTTCGGCATGCTGCCCTACAGCAACTACTCGCCGTTCGGCTTCAACGGCGCGTATGTGTATGGGCGGATCAAGTACACCTGGTAAGCGGTATCGGTAGCGCCGGGCCATGTCCGGCGCAGCTCTGGTAGTGCCGGCCGCTAGCCGGCATCCCCTCGCCGCATCTCTCACACCCGCCGGAATGATCCGGCGGGTGTTTTTTTCTGTACTGCGGGCAAGATCAGCCGCGCGGCTGGCAATTGGACGTGCGATGTCCTTCTGCGACCACACGGACAGACTCGAGACAGTTGTCCAGACTGTCAAAATTCACACTCACGTGAAGACCAGGCAGCGACCAGCTCGCGCTGCCGAATGTTCCTTCATCACGCCAACGACTGGCGCGTTGACCCATGCGCTCTTCGAGAATGGACGGCGGATCATCGAATTGAAGACCGAATGGCAGCGGCCCAGCCCAGGCTCTTGAGTTCCCCAGTCGATCGCGGACAAAACTGATACCGATGCATACCGGATGGCTACCGGGTACGCCTCGCCTACTGTCGAAGTAAAGGATGAAGCCATGCTCGTCGGCTCTATCGACGACCTCGCTGCTCGCCTCCGCCATCAGACTCGCAAGACCAAATCCCCGGAACACCGCCTGGAAATCAGCGTCCCCGGTCGATTTCCCGAGGACAGCAAGCACCTGCTCCGCTGAGGGGTACTCCTGCATTGTCGATGCGCGGGCCAACGAGGGCATGGGAATTCCCACGCTGACATCAAAAATCCCTGGCTCGGCGGCACGTTGGATGCGCGCAGGTTGATAGGTCAAACGGATGCGGTAATCAGGCAACCACCAAGCGTCGCGCCTGCCAGCATGCAGTCTATCCCCCCACCCTGCCGCAGCCAGTTTAGCGCGCGCTGTAGTCCTGTCGTCCTCCCACTGCAGGCCAAAAGGCAGAACACCCTGATAGCGACGCATGACGTCCGGAATTCCCGAGGTGACGGCAACATTGGTGAAAACAAGCACCCTGCTCTTGCCGTGCGACGCTACAGATCGTCCATTCCAGTAATTTCGGTCGCTGAAAGAGAACAGCATGCCCAGGTCGCTCGCACGCAGAACGGCCTCATAAGGACTTCTGGCAGGACGGGCCAGTTCTGGACTTCGCTTGACGCCCAGCGACTGAAGCATCGTCGTGACGGCTGGATTAGCAGCGCTTTTACCAAAGAGGGCCATTATCGCCTGGAGGTCCATTTCGTTCATTCCTCTGGCGGCAACCCCAGGCTGACGCAACGGATTCCCCTTTCACCGTCATAGTCGACAGCAAGCTCCAGCTTTCCGAGCGTCCATGCGTCGACATTGCCGGACAAACCAAACACCTTAGGCGCCCCTAAATCGGCAGATACCTCGGACCTGACCTGGTCCCTGGACATCAGGAAGTTCAGGCCGAAAGGCATTGGCCCTTCATACCAGGTGGCCGCTTCCTTTCGCCAGCCCCAAAAGATCACGTCGGTGAGTATCCAGGGGCCATCATCGATGTCGTGATAAGGGATCTCCGAGAGCAGCCCGGCATCCTTGAATTCAAGCTGCAGTCCAGCAGCGTCATCTGCCCAGATCCGGTGACCACTGACACCCAAACGGTAGTCATCCAGATTCTGAAGCTGGATTCCGATCCTGGAAAAGATGGTTTCGAGCTCCTGCGATTCTGAATCTCTAACGATCCCAGCGATGAACTCTTCAACAGTTGGATGATTCATGAAGACTCGCTTGTCCTTTACTGAGGCGAGTAGCTACCTGCCGGATTTACGGTTGGTGATCGCCACGCTTGATCTGAACCCCCAAGGAAATGCAACGAATCGAACCATTTGGGCCGGCGAAATTAACCCCACATTCCAGGCCGCTGATACTCCACATATCCACATTGCCAGACAGCCCTATCACCATGGCATCCCCTGCATTCAGGTCCGCAAATCGGTCCCGCACATGCTTACGCGACATTGAGAAGTTCAGGCCATGGGGCAAAGGGCCAGAGTAGGCGCGATTGTTCTTCCCACATCCCCAGAACACTGCCTTCGTCAATATCCAGGGCCCGTTTTCTAAGTCGTGGTACGGGATGTCCGCCAGCAGCCCGATATCCTTGAATTCCAACTGCAGCAAACTTTCCTCATCGGTCCAAAGCCGCCTTCCAGTCAATTTCAACGGATTGCGGCCAAACTCGGCTCCGTCGACTTCCAGTTCCTGGAGTAGCCGGGACAGGGACGCCGAGCTGGTGTCCTGACCAACCGCCTGGATCACTACATCTATGTCTGGAAGATTCATCTGATTGTTCACCGACGCTGTTTGAAGAAGGCTGGCCCGCCTGCATGTTGATCCTGCATGCCTGACCCATGTGTGGGAAACAGTCGAGGGCTTACGGTTGGCGATCGCTACGACCAATCGGCAAACCCACGGAAATGCAGCGAATCGAATCATCTGGACCAGAGAAATCAACCGCAAGATCCAAGCCACTGACACACCAGACATCCACCTCACCATCAAATCCCATTTCAACAGCACTCCCTGCATTCAACGCGGCGAGTCGCTCCCTTACATGCTGGCGCAGCATGGAAAAGCTCAGTCCACAGGGCAACGGGCCTGAGTAGGCAGGCTTCTCCTTCCTGACTTTGTTCTTCTTACTCACTCTCGCTCCCCAGAGCGCTACGCTCGTCAGTACCCAGGGCCCTTCGTCCAGGTCGTGGTAAGGAATGTCCACCAGCAGCCCGACGTCCTTGAATTCCAACTGCAGCGTATTTTCCTCGTCAGTCCAGAACCGCATTCCCGCCAACTTCAACGGATAGTGACGAAAGTCGCGCTCACCGATTTCCAGATCAAGGAGCAAGCGGGACAGGGGCGCCGAGCTCGTGTCTTGACCTATCGCCTGAATCACTACGTCAATGTCGGGAAGCTTCATGTGGTCGTTCACCCATGCGGCCTGGAGAGAGCAGGCCCCTCTGGTTGGTCCGCAGAACGGAGTAGCGGGCACATGGTGACGCGTTCCGGACTCGAGACCCCCCGCCAGATTGCAAGCTTCAGCCCCGTCGCCTGCGCCTACCGGCCAGCCACCGGCCCTTGGATGCTGTCGCATCGACTGGAAAACCTTGTGTCACAGGGCCAGAGGCACCGCAAAGTCACCGAACCCATCACCCTTCCCGCGCCTGTCTCGGGTGGCGTTGGTCTGGCCCCGGTTCACGGTGCAGAACAACCGGCCACCCCAAACAGGTCCGATCCCGACAGCGCCACCCTCGACCGCCCCCCATACGCCAGGTCGGACGCCGACCGCTGACGGCTCTTCCCACGCAACGATCCGATACGCTGGCCGGGTTTGCCGTATCTGGCCTCATTAGGTGAAAATCGGGGCATCCCCCCGATTTCCTGCGAGTGCCGATGCACCATGACACCGACCTGATCAACATCGTTGCCGTTGGCCTGGGGCTCGCCTTCATCTTCGGCGCGCTGGCCAACAAGCTCCGCTTGTCTCCCCTGGTCGGTTACCTGGTTGCTGGCATCTGCGTAGGCCCGTTCACCCCCGGCTTCGTCGCCGACCAGGCGCTGGCCAACCAGTTGGCCGAGCTGGGCGTGATGCTGCTGATGTTCGGCGTCGGCCTGCACTTCTCGCTGAAGGACCTGATGGCGGTAAAGGCCATCGCCATCCCCGGCGCCATCGGCCAGATCGCGGTGGCCACCCTGCTCGGCTGGGGCGTGGCCTCGCTGATGGGCTGGCCGGCCATCCATGGGGTCATCTTCGGTTTCTCGCTGGCCACCGCCAGTACCGTGGTGCTGCTGCGGGCGATGGAGGAACGCCGGCTGCTGGAGACAATGCGCGGCAAGATCGCGGTCGGCTGGCTGATCGTGGAAGACCTGGCCTGCGTGCTGGCACTGGTGATGATGCCGGTGATGGCCGGTGTGTTCGGCCCCGATGCAGCCAAGGAATCGCACTCGTTGGGCAGCGTGCTGGCCGATATCGGCTGGACCTTCGTGCAGCTGGGCCTGTTCGTGGCGGTGATGCTGGTGGTCGGCCGCCGGGTCATCCCGTGGATCCTCGAACGCATCGCAGGTACTGGTTCGCGCGAGCTGTTCACCCTGTCCGTGCTGGCAATCGCGCTGGGCGTCGCGTTCGGCTCGGCCATGTTGTTCGGCGTCTCGTTCGCGCTGGGCGCGTTCTTCGCCGGCATGCTGCTCAACGAATCGGAGCTGAGCCACAAGGCCGCGACCGATTCGCTGCCGCTGCGCGATGCGTTCGCGGTGCTGTTCTTCGTCTCGGTCGGCATGCTGTTCGACCCCAACATCCTCGTCCAGCACCCGTGGCAGGTGCTGGCCACGGTGCTGATCATCATGTTCGGCAAATCGGCCGCGGCGTTCTTCATCGTGCGTGCGTTCGGCCATCCGACCAGCACCGCGCTGACCATCTCGGCCAGCCTGGCGCAGATCGGCGAGTTCGCCTTCATCATCGCCGGCCTCGGCGTGGCACTGCAGATCCTGCCGAAGGAAGGCCAGTCGCTGGTACTGGCCGGTGCGCTGGTGTCGATCATGCTCAACCCGCTGGTATTCGGGCTGCTGGACCGTTGGCAGGCCAAGCAGGAGCAGTCACCCCAGGCCGCCGAGCCCGAAGAGGCTACCGGTCCCTCACGTGACCTGCATGACCACGCCATCGTGATTGGTTATGGCCGCGTGGGCAGCGAACTGGCACAGGTGCTGCGCGATCGCGGCGTGCCGGTGCTGGTGATCGATGACAACAAGGAACACGTCGAGGCGGCGCACGCCAAGGGCCTGGCGGCGATCCGCGGCAGTGCGGCGGCCGACCGGGTGCTGGCCGAGGCCCATCCTGAGCGGGCGAAGATTGCGGTGCTGGCGATTCCGCAGCCGCTGGAAGCCGGTGAGGCGCTGGCCAAGCTGCGTGCGATCAACCCGGACCTGACCCTGCTGGCGCGCGCGCACAGCGATGCGGAAGTGAAGCATCTGCTGGAACACGGTGCCGATGGCACGGTGATGGCCGAACGTGAGCTGGCGTACTCGCTGGCGGAGATGATCATGTCCACGCCGCCGTACCGGAATCTGGGGCAGCACAGCATTCCGGTGGTGTGAGGGGTGTGGGTGCGGCAGGGCTTGCAGCCCTGCACCTGCCGAGGCAACGGCAAAAGCAAAGGCTGACTATCCGTGGGATGGCGGGGTGGGTCCCCGCTGCTGTTGGTGGGTGTCGACCTTGGTCGACACAGCGACACAAAAAAATCCCCGGTCGACCCGCATCGACCGGGGATCTGGATCGCCACGTTGCCATGCCTTGGAGAGGCAGTTCCACCGTAGCGCATCGCGGTGCCGGTGGTGATCGCCTGTAGCGATGACGACCAAGCGCGTAGCTATCAGGCGCCGGCCAGGGCCTGTTCCAGGTCGGCGCGCAGGTCGCCGATGTGCTCGATGCCGATCGACAGCCGCACGGTGTCTTCGCTGACGCCGGCCTTGGCCAGTTCGGCGGCATCCAGCTGGCGATGGGTGGTGGAGGCCGGATGGGTGGCCAGCGACTTCGCATCGCCCAGGTTGACCAGGCGGGTGAACAGCTTCAGTGCATCAAGGAAGCGCGCGCCGGCTTCACGGCCGCCGGGCAGGCCGAAGGTCAGTACGCCCGAGCCGTGTCCCCCCAGGTAGCGCTGCGCGGCGGCGTGCTCCGGGTCGTCGGCCAACCCGGCGTAGCGTACCCAGGCCACCTTGTCGTGCGCCTTCAGGTACTGCGCGACGGCCAGTGCATTGGCATTGATGCGCTCCATGCGCAGGGCCAGGGTCTCGATGCCCTGCAGGATCAGGAACGCATTGAACGGCGACAACGCTGCGCCGGTATTCCGCAGCGGCACCACGCGCGCGCGGCCGATATAGGCCGCCGGCCCCAGCGCTTCGGTGTAGACCACGCCGTGGTAGCTGGGGTCGGGCTGGTTGAGTCGGGCGAAACGCTTCGGCTGCGCCACCCAGTCGAAGCGGCCGGAGTCGATGATCGCGCCGCCGAGGCTGTTGCCGTGGCCGCCCAGGTACTTGGTCAGCGAGTGCACGACGATGTCGGCGCCGTGCTCGAACGGGCGCAGCAGGAACGGTGTGGCCACCGTGTTGTCCACGATCAGCGGCACGCCGGCGGCATGCGCGACCTCGGCGATGGCGGCAATGTCGGTGACGTTGCCACGCGGGTTGCCGATCGATTCGACGAACACCGCCTTGGTGCGCTCGTCGATCAGCGCGGCGAACGCGGTCGGATCGGCGGGGTCGGCGAAGCGCGCCTGGATGCCGTACTGCGGCAGCGTATGCGCCAGCAGGTTGAGGCTGCCGCCATACAGCGCGCTGGAGGCGACGATGTTGTCACCGGCCTCGGCGATGGTCTGGATTGCGTAGGTGATCGCGGCCTGCCCCGAGGCCAGTGCCAGCGCGCCGATGCCACCTTCCAGCGCGGCCAGGCGCTGCTCCAGCACGTCGGTAGTGGGGTTCATGATGCGGGTGTAGATGTTGCCGGGCACCTTCAGGTCGAACAGGTCGGCGCCGTGCTGGGTGTCATCGAAGGCATACGCCACCGTCTGGTAGATCGGCACCGCCACCGCGCGGGTGGTCGGGTCGGGACGGTAGCCGCCGTGCACGGCCAGGGTTTCCAGTTGCCACTGCGGGTCGCTCATTGCGCCAGGCTCCATCCGGGGAAACCGCCACCATAGGACAGCCGGGGGCGCCCGCTGAAAGCCACTGGCGATGACGCCCGTACCGCCGGTTATCAGGTTGGCCGCGATTCAGGCAGCCGTCATGGGCCGTTGCTAGGCTTCGCCGCCGGGCGCTCCTGTCCGGGCACGGAGGCCCTACGCGCATGCAGCCATCCCCTTGGACACCCACCGCCAACGGCACGCCGACACCGGTCCTGCTGGTGGAAGACGATCGCCGCCTGGCCGAGCTGGTCAGCGACTACCTGCACGAGCATGGCTTTGCCGTGCAGCACGTCGCCCGTGGCGACCTGGCCGGCGCGGCCTGCCGCCAGCATGCGCCGGAACTGGTGGTGCTGGACCTGATGCTGCCCGGCCTCGGCGGCATCGACGTGTGCCGGCAGATCCGCAGCTTCTCCGACGTGCCGATCCTGATGCTGACCGCGTGCGAGGACGACATCGAGCAGGTACTGAGCCTGGAATCCGGCGCCGACGACTATGTGCACAAGCCGATCGAACCGCGCCTGCTGCTGGCGCGCCTGCGCGCGCTGCTGCGCCGCCGCCACGGCAGCAGCAACACTGGCACGCCCTGCCGGCTGATGCATGGTGAACTGCTGATCGACCGCATGCAGCGCGAGGTGCATCTGCATGGCCAGCCGGTAGACATGGGCACCACCGAATTCGAGATCCTGTGGCTGCTGGCCAGCCAGCCGGGGCAGATCCTGTCGCGCGACCAGATCCTGCAGGCGGTGCGCGGCATCGGCTTCGACGGCCTGGACCGTAGTGTCGATGTCAGCATCGGCAAGCTGCGCCGCAAGCTGGGCGATGACGCGCGCGAACCGCGGCGGATCAAGACCGTGTGGGGCCGCGGCTACCAGTTCAACCCGTCGGCCTGGACCGCATGAAGCGGCTGTTCCTGTGGCTGTGGTTCGTCACTGGTGCCTGCTTCCTGGTGTCGGTGTTTTTCCTCAACCACATCCTGGACGGCATCTACACGCCTGTGCAGGATCGCGTGTTCGTCGAGCAGGTGCGCGGGCAGGTGTACGCCCTGCGCAGTGGCCTGGCCGGCCTGGACGCCGGCCAGCAGCGTGAGCGCCTGCAGCAGTGGCAGCCACACTACGGCATCGCGCTGACCCTGCTCGACAGTCCGCCCGCGCTCGCCCCCCAGGAACAGGCAGCCGTGAAGGCTGATGGCTTCATCGTGCGCGATCAATACCAGCAGGTCCTGCTGCCCATCGAAGGCATCGGAGGCCGCTGGCTGCACCTGCGCCTGCCTGGCGCGGTGCAGATGACGACGTACATGACAATCGCGGCATACCTCAGCATCCTGCTGCTGGTCGGCGCCAGCCTGTACGCCTGGGTGCGCCTGCTCTGGCGCGATCTTGAAGCGCTGCGCCTGCACGCCGACCGCATCGGTGCCGGTGATCTGCAAGCGCGCGCACAGGTCTCGCCGCGCTCGCAGATCCGGGTCATCGTCGAACATTCCAACCGCATGGCCGCGCGCGTAGCCGAACTGGTGCAGCGCCAACGCGACCTGACCCATGCGATCTCGCACGAACTGCGCACGCCGATCGCGCGCGTGGCCTTCGGCCTGGACCTGATGCAGGACAGTGATGATCGCGAACGCCGCGAACGGCTGGCACAGGGCCTGCACGGCGACCTGGCCGAACTCAACCGGCTAGTCAGCGAACTACTGGCCTATGAGCGCCTGGAACATCCCAGCGAAGGCGAACCGCTACAGCGCATCGAAGCCAACGACTGGCTGCAGGCCTGCCTGGCCGATGTGCGTCGTGATGCCGAACGTGCCGGCGTGGTCCTGCGCGTGCAGCCCAGTGCATTGCCACGGGTGGATGCCGAGCCGCGCCTGCTGCAGCTGGCACTGAGCAATCTGGTGGGCAATGCGCTGCGCCACACGCATTCGCAGGTGGAAGTCTCGCTGGTCGGTGTCGGCGGCCGCGCCTGCCTGCGTGTGGATGACGACGGCCCCGGCATCGCCGAAGCCGATCGCGAGAAGGTGATGCGTCCATTCACCCGCCTGGACGACAGCCGCAGCCGCGACACCGGCGGCTTCGGACTAGGCCTGGCCATTGTCAGCCGCATCGCCGCCCGCCACGGTGGCGAGCTGCGCATCAGCCGCGCCACGCTGGGCGGCGCGCGCCTGGAAATGCACTGGCCGCTGGCTGCCAGCTGAACGCCCACGGGCACGATTACAGTTGATTACAACTCC
Organism: Stenotrophomonas sp. 22692; assembly: GCF_052045015.1. Classification (NCBI taxonomy): domain Bacteria; kingdom Pseudomonadati; phylum Pseudomonadota; class Gammaproteobacteria; order Lysobacterales; family Lysobacteraceae; genus Stenotrophomonas; species Stenotrophomonas sp. 22692. The sequence continues at coordinate 13,469 of NZ_JBQEMR010000055.1, forward strand.
CGCACAACTGCGGACGGATCGGTCGCCGGCGTATCGCCACGCTAACGACCCTGCAGCACTCGCCGGATGCGCGCGCTGCCTTCCTCCCATTGTCGAGAGTTTCCATGTCCCAGCTTCGCCGTTCCCCTGCCCTGCTCTGCCTGGCCCTGCTGCCGCTGTTCGCCGCACCGATCGCCCACGCCAAGGATGACCACTGGACCTTCGAGGTCGCTGCCGGCGGTGGCGTGGCACCTCGCTACAGTGGCAGCGAGGAGTATCGTGCAACGCCTTCGCTGTCCTTCGATGTCACCTCGCCAGGGGGCTGGTTTCTGGGCACCAGCGGCATCGGCTGGGGCACGTCCATCGGCGAGCACACGCGCGTGCGTGCCTACGTCGGCGCCAGCGGCATCCGCAAGGAAAAGGACTCCCTGCTTGGCGGTTCGGACTTCCTGCGCGGCATGGGCGATATCGATACCCGTCCCCTGGTCGGCGTCTCGGCTGGTTATACGCTGGGCGAAGCCGTGCTGAGCGGTTCCTGGCAGTTCACCCGCAAGGATGAGGACAAGGCCGAGAACGGCCTGGCCACCCAGCAGGTGCACTTGAACCTGACCCTGCCGCTGTTCGACCTGGCCGGTGGCGTGGTCAGCGGCAGTGTTTCCACCGACTACGGCAACCGGGGTTACATGCAGACCTGGTACGGCGTCAGTCCGGAACAGGCGGCGCGCACCGGCTTTGCCCAGCACAAGCCGAAGGCCGGCCTGGTCAGCGCCGGTCTCGGCCTGAAGTGGAGCCACCGCGTGGGCCGCAACGGCAACTGGTACATCTCGGCCGAAGGCACGCGCCTGCTTGGCGATGCCGCCGACAGCCCGATCGTGCAGAAGGCGAACCAGTTCGGCTTGATGAGCGGTTATACCCACCGCTTCTGAGTGAGCGCCGGGCATGGCCCGGCGTACTTCGCAGGAAACGGGGCGCTGCGATCAGGCAGCGCCCCGCATGATTCACGCCCTGGCGAACACCAGGTGACCGCCGTCGTTGCCGACTTCGATGGTGTCGCCGTTGACGAAGGCACCGGAGAGGATCTTCTGCGCCAGCGGATTTTCCAGCTGTGCCTGGATCGCACGCTTCAACGGACGCGCGCCATACACCGGATCGAAGCCAACGTTGCCGAGCAGCTCGAATGCTGCGTCGGACACCATCAGCTTCAGGCCACGCTCGGCCAGGCGCTTCTCCAGCCCACGCATCTGGATGCGCGCGATCTGCTTGATCTGCTGCTTGTCCAGCGGGTGGAACACCACGATGTCGTCCAGGCGGTTGATGAATTCCGGGCGGAAGTGTGCCTGCACCACGCCCATCACCGCCGCCTTCATCTGCGTGTAGGCCTCCGGGCTGTCGTCGGTGCTCATGTCCTGGATCTGGTGCGAGCCCAGGTTCGAAGTCATCACGATGACGGTGTTGCGGAAGTCCACGGTGCGGCCCTGGCCATCGGTCAGGCGGCCATCGTCCAGCACCTGCAGCAGGATGTTGAACACATCCGGATGCGCCTTCTCCACCTCATCGAGCAGGATCAGCGAATACGGGCGACGACGCACGGCCTCGGTCAGGTAACCGCCTTCCTCGTAGCCGACGTAGCCCGGGGGCGCACCGATCAGGCGGGCGACGCTGTGCTTCTCCATGAACTCGCTCATGTCGATGCGGATCATCGCGTCGGCACTGTCGAACAGGAACTCGGCCAGCGACTTGCACAGCTCGGTCTTGCCGACGCCGGTCGGGCCGAGGAACAGGAACGAGCCGGCCGGACGATTCGGATCGGACAGGCCGGCACGCGAGCGGCGTACCGCATCGGAGACGACCTTGATCGCCTCTTCCTGGCCGACCACACGGTTGTGCAGCACTTCTTCCATGCGCAGCAGCTTGTCGCGCTCGCCTTCGAGCATCTTGTTGACCGGGATGCCGGTCCAGCGCGAAACGACCTCGGCGATCTCCTCATCGGTCACGCGGTCCTGTACCAGCTTGAAGTCCTTGTGCTCGGCTTCCTGCGCGGCGGCCAGCTGCTTTTCCAGTTGCGGCAACAGGCCGTACTGGATTTCGCTCATCTTGGCGAAATCCTGGCGGCGCTGCGCAGCTTCCAGCTCCAGCTTGGCCTGCTCGACCTGTTCCTTGATCTTGGTGGCGCCCTGCAGCGCAGCCTTCTCCGACTTCCAGATTTCATTGAGGTCGGAGAACTCGCGCTCCAGCCCGTCGATATCGTTCTCCAGGTCGGCCAGGCGCTGCCGCGAGGCTTCGTCCTTTTCCTTCTTCAGCATCTCGCGCTGGATCTTCAGCTGGATCACCCGGCGTTCCAGGCGATCCAGCTCCTCCGGCTTGGAGTCGATCTCCATGCGCAGGCGTGAGGCGGCTTCGTCCATCAGGTCGATGGCCTTGTCCGGCAGCTGGCGGTCGGTGATGTAGCGGTTGGACAGCGTGGCGGCAGCCACGATGGCCGGGTCGGTGATTTCCACGCCGTGGTGCACGGCGTACTTTTCCTTCAGCCCGCGCAGGATCGCGATGGTGTCCTCCACCGTGGGTTCGCCGACGAACACCTTCTGGAAGCGGCGCTCCAGCGCAGCGTCCTTCTCGATGTACTTGCGGTATTCGTCCAGCGTGGTCGCACCGATGCAGTGCAGCTCGCCGCGTGCCAGCGCCGGCTTCAGCATGTTGCCGGCATCCATCGCGCCATCAGCCTTGCCGGCGCCGACCATGGTGTGCAGCTCGTCGATGAACAGGATGATCTGGCCTTCGTTCTTGGCCAGGTCGTTGAGCACGCCCTTCAGGCGCTCCTCGAATTCACCGCGGAACTTGGCGCCGGCGATCAGCGCGCCCATGTCCAGCGACAGCACACGCTTGCCGCGCAGGCCTTCGGGCACTTCGTCGTTGATGATGCGCTGAGCCAGGCCTTCCACGATCGCGGTCTTGCCCACGCCGGGTTCGCCGATCAGCACCGGATTGTTCTTGGTCCGGCGCTGCAGCACCTGGATGGTGCGACGGATCTCCTCGTCACGGCCGATCACCGGATCGAGCTTGCCGCTCTCGGCACGCGCGGTCAGGTCGATGGTGTACTTCTCCAGCGCCTGCCGCTGTTCCTCGGCATTTTCCGACTGCACGTTCTCGCCGCCACGCAGCTTGTCGATGGCAGCCTGCAGGCGGGTCTTGTCGGCACCGGCGGCGCGCAGCGCCATGCCCAGCGTGCCGTTGTCTTCCAGCGCGGCCAGCACGAACCACTCGCTGGCAATGAAGGCATCGCCGTTCTGCTGGGCCAGCTTGTCAGTGTGATTGAGCAGGCGGCCGAGGTCATTGCCCATCGAAACGTTGCCGGCCTGGCCGGACACCTTGGGCAGCGCATCCAGCGCCTCGGTCAGGCGCTCGCGCAGCACCGGCACGTTCACCCCGGCCTGGGCCAGCAACGGGCGCGTGCTGCCACCCTGCTGGTCCAGCAGCGCGCTGAACAGGTGAACCGGTTCGATGATGCTGTTGTCGCGGCCCACGGCCAGCGACTGTGCGTCTGCCAGCGCCTGCTGGAAACGCGAGGTGAGCTTGTCCATCCGCATTGCGAATCCTCATCGGTCATCAGGGCCGGCCCGCGCCGGCGATGCTGAAAAGATGCGGTTGCCCCACCCCGTTTCAAGGGTGACTGCGACTGCACCCCGAGGCCAGTCAGCCTGGGGCCAGCATGCCGGAACGGGTGTGGTCGGCGCGTTGATCCGGATCAGTTCCGCGCGGTGGACGGGTTCAGCGGGTGATCGCGGTGCGGATCGCCCGCAGCTGCTGCTTGACCGCCCGTGCCTGCGCTGGATCCATGCGCAGCAGCGCCTTCTGGCTGATCGATCGCGACTGCAGGGTGGGATCGACGAAGCGGTAACGGCCGCGCTCATCGCGCTGCACCAGCGGCGCCTGGGCCAGTTCCGGGGTCTCCAGCAGATGGTCGATCACCGCGACCAGGCGATCATTGAAATATCCGTCGGGTCGGCCCAGGTCCACATAGGCCTGCTGGATCAGGGGATAGAAGCGCTTGTAGGCGGCAGCCGTCGCCGCCGGGTCCAGCGCGGTGAATGCCTGCACATAGGGCGCATAGCGTGCCCCGTTGCTGGCAGCGATCCGCTCGCCGCCCTCAGCGGGCTCGACCTGCAGACTGCCCGGCAGCGGCCGTGCGGCCAGGGCAGTGGGCGGCACGCTGGGCTTGTCCAGGTTGTCGACCAGGGTGACCAGGCGCTGGATCAGGTGATCGCGCAGCAACAGGGTCAGCGGGCCCTCGCCCTGGAACAGCTGGCTCAGTGCGCCCCAGGCAGCGGCATCGCTGTCAGCCAGCTTCGGCAGCGCCGGATCGGCTGCGACCTCGGTATCCAGCGGATGCTTGATCGGCGGTGGCGCTGGCGCGGGTTCTGCGGCCGCCTGTGGTTGTGGCGGTGCACTGGTACTGGCGGGGGTTGATTGCACCGGCACCGAGACACCGTCTGCCAGGCGCTTCAGCTGATCGCGGAACAACCAACCGCCCGCGCCACCGATCACCACCACACCCAACACCCAGGGCCATACCGCCTTTCCACTCTGCATGATGCAGCACCTCGTTTCACACGCATGGAGAGGGTGTGACCCCACCGATTCCAGCGGGTTCCCCACCTGTTCCGCTGCCGTTCGGGTTCGGACCTGCAGCAGAGCCGCGCTCACGCCTGCTTTGCACGCCACGCGCGAGGCTGTGGGTCTTGTCCTGTGGAGGCACTGCCATGCAGTACGCGCTGTATTACTGGACTGGCATCCAGGGCCGTGGCGAGTTCGTGCGCCTGGCGCTGGAAGATGCCGGCGCCGATTACATCGACATGGCGCGGGTGCACGGCGATGCAGTGATGCAGACGTTCCTCGACGGTGGCAGCGAAGGTGCGCAGCCCTTCGCACCGCCGTTCCTGAAGGCCGGGCGACAGGTCATCGCGCAGGTCGCGGCCATCCTGGATTTTCTCGGCCCGACGTTGGACCTGGTGCCGCAAGCGGCCTCGCGGCGGATGCAGGCACTGCAGTTGCAGCTGACCATCGCCGACCTGGTGGCAGAGGTACATGACACCCACCATCCGATCGCCGCATCGAAGTACTACGAAGAGCAGAAGACCGAAGCCAAGGCCCGGGCCACGTCGCTGCGCGGCGAACGGTTGCCGAAGTTCCTTGGTTACTTCGAACAGGTGCTGGCCGCCAACGGAGGCCGACATGCATTGCGCGAGCATTCCTATGTGGATCTGTCGCTGTTCCAGCTGCTGAGCGGGCTGGACTACATGTTCCCGCGCCGCATGCAGGCACTCGGCCCCACCCTACCCCTGCTGCGTGCACTGCAGGAGCGGGTGGCGAAGCGGCCGAACATCGCCGCCTACCTGCGCTCGGAACGGCGGCTGGCGTTCAACACGAATGGCATTTTCCGCCATTACCCGGAGCTGGACGCCGAACGGTAGCGCCGGGCCATGCCCGGCGTCCCCCGGTCAATGATCGGTGCCGTCACCCAGCGGCTTCACCGCCTGCTTCTGCAGCGACAGCAACCCCAGCAGTACCGCCAGTGCCACATACGCGCCTGCGAACTGCCAGCTGATGATGCGCGCCAGGCCTTCCAGATCCCACGGCAGGTAGATGCCACCGCGCGGGTCCACCGAGTGGATCAGGCCGAACAGGGTCAGCACCGCCGCCACAAGCAGGAAACCGCAGGCGCGGCGCAGGCGTCCATCGACCATCGCCGCCACCGCCGAGATCCACAGCATCGAGGTGATGATGAAGCCATTGCCGAGGGTGAAGATCACCGCCAGCTCGGGCAGGCCGTGGCCGTCGAGCTTGGTCAGCAACTGCGGCAGCTGGTCCGGGGCGATCCAGCCGGGTGCCTTGATCGCCAGCAGGTAGGCCACGGACGGCAGGAAACCGAACACCATCGCACCGGTGTGGTGACGTGGCGTGGCCTGGAAGGCCTGCGTGGTGATGTCGATGGCCACGTACACGATGATCGGTGCCAGCACCGCCAGCGGCAGCCACTGCACCAGCCCGGAAATGATGCCGAGCATGCCGCCGATGCCGACGAACAGGCCGGTCAGCAGCGTATAGCCGCTGCGTGCGCCCATGTGCTTGTAGGCCGGCTGGCCGATGTACGGCGTGGTCTGCGCAACGCCGCCGCAGACACCGGCCACCAGCGTCGCCACCGCTTCCACCAGCAGGATGTCACGGGTGCGATAGTCATCGCCGGCCGCACGTGCGCTCTCGGAGACGTTGATGCCACCGACCACCATCAGCAGGCCGAACGGCAGCAGCAACGGCAGGTAGGTCATCGCCGTGGGCAGGCCTTCAAGGAAGCCCAGCGTCGGCAGCGGCAGCACCACCTGCGGTGGCACCCATTCCGGCACATGGAAGCCCGGTGCACCCAGTCCGGCCACGCCCAGGCCGTAATACAGCACGGTGCCGAACACGAAGGCCAGCAGCACGCCGGGGCCACGCACCGGCAGCTTGCCCTTGGCGATCAGCACATACAGCAGCAGGCCCAGCGTGGTGAAGCCGACCAGCGGCGAGCGCAGCGTTTCCAGCAGTGGCAGCAGGCCCATCAGCACCAGCGCGATGCCGGCAATGGAACCCAGCAGCGCCGCACGTGGCAGCGCGCGGGTGACCGCTTCGCCGAAGAACGACAGCACGAACTTGAGCACGCCCATGATGACCAGCGCGGCCATGCCCAGCTGCCAGGTGGCGATGCCCGCTGCGTGCGGGTCCATGCCCTGCTGCTTGAAGGCGAGGAAGGCCGGGCCGAGCACCAGCAGCGCCATGCCGATGCTGGTCGGCGCATCCAGGCCCAGCGGCATGGCGGTGACATCGTCGCGGCCGGTACGTGCGGCCAGCCGGCGCGCCATCAGGGTGTACAGCAGGTTGCCGACCAGCACGCCGAAGGCGGTGCCGGGGAACATGCGGCCGAACACCACGTCGGCGGGGAACTGGAAGATCCCGACCAGGGCCATGGCGATGAAGCCGAGGATGGAGAGGTTGTCGACGACCAGGCCGAAGAAGCCGTTGAAGTCGCCGGAGACGAACCAGCGACGCGGTGCGGCGGAAGCGGGAGCGGACATGGAAGGGGCGGTGGGGGTGGGGACCGCCGATGGTAGGCCCAGCGGGGCCCGGGCGCCAATTCCGCGGTGGAATGATGGGTTCCAGCCAACGGCGGGGCCCCTCGTGGCTGGGGGTGGGTCGCCAAAAGCAGCTTTATCGGAGTGGGCCGGTCGGGATGGGCTGCGCAGGACACGCCGTAAACCCGTCCCTGGGGGCTCGATGGCGCCATCCATGGCGC
>NZ_JBQEMR010000056.1:0-18580 GCF_052045015.1 Stenotrophomonas sp. 22692
GACGCCCAACCCTGGTCTTGCCGTGTGCGCAGGACAGCGCACACGAGCAAGCGGCTGCCAAGCCGACACGGACGTACTTGCGGCGTCCCCGCACTCCGACACCGCCCCGCCACCCCACGGATAGCTCCCTTTTGCCGTTGCCGTTGCCGTTGCCGTTGCTTGCAGCTTCGGCAGGTGCAGGGCTGCAAGCCCTGCCGAAAACCCCCTTGGGCGTAGAATGCGGCCATGAGCGAATCCCTTGATAACCACCTGGTCCACGGCCGCCGCCAGCGGCCCGACGGCCCGTCGCCGATCGATGTCATCTCGGTCCAGTCGCAACTTGTCTACGGCCATGCCGGCAACAGCGCCGCCGTACCGCCGATGCGCGCGCTCGGCGTGCGCGTAGCCGAAATTCCGACCGTGCTGCTGAGCAACGCGCCGTTCTACGACACCACCCGCGGTCGCGTGCTGCCCGCCGACTGGTTCGCCGATCTGTTGCGGGGCACCCACGAGCGTGGCCTGCCGCAGCGGGCGAGGATGCTCGTCTCCGGCTACTTTGGCAGCACGGCCAATGGTGCCGCCTTCGCCGACTGGCTGGACGACATCCTGCCGGCCTGCCCGCAGCTGCGTTACTGCCTGGATCCGGTGATCGGTGATACTCACACCGGCCCCTACGTGGAACCGGGCCTGGAAGCGATCTTCGCCGAGCGGTTGTTGCCGCATGCCTGGCTGGTGACCCCGAACGCCTTTGAACTGAATCGCCTGACCGGCATGCCGGCGCTCGCCGAGGCCGATGCCATCGCCGCCGCACGCACGCTGCTGGATCGTGGCCCGCACTGGGTGATCGCGCACAGCGTAGGCGGCACCCCGGGTGAACTGGTGACCCTGGCCGTTGGCCGCGAGGAGACCTGGCGCTGGACCTCGCCGCTGCTGCCGGTGGACGTGGCCGGTACCGGCGATGTGCTGATGTCGCTGGTGGTGTCGTTCCTGCTGCGCGGCGAATCGATGCAGCAGGCGATCTCGCGTGCGATTGCCGGCACCCACGCGGCGCTGGAGGCGACCCTGGACAACGGCTTCGAAGAGTTCGACGTGATTGCTGCAGCGCCTGCCGCGCTGGCCGAAGGGTCGCGCTTCCGCGCCGAACGCGTGGCATGAGCGGCCTGCTCGAACGTACGCCGCGCACGGTCGGCATCATCGGCAGTGCCGGCGCCTACGGGCGCTGGTTGACCCGCTTCTTCCAGCAGCACATGCAGCTGAAGGTGATCGGCCACGATCCGGCCGATCCGGACTCGCATACGCCGGAAGAGCTGCTGGCGCAGGCCGACGTGCTGGTGTTCTCGGCGCCGATCCGGCACACGCCCGCGTTGATCGCCGAGTACGTGCGGCAGTCCGCAGGCCGTGAACGCGACCGACTGTGGCTGGACGTGACCTCGGTGAAGGAAGCGCCGGTCCAGGCGATGTTGGCCTCTCAAGCCGAAGTGGTCGGCCTGCACCCGATGACCGCTCCGCCCAAGGCGCCGACCTTGAAGGGCCGGGTGATGGTGGTCTGCGAAGCGCGGCTGCAGCACTGGCAGCCGTGGGCCGATACACTGTGCACGGCGTTGCAGGCTGAGTGCGTGCGCGCCACGCCGCAGCACCACGACCAGATGATGGCGCTGGTACAGGCGATGGTGCATGCCACTCACCTGGCCCAGGCCGGCGTGCTGCGCCAGTACCAGCCGCAGCTGGGCCATCTGGCCGCGATGATGCCGTATCGGTCGGCATCGTTCGAGCTGGATACGGCGATCATCTCGCGCATCCTGTCGCTCAACCCGGCGATCTACGAAGACATCCAGTTCGGCAACCCATACGTAGCGCCGATGCTGGAGCGGCTGGTCGGCCAGCTGCAGTCCCTGCAGGCGCAGGTCGGTCAGGGTGACGACGGTGCACGTGCTGCATTCCGGGAGCAGCTGCTGTCGGCCAATCGCACTGCCTTCGGCGAGCAGGCGCTGGCGGACGGCAATTACACATTCGAACGCGTGGGCTATCTGCTGGCTGACCTGACCGAGCGCAATGCGTTGTCAGTGCACCTGCCGGAAGACCGGCCGGGGTCGTTGCGTGAACTGCTGAACGTGTTCGAGCAGCACCGCATCAGCCTGGCGTCGATCCATTCTTCGCGAACGCCTGGCGGCGAAGTGCATTTCCGTATCGGATTCGTGGCCGGCAGCGATCCGGCGGCGATCACCCGGGCGGCGGCCGAGGTGGACGCCACCGGCATCGGACGGGTGCTGGGCTGAATTCATCCACAGGCGATGTGGATGGTTTCTGAGCAAAGGTGTGGATAACCGCGCGCAGCCCTTGGCAGCCAAGGCTGTCAAGATGCTTGGTGAAAAATTGACCATGCTTTTTTGTAGCGTCGAGCCATGCTCGACCGCCTTTGGCAAAAAGCATGTCGACCAAGGTCGACACCCACCAGAGCGGGGCGGAATGAAATCCGGTAGCGCCGGGCCATTCCCGGCGAACCTCAGATCGTCAACCTCAACTCGCCGCCACTGGTGGTGAACTCGCGGCCATCGCGCACCAGCGGCCGCCCATCATCCAGCTCGTAGCGCGGCGTGGCTTCGGAATGGTGCCCGCTGCCATTCGCCTCGGGCTTGAACTCGATGATGATGTGACTTTCGCCGTTGCTGTCGACGGCGGGGAACTGACGGAACGACATCGTGCACCTCCTTCAGCGGATGCTGCATTTGCGCGGCCAGCTTGGCCGCGCCGATGTTAGCCGGACGTCATCAATCGATGAACTGCAGGCGTGCCAGTTCAGCGTACAGTCCGTCTTCGGCCAGCAGCTGTGCGTGCGTGCCCTCGGCGACGATGCGGCCCTGGTCCATCACCACGATGCGGTCGGCCTTGAGCACGGTGGCCAGGCGGTGGGCGATGACCAGCGTGGTGCGACCCGCCATCAACCGTTCCAATGCCTGCTGCACGCTGTGTTCGCTCTGTGCATCCAGCGCGCTGGTGGCTTCATCCAGCAGCAGGATCGGCGCATCCTTCAGCAGCGCACGGGCAATCGCCACACGCTGCTGCTGCCCACCGGACAGGCGGGCACCGCGCTCACCCAGCTCGCTGTCATAGCCCTGCGGCAACGCGCGCAGGAAACCGTCGGCCTCGGCCGCTCGTGCGGCATCCTCGACCTCGGCGTCGCTGGCCTGCAGGCGGCCATAGCGGATGTTGTCGCGGGCACTGGCAGCGAACAGCGTAGGCTGCTGTGGCACCAGCGCCAGCTGCGCACGCAGCTCGGCCGGGTCGACCTGGCGCACGTCGATGCCGTCCACGTCGATGCGGCCGCTGGCCGGGTCATGGAAGCGCAGCAGCATCGAAAGCACCGTGCTCTTGCCCGCCCCTGACGGACCCACCAGCGCTACGGTCTCGCCGGGGCGCACATGCAGGTTGAAGTGGTCCAGTGCGGCCTGGTCCGGTCGCTGCGGGTAGTGGAACACCACGTCGTTGAACTGGATTTCGCCACGCAGCGGCTGCGGCAGTGCATGCGGCTGTGCCGGTGCGCGGATCTCGATGTCTTCCTGCAGCAGTTCGCCGATGCGGCCCATGCCGCCGGCCGCGCGCTGCAGCTCGTTCCATACTTCGGCCAGGGCGCCCACCGAGCCGCCGCCGATCAAGGCATACAGCACGAACTGACCCAGCGTGCCGGCGCTGAGGCGGCCGTCGATGACGTCGTGCGCGCCCAGCCACAGCACACCGACGATGGCGCCGAACACCAGCAGGATGGCGCTGGCGGTGACCAGCGACTGTGCACCGATGCGGCGGCGGGCGGCGCCGATGGCGTCACCGAGCGCCTTGTCGAAGCGACCGCGTTCGTATGGTTCGCGTGCATGTGCCTGCACCGTGCGCACCGCGCCCAGCGTCTCGCTGGCCAGGCTGTTGGCATCGGCGATGCGGTCCTGGCTGTTGCGCGCGACCGTGCGCAGCTTGCGCGCACCGATGATGATCGGCAGCACCGCCAGTGGAATGCCGAGCAGCGACCATGCGGCCAGCCGCGGGCTGGTGACGAACAGCATCGCCAGGCTGCCGATGACAGTGACCGTGCTGCGCAATGCTACGGACATGGTCGAGCCGACCACGCTGCGCAGCAGTTCGGTGTCCGCGGTCAGGCGCGAGACCAGTTCGCCGCTGCGGCTGCGGTCGTGGAAGCCGGCGCCCAGCTGGATCAGGTGGGCATACAGCTGGCTGCGCAGGTCGGCCACGACTTTTTCGCCGAGCAGCGACACGAAGTAGAAACGCGCGGCCGTGCCCAACGCCATCACGACCGCCACCAGCATCAGCAGGGCGAAGGCGCGGTTGATCTGGCCGCCACTGCTGAAACCATGATCGATCATCTGCTTCACCGCCGGCGGCAGGCTCAGCGTGGCGGCCGAAGACACCGCCAGGGCCAGCAGCCAGGCGGTGAACAGCCCGCTATGGCGGCGCACGAATGGCCACAGCGTGCGCAGGCTGCCGAGGCGCCGCAGCGGCGGGGTCGAAGCGGGGGCGTCGTCCTTGTCAGTCATCCTGGTCGTCGTCTTCTATGCGGATACGGTCACGGGTGGCGTCGCGCAGGCGGATTTTCAATGCGTCGACCTGATCGGCAGGCAATTCGATCCGCAGGCACACGCCATGGGCATCGAACTGTTCATCGCGCTTTTCGGCACCGAAGGCGGGCAGGGTGGCGTGCAGGGTACCCAGATCCTCGAAGCCGGCCAGCAGCTGCAGCCGGGCCATCACTAGCAGCGGTAGGCGCGGCGCGGTACGCAGGCACTCGGCGGCGGCGCCACCGTAGGCGCGTACAAGGCCACCGGCGCCGAGCTTGATACCGCCGAACCAGCGGGTCACCACCACCATCACCCGGTCGAAACCCTGGCCGTCGATCGCCGCCAGGATCGGACGTCCAGCCGTGCCGGCCGGCTCGCCATCGTCGCTGGAGCGATAGTCCTGCCCGTGCCGGTAGGCCCAGCAGTTGTGGGTGGCATCGGCCACCGCGACCTGCTGCAGGAACGCCATGGCCGCTGCGGCGCCTTCGATCGGCGCGGCATGGGCGATGAAACGGCTGTGTTTGACTTCCAGCGTGTGGCTGACCGGCTGGGCGAGAGTATCGAGCATTCCCGCCATTCTACGGGGTTGCCGGGTATTCCCGTCCGCTTCAGTCGTCCAGCAGTGGGCGCAGGTCGCGTGGCAGGCGCGCTTCCGGGTACTGCTGCATGTAACGCTCCAGGCTGGCACGGGCCAGATCGCGCTGGCCGTCGTCGCGTCGTGTACGGATTTTCTGCAGCCACTGCCGACGCGGCAGTCGTGCGTCGGCGTCCACCTCGGCCTGCACGGCGTCCGCGCTCAGGCCCGCATCGGTGCTGCGGCGCATGATGCCTGGTGCGGAACGGCTGGGAGCCTCACGCTTCATCGAGGTGATTTCTACCCGGTCCAGCGCCTGCGCCCGCTCGACTTCGGCGGCATTCGCTGCCGGTGCTGCGGCCGTGCGTGCTTTCAGCGCCCCGGACGCTACCGGCGCGAATGCCGGTGCCGGTGCCGAGTAGGCGGCGGGTGCCGGTGGCGCAGGCGGCGCCGCTGCCGGCGCTGCGGCCGGAGCGGGCGGAAGGGCCGCAAAGGAGGTATCGGCGGCGGCATCTGCAGCCATCGATCGTGCAGCCTGGGCCGGCGCGTCAGCGGACTCGGCCGGCGCAGGCTTGCGCGTGCGCGCGATGACCGGTGCCGGTGCCGGGGCAGCGGCAACAGGGCCTGCCTCGGGCGCTGCGGGCGTAGCGGCCGGTTCCGCAGCCGCCACCGCGCTGTCGGCCGCACTGCTGTCAGCGGCCTGATCGGCAGCCGCAACGTCTTCTGCAGCAGCCGGTGCCGCAGCAACAGCGGCCTCACCGGCCGGAACCGGCGGCGGTTCCGGACGCAGCTGCCAGGCGATGCCAATGGCGAACACCATCGAGGCGGCGATGCCGAACACCGCCGGCCAACGCGGGCGTGCGCGCTGCGTGGGCGGCGCCTCGGGAGAGGCGACCGCATCGGCAGCCGGAGCGTCCACGGCAGCGCGGGCCGCGGCCAGGATGGCGGCGTCCAGTGCGGCGGGCGGTGCCTGATCGGCGCGACGGCCGAGCAGGCGGGACAGCTCGCGTTCTTCCGGCGTCAGCGGTTCGTCTCGGTTCATGCGTTCAATCCCGCACGCAGCTTGTCCATCGCATAGCGCAGCCGCGATTTCACGGTTTCCCGGCCTACGCCGGTGATCTGGCCGATCTCCTCCAGGCTCAGTTCCTGATCCAGCCGCAGCTGCAGCACTTCGCGCTGCTCCGGCGGCAGTTGTTCCATCGCCAGCTGGATGCGGCGACGTTGTTCGAATTCGGAAAGCTCACCTTCCGGGGTCTGCCCATCCTCGATCGCGGCCAGGCGCAGATCGGCGTCGGCCGGCGCGGCGGGGCGATGACGGGCGGCACGCCAATGGTCATTCAGGCGGTTGTGCGCAATGCGGAACAACCAAGTGCTGAACGCCGCCTCGGGCTGCCAGCCGGCGCGGGCGCTGATCACCCGCTGCCAGACGTCCTGGAAGATCTCCTCGGCCAGCGCGTTGTCGCGCAGTTGCCGCAGCAGGAAGCCGAACAGGCGCTTGCGATGGCGCGCATACAGGCTTTCGAATGCGCGCAGGTCGCCACCGGCCCAGGCCAGCATCAAGGCTTCATCGGTTGGCAGTGCGCTGGCTTCCACGGCGCACAGGGTAAGGCCTGCAGGCGATGGCGCATAGCCGGTGGCGGGGGCGGGCAGGGCGAGGGTCATGGCTCGGAAGGGGCTACGGACAGCAGGAAAAACGTACGGGCGCACGATTCGGGGTTTACGGGCTTCCATTGCCCCCCGGGTGGCGCGCTATGCTCGGCGGCTCAGGGGAGGCGACGCACCGACGGCGCCAAGAGATTGTCATTTGTCCACGCATGCTGAACCGGCGGAAGAGCCACCACACGAGGCCGTGCTGAGCACGGCGCTGGTGCGCGCGTTGCATGCGCTTTTGCCGGAAACGGCCGTGGTCCGCGTCGGCTGGGACGACCCGCAGCTCGGTCGTGGCCAGGGGGGCTGGCCGACAGCGGCTGCCGGAGGTGATGCGGCGGCACCCGGCGCGGGCGATGGCCAGCACGGCTGGGAACATGATGGTGCGCGCCTGCTGTTGTCGGTCGAAGGCGCAGTGCCTTCGCCGGCATGGTGGGGCGTTGCCCGGCAGGCGATGGAGCTGGCGCTGCAGCGCGGCCGCCAGGCCGGCCAGATCAAGGCACTGGAAGAGGCCGAGCGGTTGCAGCAGGCCCTGTTCCAGATTGCAGACCTGGCCGGTGCCGACCTTGAAATGCCCGAGATGCTGCGCCACGTGCATGGTGTGCTGGGCACGCTGATGTATGCCGAGAACTGCTACATCGTGGAATACGACGATGTGCGCGACCAGATCCGGTTCCTGTACTTCGCCGATCAGGTCGATGACTTCGTCGCCGATCCCACGCAGAGCCATGACGCCAGCGAGATGCCGCGCAGCCTGACCGTGGCGCTGCTGCGCCATGGCAAACCGCTCAGTGGTCCCTCGCGCAAACTGCTGGCGCAGGTGATGGAACAGGAGCACGACCCGCAGCGTGGGCCGGAAAGCCTGGACTGGCTGGGCGTGCCGATGCTGCGCGATGGCCGTGTATGCGGTGCCATCGTGGTTCAGAGCTATGAACAGGCGGCCCGCTATGGCGAGGCCGAGCGCGCATTGCTGGGTTTCGTTGCGCAGCATGTGCAGACCGCGATGGACCGGCGCCAGGCGCAGGTGCGGCTGGAGCAGCAGGTAGAGCGGCGTACCCAGGAACTGCAGCGCGCCAACCACAGCCTGCAGGACGAAGTAACCGAGCGGCGTCGCGCCGAACAGCTGCAGACCGCGCTCTACAACATTGCCGAGATGGCGATGTCGGCCGACAGCCTGGCCCAGTTCTACGGACAGGTGCATGGCGTGGTTGGGCGCCTGCTCGACGCACGCAATTTCTACATCGCCCTGGTCAACCCGGCCGGCAACGGCCTGGATTTCGTGTATTCGGTGGACGAGCACAATGCCAGCCGCGCGCCACGGCCCTTCAGCCGGGGCCTGACCGAATACGTGGTGCGCAACCGGCGCCCGCTGCTGGCCTCGCGCGCGCAGATCGATGCACTGCTGGCCAGTGGCGAAGTGCGTGAATCCGGTGCGCGTTCGCACTGCTGGCTGGGCGTACCACTGCTGCGCGACGACGAAGTGGTCGGCGCGATCGTGGTGCAGAGCTACAGCGAGAACAGCATTTTCAGCGTGCATGACCAGCGCCTGCTGACCTTCGTCGCACAGAACATCGGTACCGGCCTGGCCCGTCAGCGCGACCAGCAGCGGCTGCGTTCGGCGCATGCCGAACTGGAAAAGCGCGTGGAAGAACGTACCCGCGAGCTGGCCGAGGTCAACGAGAAGTTGCTCGGGCAGATTGGTGAACGCCTGCGGGCCGAGCAACGCCTGACCCATCAGGCCATGCACGATGCGCTGACCGGCCTGCCCAACCGCCTGCATTTGCTTGATCGCCTGCAGGATTCGCTGGCGCTGGCCAAGCGTGATGGTGGGCCGGTGTTCGCTGTGCTGTTCCTCGACCTGGACCGCTTCAAGCTGGTCAACGACAGTATCGGCCACGCTGCCGGTGACCGCATGCTGGTGGAAGTGGCCAAGCGCATCGTATCGATGGCTGGCGCCGAGGACGTTGTGGCGCGGCTGGGCGGTGATGAATTCGCGGTGCTGCTGCAATGCCCGCAGGGCCTGGCACAGGCGCTGGACTTTGGCCAGCGCCTGCTGCTGGCGCTGCAGGAATCGATGTGGATCGCCGGGCGCGAACTGTTCCCGTCCGGCAGCCTGGGCATCGCCCTGTGGAACCCGCGCTACCGCACCGGCGAAGAGCTGCTGCGCGACGCCGACGCGGCCATGTACCGGGCCAAGGCGCAGGGTCATGACCGCTGCGCGATCTTCGACGAAGACATGCGCGAGCAGGCCATGCGCAGCCTCGACCTGGAGGCCGACCTGCGTCGTGCGATCAACCACCGCGATTTCGTGCCGTTCTACCAGCCGATCGTGCGCCTGTCCGATGGCGAGGTGGTGGGCCACGAGGCGCTGCTGCGCTGGCAGCATGAGCGCCGCGGCCTGCTGCTGCCGGGCGCGTTCCTGGAGCTGGGTGAAGAGAGCGGCCTGATCGAACAGGTCGACTGGCTGATCTACGAGCAGGTCATTGCAGGGTTGGCGCAGGGGGGCGAAGGCTACGTCTCGGTGAACGTCTCACCCCGGCATTTCCGCTCCGCCGAATTCAGTGACCGCCTGTTCGGCCTGCTCGACAGCTGCGGTGCCGATCCGTGCCGGCTGCGCCTGGAGATCACCGAGGTGGCGCTGCTGGACGATGGCCCGCACACGCTGCGCATCCTGCAGGGGCTGCGCGAGCGCGGCATCCAGGTGCAGCTGGACGATTTCGGTACCGGCTTCTCCGCGCTGTCCTACCTGCACCGTTTCCCGATCAGTACGCTGAAGATCGACCAGAGCTTCATCGCCGGCCTGCATGGACCGGAAGTGCAGAGCACGCGCGCGCTGGTCGAAGGCGTACTGTCGCTGGCGCGCACGCTGGGCATCGAGACCATCGGTGAAGGCATCGAGACCGAGGCGCAGCGGCAGACCCTGCGCGAACTGGGCTGCGATTACGGCCAAGGCTATCTGCTGGGGCGGCCTGCCCCGTGGTCGCACGCGGCGGCCTGAGCCACCGCGTGCGGCTGCATCAACGCAGGGCGGCCCGGCGCTTCTCGTCGATCCACTTCGAGGCCTGGGCCGGCTGGTAGTTCTTCATCCACTCCAGCATCGCTTCGATGTCCGAGCCGTACCACAGGTCCTGGCGCTGGTCCGGGTGCAGGAAGCGCTCTTCCACCATGCGATCGATCATGCCGATCAGCGGGGCGTAGAAGCCTTCCACATCGAGGAACGCGCACGGCTTGTTGCCGATGCCCAGCTGGCGCCAGGTCAGCATCTCGAAGATCTCTTCCATGGTGCCGAAGCCGCCGGGCAGGGTGACGAAGCCATCGGCGAGGTCGAACATGCGCGACTTGCGCTCATGCATCGAACCGACGATCTCCAGTTCGGTCAGGCCGCGGTGGGCCACTTCCCAGTCGGCCAGCTGACGCGGGATCACGCCGGTCACTTCGCCGCCAGCGGCAAGCACGGCATTGGCCACGGTTCCCATCAGGCCGACGTTGCCCCCGCCATACACCAGGCGCAGGCCGTCGCGGGCGATGCGGTCGCCCAGTGCAATGGCGCGTTCGGTATAGGCCGGCTTGCTGCCAGCGTTGGAACCACAGTACACACAGATCGATTTCATGGATCTTCCTGTCTCTTGGCCGGAAACGAAAACGCCCCGTCGCCGACCGCAGGGCGGTCAGGGACGGGGTGCCCAAGGATTATGAGGCCTTGAGAGGCCTTCTGTAGAGCCGAGCCGCGCTCGGCTGCTCTTCGTTCAGATCGCGGCAAAGGCGCCAGCCGAGCATGGTCTATGCCGGTCGTCCTGTCCGGCACCCTTCGGGCCGTCGCCAGCGACGTTGGCAGCGGCTCCTGCCGCTGCCTTCGGCTCTACCGAAGCGGGGGTTTACGCCGCCGCCGCCTGCTCGCGGCGCGGGCCTTCACGCAGGGCGCGGCCGACCATGCCCACCAGCAGGTCCAGCTCTTCGCTGTCCATGCCGAAGTGCGGGGTGAAGCGCAGCGAGTTCTCGCCACCGTGGATCACGTTGATGCCGTGCTGGCGCAGCCATTCCTCGGTGGAATTGGCGCCGTAGCACTTGAACTGCGGGGCCAGCTCGCAGGAGAACAGCAGGCCGGTGCCCTGCACCTTGGTGATCAGCCCGCCCAGCTCGTTCTTCAGCTGTTCCAGCTTACGCACGGCCTCGGCACCGCGTTCGGCAATGTTGGCACGCACCTGCGGGGTCAGCTGGGCCAGGGTGGCGCAGGCCACGTCCAGCGCACGCGGGTTGCTGGTCATGGTGTTGCCATAGATGCCCTTGCGGTACAGCTGCGCGGCATGCTCGGTTACCGCCAGCACGGACAGCGGGTACTGCGCGGCGTTGAGCGCCTTGGAATAGGTCTCCATGTCCGGCGGGGCCAGGCCTTCGAAGCCCGGGTAGTCCACCACCGAGAGCACGCCATGCGCGCGCAGGCCGGCCTGGATCGAGTCGAGCAGCAGCAGGCTGCCATGGGCACGGGTCAGTTCACGGGCCACGGCATAGAACGACGGCGGCACCGAGCGGCCGGGGTCGCCTTCGCCCATCACCGGCTCCAGGAACACCGCTTCGATGAACCACTGGTTGCGTGCGGCATCCTCGAACACCTTGCGCAGGCCGGCCTCGTCGTACGGCGCCACGGTGATCACCGAGTCCTCGCCGCGATAGCTGGCCAGGTGCTGCATGTAGCTCTTGCGGCTGGAATCGGAATACAGCGCCGGGCGGTCGGTACGGCCGTGGAAGCTGCCCTTGACCACCACGCGCTTGATCGCGGCGCCGGCGTGGCGCGCGCCGGGGTCGGTCTGCAGCTTGGCGTTGACGTCGGCGATGCGGGCGGCCAGGCCGACGGCCTCGGAACCGGAATTCAGGCACATGAAACGGGCGAACGGGCAGCCGCCACGGCGGTGGCCGATCTCGGCGCGCAGGGCGGTGATGAAGCGCTGCTGCGACAGGCTGGGGGTCATGATGTTGGCCATCACCTGCGGGCGGGCCATCGCCTCCAGCACGGCATCCGGGGTGTGCCCGAAGCCGAGCATGCCGTAGCCGCCGGCGTCGTACAGCACGGCGCCCTTCAGGGTGACCACCCACGGGCCGCGCGCGGCCAGTGCCACGTACGGGGTCACCGCGTCATCGGCATAGAAATTGACGAAACCGTCCTGCATCGCGTCGATCTGCGCCTGTTCGTCCTGCGCCAGCAGCGGCCCCAGGTCGGCCTGCACGCGCGCGAATTCCTCGGCGGCGGCGTCCACCGCGGCGATCAGCTGCGGGTGGTTGGCGGACAGGGTGGTCAGGGTGGCATCGTCCAGGCCGGAGGTGAGGCGGGTGCCGGGCTGGTTGCGCAGGGGGGCGAGGCGTTCGATGAAGCTCATTGCAGATCTCCTGAAACAATGGGTCGCACGGGTCTTCAAAAGCAAAACGCGCGTCATCACGCGCGCTTGGGGCAGGCTCGTGCAGCGGACTTCCGGCTCGATGCTAGCACTTGTTTTTTTGCGCGATAACCCCGCAGAAACCTGCTGCATAGCAGCATTTTGCGCGACGTTCGCCGCGAAGCGCGCCGGCTCGCAGACGCTGGACGTACAATGCGCGCCATTGTCGACCTGTTGCCGCCCACTGCCTTGAAGAAGTCCGATTTCCACTACGACCTGCCGGCTGAACTGATCGCGCAGGCGCCCCTGGCCGAACGTTCCGCAAGCCGCCTGCTGCTGGTCCCGCCGGCGCCCGATGGCTTCACCGATCTGCAGGTGCGTGATCTGCCATCCCTGCTGCAGCCGGGGGATTTGCTGGTGTTCAACGACACCCGGGTGATCCCGGCGCGCCTGTTCGGGCAGAAGGCCAGCGGTGGCCGCGTGGAGATCCTGATCGAGCGCCTGCTCGGCGGCCAGCAGGCCCGTGCCCAGGTCGGCGCCAGCAAGTCGCCGAAGGCCGGCAGCCGCATCGCGCTGGATGCCGGTGGCGAAGCCGAGGTGCTGGGTCGCGATGGCGAGTTCTACGTGCTGCAGTTCCATGTGCCGGAATCGCTGGAACAGTGGCTGCTGCATGCCGGCCGCCTGCCGCTGCCGCCGTACATCCAGCGCGAGCCGGGCGTGGACGACCGCGAGCGCTACCAGACCGTGTTCGCGCGCGAAGTGGGCGCGGTGGCGGCGCCGACCGCCGGCCTGCATTTCGACGAACCGCTGCTGGCCGCGCTGAAGGACAAGGGCGTGGACTTCGGCCATGTCACCCTGCACGTCGGCGCGGGCACCTTCCAGCCGGTGCGCGCCGATGACCTGAAGGATCACGTGATGCACCGCGAGTGGCTGAACGTGGGCGCGGAGCTGGTGCAGCAGGTACGGCGCACGCGCGCGGCCGGCGGCCGGGTGATCGGCGTCGGCACCACCGTGGTACGCGCGTTGGAAAGCGCGATGCGCGATGGCGAGCTGCTGCCGTTCGCCGGTGAAACGCAGATCTTCATCACCCCGGGCTACCGCATCCGCAGCGTCGACGCGATGGTGACCAACTTCCACCTGCCGGAAAGCACGCTGCTGATGATGATCTCCGCGTTCGCCGGCAAGGAAAGGGTGTTCGAGGCCTACCAGCACGCGATCGAGCAGCGCTACCGCTTCTTCAGCTACGGCGACGCCATGCTGCTGTTCCCGCAAGCGGGGTAGGGGGCTGACCTCTGCCTGCTTGTGGTGGGTGCGCACCGTTGGTGCGCACTTGCAGGTGCCTGGAGACCAGGAAAGCCACGCATGGCGTGGCTCTACTGCCGTGCCGTTCAGGCCTGAATGGGCGGTCGAGCCGGTTTTGGGAGACAATGAGCGACTATTTGCCCGAATGACCGCTCCATGTCCCGATTGCAGTTCCAGCTCCAGACCCGCGACGGCCGTGCCCGCCGTGGCCGCCTGACCTTCCCGCGTGGCACGGTGGAAACGCCGGCCTTCATGCCGGTGGGGACCTATGGCTCGGTCAAGGGCATCCTGCCGGACCAGGTGCGTGCGCTGGGCGCCGAGATCATCCTCGGCAACACCTTCCACCTGTACCTGCGCCCGGGCCTGGACATCATCGCCGACCACGGCGGCCTGCACGGCTTCTGCCGCTGGGACGGCCCGATCCTGACCGACTCCGGCGGCTTCCAGGTGTTTTCGCTGGCCCACCGCCGCAAGATCACCGAGCAGGGCGTGACCTTCGCCTCGCCCACCGACGGCGCTCGCGTGTTCCTGGGCCCGGAGGAGAGCATGAAGATCCAGAAGGTGCTCGATTCGGACGTGGTGATGATCTTCGACGAGTGCACCCCGTACCCGGCCACCGAAGACGTCGCCCGCCGTTCCATGGAACTGAGCCTGCGCTGGGCGCAGCGCAGCCGCAACGCGCATGACGAGCTGGGCAACGACGCGGCCCTGTTCGGCATCGTCCAGGGTGGCGTGCACACCGACCTGCGCAGCCGCTCGGCGGAGGCCCTGCAGGCGATCGGCTTCGACGGTTACGCCATCGGCGGCCTCGCCGTGGGCGAGCCGGAGCACGAGCGCAATGCCATGCTCGACCACCTGGACCCGGAGCTGCCGGGTGACCGCCCGCGCTACCTGATGGGCGTGGGCCGACCGGAAGACCTGGTCGAGGGTGTCGCACGTGGCGTGGACATGTTCGATTGCGTGATGCCGACCCGCAACGCGCGCAACGGCCACTATTTCACCTCGTTCGGCACCGTCCGCATCCGCAACTCGCAGTACGCGCGCGACATGGATCCGATCGAGCCCGGCTGCGGCTGCGTGGCCTGCACCGGTGGCTACACCCGTTCCTACCTGCGCCACCTGGACCGCTGCAACGAGATGCTGGCGCCGATGCTGGGTACCCTGCACAACCTGTTCTATTACGAAAAGCTCATGGCCGACATCCGTGCGGCGATCGAGGCGGGAACCTTCCTGGCCTTCCGTGAGTCTTTCTACGCGGCACGCGGGGCGGTCGCGCCGCCCCTGTAAACCGAGTACCCCCTGCCAAACGGCCCAAGGACGAACGCCCGGGGCCGTGGCATACTTCAAGGCTGACCCAGATCCGCGGTCGACACCCCGTGCCCGTGAAAGGGCCGGAGCGCCGCCCAACCAAAGGACCAACGATGAACCTGCTTGCTTTCCTGATTCCCGCCGCCCACGCCCAGGCCGCCGGCGGCCAACCGCAGGGCATGGGCCTGACCACGCTGCTGTTCCCGGTCATCCTGATCGCCATCATGTACTTCCTGATGATCCGCCCGCAGATGAAGCGGCAGAAGGAGCACAAGGCCATGCTGGAGAAGATCAAGCGTGGCGATGAAGTGCTGACCAATGGCGGCATCGCCGGCATCGTCACCGACATCGGCGACAACTTCATCACCATCGAAGTGGCTGACAACGTGCGCATCCGCGTGCAGAAGGGCGCTGTCGGCAACGTGCTGCCGGCCGGTACCCTGAAGTCGGCCCAGTAAGCCACTCCCTTTCCGATGCACAACCGCGGCGCCGGGGATGGCGCCGCGCGGGACCCAAGCAATGCTCGAATTTCCACGCTGGAAGTACGTCGTCATCCTGATCGTACTGGCGCTCAGTGCGCTGTACGCGCTGCCCAACATCTACCAGAAGGACCCGGCCGTCCAGATCACCGCCAACCGTGGCGGACAGGTCGACGACGCGCTGCGCGACCGTGTGCTGGCCGACCTGAAAAAGGCCGGTGTGGACGCCCTCGGTGCCGAGAAGGAAGGGGAGAGCCTGATCGTCCGCCTGCCGGACCTGAAGGCGCAGTCCGCTGCCAGCGACGCCCTGCGTGACACCGTCGGCGAGAAGTACACCGTGGCCCTGAACCTGGCCTCGACCGTGCCGGACTGGCTGGCCAACCTCGGCGGTCGCCCGATGGTGCTTGGCCTGGACCTGCAGGGCGGCGTGCACTTCGTGCTGCAGGTCGACCAGAAGGCCGCGCTCGACAAGCGCCTGGATGCCTACACCGAAGACGTGCGCAGCACCCTGCGCGACGCCCGCATTCCGTACCAGTCGGTGGAACGTCGTGCTGACAACAGTATCGTGGCCAACCTGAGCCCGTCCGCCGGCGACGACGCCGCGCAGCGTGCCCGCACCGCCCTGGTCAAGGCGCAGCCGACCCTCGGCTACGACGTCAGTGGCAATCGCATCACGGTGACCGTGCCGGAAACCGAGATCACCCAGATCGCCAACGGCGCCATAGAGCAGAACATCAACACCCTGCGCAACCGCGTGAACCAGCTGGGCGTGGCCGAGCCGATCATCCAGCGCCAGGGTGCCGACCGCGTGGTCGTGCAGCTGCCGGGCGTGCAGGACACGGCCGAAGCCAAGCGCATGATCGGCGCCACCGCTACCCTCGAGTACCGCGCGGTGGTTGACGGCAATGCACAGGACGCCATCAACTCCGGCCGCATTCCGCCGGAAGCGAAGGTCTACCAGCGTCGTGATGGCGGTGGTCCGGTCCTGCTGAACAAGCGCGTGATCGTCACCGGTGACCAGATGGTCGGCGCGCAGGCGGTGACCGATTCGAACAGCGGTTCTCCGGCGGTCAGCGTGACGCTGAACAATGTCGGCGGCCAGCGCATGTTCGACTTCACCAGCGCCAACGTGAACAAGCCGATGGCGGTGGTCTACACCGAGCGCGTACCGACCGTGACCGTTGTCGACGGCCAGGAAGTGCGTGGCTTCAAGGTCAACGAGGAAGTGATCTCGGTGGCCAACATCAACGGCGTGTTCGGAAAGAACTTCCAGACCACCGGCCTTCAGAAGAAGGAAGCCGAGGACCTGGCCAAGCTGCTGAAGTCCGGCTCGCTGGCCGCGCCGATGGACTTCGTCGAAGAGCGCGTGGTCGGCCCGAGCCTGGGTGCCGAGAACGTCAAGAACGGTATGCGCGCGGTGGTGTTCGCATTCCTGTTCACCCTGGTGTTCTTCAGCGTCTACTACCGCATGTTCGGCGTGATCACCTCGATCGCGATGCTGTTCAACCTGCTGATCGTGGTGGCGGTGATGTCGCTGTTCGGCGCGACCATGACCCTGCCGGGCTTTGCCGGCCTGGCGTTGTCGGTCGGCCTGTCAGTGGACGCCAACGTGCTGATCAACGAGCGTATCCGTGAAGAACTGCGTGCCGGCGTGCCGGGCAAAACCGCGATCGTGACCGGTTACGAGCGTGCTTCGGGCACCATCCTCGACGCCAACCTGACCGGCCTGATCGTCGGTGTGGCGCTGTTTGCATTCGGTACCGGTCCGCTGAAGGGCTTCGCGCTGACCATGATCATCGGTATTTTCGCCTCCATGTTCACCGCGATCACCGTGTCGCGTGCGCTGGCGACGCTGATCTACGGCCGTCGCAAGAAGCTCCAGAACGTGGCCATCTGACGGGACGACACGCACAATGAAACTGTTTCCGCTGCACATCCTCCCGAACGACACCAAGATCGACTTCATGCGCTGGCGCCATGTCGCCATGGCGGTCACCATCGTGGTGTTCTTGGCCTCGATCAGCATCATCGCGTTCAAGGGCTTCAACTACGCGCTGGACTTCACTGGCGGTACGCTTATCGAAGCCCGCTTCGATAAGCCGGTGGACGTCGAGCAGGTTCGTACCAAGCTTGAGCAGAATGGCTTCGATGGCGCCCAGGTGCAGAGTGTCGGTGGCAACACCGACCTGCTGATCCGCCTGGCGCCGCACGGCGAGCATGCTCCGGGCACGGGTGCTGCCGCCACCGAAGACAAGGCTACCGCTGCCGCTGTAGTGAAGGCACTGTCCACGGCTGACAACCAGGCCACCGTGCTGCGCAACGAGTTCGTCGGCCCGCAGATCGGCAAGGACCTGGCGATGAATGGCCTGTACGCCACCATCTTCATGCTGGCCGGCTTCCTGATCTACATCGCCGTGCGCTTCGAATGGAAGTTCGCGGTCACCGCCAGCATCGTGGCGATGTTCGACCTGATCGTGACGGTGGCTTACGTGTCCCTGCTGGGCCGTGAGTTCGACCTGACCGTGCTGGCCGGCCTGCTGTCGGTGATGGGCTTTGCGATCAACGACATCATCGTGGTCTTCGACCGCGTCCGCGAGAACTTCCGCAGCCTGCGCGTGGACTCGATGGAAGTGTTGAACCGTTCGATCAACCAGACGCTGTCGCGTACGGTGATCACCGCGGTGATGTTCTTCCTGTCGGCGCTGGCCCTGTACATGTACGGCGGCAGCTCGATGGAAGGCCTGGCCGAGACGCACATGATCGGTGCGGTGATCGTGGTGCTGTCCTCGATCCTGGTTGCGGTGCCGATGCTGACGATCGGTTTCCTGCGCGTCAGCAAGCAGGACCTGCTGCCGAAGGCGAAGGACGTCGAGGCCCTGGCCCGTCGCCCGTAAGCATCCGCTGCACGCAGCACACAGAGAACCCCGCGCAGGCGGGGTTTTTTGTTGGCCGGGCTGGTACGCGTCATCGCATGCGCGCTGTCGCTCCCACGCTTCGCTGCGCGAACCGTGGGCCCCACTTACCAGCTCCCAGACCCCCGCCGCTTCGCGGCCGCCCCCTGACTCAGGGGGCTCTGCCCCAGACCGGTTCCGAGCGGCTGTTGGTGGGTGCCGACCGTTGGTCGGCACATCTGTCAGATATCGAATGAATCATCCACGCATGGCGTGGATCTACTGGGGCGCGCGGCTGTTGGTAGGTGTCGACCTTGGTCGACACGATTTTTCTGTCGGATATCGATATCCGAGCCCGTGCCGACCAACGGTCGACACCCACCAGAGCAGAAAGCCGTCCTGGCAGATCGCGGAAAACTGTCGAAGGCGGGGTGGGTCCGGTTGCGGGGGTGTCCGCGGCATGGATGCC
>NZ_JBQEMR010000057.1:0-17283 GCF_052045015.1 Stenotrophomonas sp. 22692
GTGAGCCGCATGGATGCGGCGACCGAGCTTACAGGGACGTACTTGCAGCGTCCCCTGCACGGCCTACCCACCCTGCCAACCACATGACCCGCTCTTCGCGACCAAGCCCCCCGCCACGAGGGGCTCAGCCGTTGGCCGGAACCCTCACAGTGCCTCGCGGATCCGCTGACGCAGCGCTTCCAGATCCTTGGCAAACGCCTCGATACCCGTCGCCAGCTTCTCGGTCGCCATCGGATCGGCCGCCAGATCCGCCGCGAACTTCGCCGCATCGATCGGGGTCACCGCCACGCCGTCGGCGGCACCGGCCACCAGCTTGCGCGGCAGCTCGCCGTGGTCGGCGTCCAGCTTCTCCAGCAGGTCCGGCGAAATCGTCAGGCGGTCGCAGCCGGCCAGCGCTTCGATCTGCGCGGTCGAACGGAACGAGGCACCCATCACCACCGTCGACGAACCGCGACGCTTGAATTCGGCATACACGCCACGCACGAACTTCACGCCCGGGTCTTCGTCGATGCTGGCCGGGGTCTGGCCGTTGGCCACGTACCAATCGAGGATGCGGCCGACGAACGGCGAGATCAGGAACGCGCCGGCTTCGCTGCAGGCCAGCGCCTGGGTCGGGTTGAAGATCAGGGTCAGGTTGCAGTCGATACCCTCGGCCTGCAGGATGCGCGCGGCTTCCACGCCTTCCCAGGTCGCGGCGATCTTGATCAGGATCTTCTCGCGCGGCACGCCTGCATCAGCGTACATCTGGATGAACTGACGGGCCTTGGCCACGGTGGCGGCGGTGTCGTAAGCCTGGTCGGCATCCACTTCGGTGGACACGCGGCCCGGCACCAGCGTGCTCAGCAGCGCGCCGACGCCGATGGTCAGGCGGTCGGCCACGGCATGCACCACGGCTTCGCGATCGCCACTCTGCTGGCGGCCCCAGGCCAGTTCGCGTTCGATCAGCTCGGCGTAGACCGGCAGGTCCAGCGCCTTCTTCACCAGGGTCGGGTTGGTGGTGCAGTCCACCGGCTGCAGGCGCTTGATGGCGTCGTAGTCACCGGTATCGGCAACGACCACGGACAGTTCGCGCAGCTGGGACAGTTTGGACGGGGTACTCATTACGGCTCCTGGTGCAGGGGGATCGAATCGCGCGCGGTGCGCAGCGGTAATCAGGGGCGGTCGTTGTGGACCGCGGTCACGCGCAGGCGCAGCTTGCGGCCGCCGGGCGCATTCCAGTCGATGCTCTGGCCGATCGAAAGGCCGAGCAGGGCACTGCCGACCGGGGCCAGCACGGAAACCTTGCCTTCATCGACGTTGGCTTCGCGGGGGAAGACCAGGGTCAGGACGTGCTTCTCGCCCGAGACTTCATCTTCGCACTCCACGCGCGAATGCATCATGACGATGCCTTCGGGAATCTGGTCCGGTGCCAGCACGGTGGCACGGTTGAGTTCTTCAGCAAGCGCGAGCGCGGCAGGCGTCTGGCTCAGCGCAGGGGATTCGAGCATGGCGTCCAGGCGGTCCATGTCGAAGGTGGAAACGGTGATCGACGGCGGCAGGCCGCTGGCGGTACTCATGGTGAAGCTCCTTGGTTGAAAGCCATGCAAAAGGCGGCACCTGCTGGCGCCGCCTGTCTGTATTGTGGGGACAAATGCGGCCGGAATCGACTCCTGCCGATTCCAGGCCGGTACTGCGGGGGCTCAGCCGTTCAGCGCGGGGCCGGGCAGGGCGGCAGTGTCGCCGGCGGTGTTGACCGCCTCCAGGGTGAATAGCGCCTGCGGCAGGCGCTTGAACTGGTCGGCCAGCTCCATCAGGAAGTCGTTCATGGCCGAGCTGCGGCGCCAGATCATGGCGATGCGGCGGCTGGGACGGCCTTCGCCGGTGAAATCGAGCAGGCGGATGTTGTTCGAGCGCGGGACCGGCGGTTGCACGGACAGGCTCGGCAGCAAAGTGATGCCGACGTCGGCGGCAACCATCTGCCGCAGCGTCTCCAGGCTGGTGGCGCGGAACTCGGACTTCTCGTTGGCACCGAACAGGCGGCAGACTTCCAGTGCCTGGTCGCGCAGGCAATGCCCGTCTTCCAGCAGCAGCAGCTTCTGCGTGGCCAGTTCCTGCACGTCCAGGTGTTCGCGACGGGCCAGCGGGTGGCGCCCGGAAACAGCCAGCAGGAACGGCTCCTCGAACAGGAATTCGGCGTGCAGCTGGTCGTCGATCACCGGCAGGGCCAGCAGCGCAGCATCGAGTTTGCCTTCGCGCAGGCGGTCGAGCAGCACATCGCTCTTTTCCTCGACCAGCAGCAGTTCCAGCTCCGGGAAGCGATCGCGGATGCGCGGGATCACATGCGGCAGCAGGTACGGGCCCAGGGTCGGGAAGATCCCCAGGCGCACCGTACCGGCTTCCGGGTCGCGGCTGCGTCGCGCCGCTTCCTTCAGCTGTTCCACTTCGGACACGATCACCCGCGCCCGCGCGGCAGCCTCCTGGCCGGCCGGGGTCAGCATCACCTTGCGCGGTGCGCGTTCCACCAGCGGCAGGCCCAGCTCTTCTTCCAGCTTGCGGATCTGCGTGGACAGCGTGGGCTGGCTGACGAAGCAGGAGGCGGCAGCCCGGCCGAAATGCTTGTGGTCGGCCAGGGCTACCAGGTACTTCAGATCACGTAGGTTCATCCTTACACCCCAAGGGTAACGGACCGGCTGACGGCGTGGTTACCCGACAGGCAGACAATGTTCCCGGTGATCTGGGAACGGTGGATCAGGCAGCTTCAGCAACGGCACCGCTGCTGCTGCTCACCGACGAGCGGATCAGGTGGTCGAACGCGCTCAGTGCGGCGGTCGAACCGGCGCCCATGGCGATGATGATCTGCTTGTAGGGTACCGTCGTGCAATCGCCAGCAGCGAACACACCCGGCAGGTTGGTCTGGCCGCGGTCGTCGATGACGACCTCGCCAAGCGGCGACAGCGCCACGGTGTCCTTCAGCCACTCGGTGTTGGGCAGCAGGCCGATCTGCACGAAGATGCCTTCCAGCTCGACGCGGTGGGCGTCGCCGCCGACACGGTCCTTGTAGACCAGGCCGGTGACACGGCTGCCGTCGCCCAGCACCTCGGTGGTCTGCGCGCTGGTCAGCACGGTGACGTTGGCCAGGCTGCGCAGCTTCTTCTGCAGTACTTCATCGGCGCGCAGGCTGGAATCGAATTCCAGCAGGGTCACATGCGACACGATGCCGGCCAGGTCGATGGCCGCTTCCACGCCGGAGTTGCCGCCGCCGATCACCGCCACGCGCTTGCCCTTGAACAGCGGGCCATCGCAATGCGGGCAGTAGGCCACGCCCTTGTTGCGGTACTGGTCCTCGCCCGGCACGTTCATCTGCCGCCAGCGTGCGCCGGTGGACAGGATCACCGAACGCGACTTCAGCACCGCGCCGTTCTCCAGCTGCACCTGCACCAGGCCGTCTTCACCGGCCGGCACCAGCGCGCTGGCGCGCTGCAGGTTCATGATGTCCACCTCGTACTCGCGCACGTGCTGTTCCAGCGCCGTGGCCAGCTTCGGGCCTTCGGTCTCCTTCACCGAAATGAAGTTCTCGATCGCCATGGTGTCCAGCACCTGGCCACCGAAACGCTCGGCGGCGATGCCGGTGCGGATGCCCTTGCGTGCGGCGTAGATCGCTGCTGCCGCACCAGCCGGGCCACCGCCCACCACCAGCACGTCGAAGGCGTCCTTGGCGGCGATCTTCTCGGCATCGCGCTTGCTGGCGTTGGTGTCCAGCTTGGCCACGATCTGCTCAAGGGTCATGCGGCCCTGGTCGAACACTTCACCGTTGAGGTAAACGGTCGGCACCGACATGATCTCGCGCTTCTCGACTTCGTCCTGGAACAGGGCACCGTCGATGGCCACGTGCTGGATGCGCGGGTTGAGCACCGCCGCCAGGTTCAGCGCCTGCACCACGTCCGGGCAGTTCTGGCAGGACAGCGAGAAGTAGGTTTCGAACCGGTACTCGCCTTCCAGGTTCTGCACCTGCTCGATCAGCTCGGCGGTGGCCTTGGACGGGTGGCCGCCCACCTGCAGCAGGGCCAGCACCAGCGAGGTGAACTCGTGGCCCATCGGCAGGCCGGCGAAGGTCAGGTGGATATCCTGGCCCGGCGTGCCCAGGTCGAACGAGGGCACTCGGCCCTGGCCGTCACGCAGCACCTGCAGCGAGATCTTGTCCGACAGGCTTTCCAGGGTCTGCAGCAGTTCCAGCATTTCCTGCGACTTGGCGCCGTCGTCGGCGTGCGCGGTGATCTGGATCGGGCGGGTCACGCGCTCCAGATAGGTCTTCAGCTGCGACTGCAGGTTGGCGTCCAACATCGGGTCATCTCCTGGCTTCAGGCAAACAGGGGGCGTGGCACCGCCGTAGAAGGTAGCGGACCAGCAGGGGGTAGGGGTGAACCCAAGACAGCGACCGTGGAAGGGGCTGGCTGGCCAAGGCTGGCGCGCGTTGGCTGTCTTGGGTTCACCCCCACGCCGGCGGGGGGACCGGCACGGGGATGAAAGGCGCGCCGTGGCGTGGAGCCACGGCAGGCCGGTACTGCGTTAGATCTTGCCGACCAGGTCCAGCGACGGGGTCAGGGTCTTCTCGCCTTCCTTCCACTTGGCCGGGCAGACCTGGTTCGGGTTGGCGGCGGTGAACTGGGCAGCCTTCAGCTTGCGCAGGGTCTCGGAGACGTCACGGGCGATCTCGTTGGAGTGGATCTCCAGGGTCTTGATCACGCCTTCCGGGTTGATGATGAAGGTGCCGCGCAGGGCCAGGCCTTCTTCCGGAATGTGCACGCCGAAGGCATTGGTGAGCTGGTGGGTCGGGTCGCCGACCAGCGGGAACTGGGCCTTGCCGACGGCCGGCGAGGTTTCGTGCCACACCTTGTGCGAGAAGTGGGTATCGGTGGTGACGATGTAGACCTCGGCGCCGGCCTTCTTGAACTCGGCGTAATGGTCAGCCGCGTCCTCGATCTCGGTCGGGCAGTTGAAGGTGAAGGCGGCCGGCATGAAGATCAGGACGGACCACTGGCCCTTCAGGCTGGCGTCGGAAACCTTGATGAACTCGCCATTGTGGTAAGCGTTGGCTTCGAACGGCTGGATCTGGGTGTTGATCAGGGACATCGTTTTTCCTCTGGTGAAGGGGAGTGGGTGAATCGACAGGAGCTAGGTTACCGATTCGCTCGCGATAAGAACAATCCATTGATTGCATCTATTTGATAGATGGAGTCTATCAAATTGCCATGAGCCAGCACTGAACCATGCCGCTCCCATCCTGCAACTGCTTGTGTGACAAGGAAAATCGCCCGGGATGTGTGGAGAGGGCTGATAGCCCCTCCTTATGTCCTCTGGCGAAACCTGAACGGATTCCAGCTTTTTGTAGCGTCGAGCCATGCTCGACGGTGGATCTGTAAGCCGAGCCGATGCTCGGCTGTGGACCTGTAGAGCAGAGCCTACGCTCGGCTGTTCCAGAAGTAGCCGAGCATGGGCTCGGCTCTACAATTGAGGCATGTCTTCCCAAACCGAACCCACCCTGCGCCAGATCGTGGCCGAGGCCAGCGCCCGCCTGGGCGGCATCGACGCCCGCCACGAGGCCGAACTGCTGCTGCTGCACGTACTGGAGCGCCCGCGTAGCTGGCTGTTCGCCCATGCCACCGATCCGCTGGCCGCTGCCGAACAGGCCACCTTCGAAGCACTGCTGGCCCGCCGCGTGGCCGGTGAGCCGGTGGCCTACCTGACCGGCCGCCGCGGTTTCTGGACGCTGGACCTGGAGGTCGACCCGGCCACGCTGATTCCGCGCCCGGAAACCGAGCTGCTGGTGGAACTGGCGCTCGAGCGCCTGCCGGCCAATCGCGACCTGCAGGTGGCCGACCTCGGCACCGGCAGCGGTGCGATCGCCTTGGCGCTGGCCAGCGAGCGGCCGCAGGCGCAGGTGCTGGCCACCGATGCCAGCCCGGGCGCGCTGGCCGTGGCCAAGCGCAACGCCGCGCGCCATGAACTGCGCAACGTGCGCTTCGCCGAGGGCGGGCACGACTGGTATGCGCCGCTGCAGGGTGCGCGTTTCGACCTGATTGCCAGCAACCCACCGTACATCGCCAGCGACGACCCGCACCTGGAACAGGGTGACCTGCGCTTCGAACCGGCCACCGCGCTGGCCTCGGGTCCGGATGGCCTGGATGACATCCGCCGCATCGTCGACGGTGGCCAGGCCCACCTGCTGCCTGATGGTTGGCTGCTGATCGAGCACGGTTGGGACCAGGGCGAGGCGATCCGCGCGCTGTTCGACGCGGCGGGTTTTGTCGAGGTGCAGACCGTGCAGGACCTGGAGCAGCGCGACCGCATCACCCTGGGCCGGCGTCCGGCCTAGAATGGAGGTTCTCCTGCCCCGGCAGGGCATCACCCTGGAGCTGCACGCATGCGTACGCTGTACCCCGCCATCACCCCCTACGACGTCGGCACCCTGAAGGTCGACGATCGCCACACCCTGTACTTCGAACAGTGCGGCAACCCGGACGGCAAGCCGGTGGTGATGCTGCACGGTGGCCCGGGCGGCGGCTGCAGCGACAAGATGCGCCAGTTCCACGACCCGTCCAAGTACCGCATCATCCTGTTCGACCAGCGCGGTGCCGGCCGTTCCACCCCGCACGCGGATCTGGTGGACAACACCACCTGGGACCTCGTTGCCGATATCGAGAAGCTGCGCGAACACCTCAAGGTCGATCGCTGGCAGGTGTTCGGTGGCAGCTGGGGCTCGACCCTGGCCCTGGCCTACGCCGAAACCCACCCGCAGCGTGTGACCGAACTGGTCCTGCGCGGCATCTTCATGCTGCGTCGCTGGGAGCTGGAATGGTTCTACCAGGAAGGCGCCAACCGCCTGTTCCCGGATGCGTGGGAGCACTACCTGAAGCCGATTCCGTCGGTGGAGCGTCATGACCTGATCTCGGCCTTCCACCGCCGCCTGACCAGCGACGATGAAACCACCCGCCTGGAAGCGGCCAAGGCGTGGGCGGTGTGGGAAGGCGCGACCAGCTTCCTGCACGTCGATGACGACTTCATCAACAGCCATGAAGACCCGCACTTCGCGCTGGCGTTCGCCCGCATCGAGAACCACTACTTCGTCAACGGCGGCTTCTTCGAAGTGGAAGACCAGCTGCTGCGCGACGCGCACCGCATCGCCGATATTCCGGGCGTGATCGTGCACGGCCGCTACGACGTGGTCTGCCCGCTGGCCAACGCCTGGGACCTGACCAAGGTGTGGCCGAAGGCGAAGCTGGAAATCACCCCGGCCTCGGGCCACTCGGCGTTCGAGGCCGAGAACGTGGATGCGCTGGTACGCGCCACCGACAGCTTTGCCTGATCGGTAGTGCCGGCCGCTGGCCGGCAACCGGGAAAGGGTTGGATCGCGCAGACGCCGGCCAGCGGCCGGCGCTACCAGACCCCGGCCAGCAACGCGTCGGCCAGCACCTGAAGCTTCGGCGAATGCTGGCGCGACGGCGGGTAGATCAACGACAGTTCGCGGCTGCGGCCCTCGAAGGGCTGCAGCACGCGCTGCAGGCGGCCGTCGGCCAACGCATCGGCCACCGCGAAATCCATCACCTGCACGATGCCGATACCGGCGATGGCCGCTTCCACCAGCGGATCGCCGCTGTCGAACACCATCCGCGTCGGTGGTGTGACCTCACGCAGTTGCCCGTCCTGCAGAAACTGCCAGTCCACCAGCCGGCCACTGCGCAGGTTGCGCACCGCCAGGCAGGCGTGATCCTGCAGCGAGGCTACATCGCCCGGTGTGCCACAGCGGGCCAGATAGGCGGGGCTGGCCACTGTCACCCAGCGCAGCGGCCGCAAGGGCCGCGCGACGATGCGCTGGTCGGCGATGACGCCGGTGCGCAGCGCGGCATCGAAACCTTCTTCAACCAGATCGACCAGGCGGTCGCTGAGCACGGCTTCCACCTGCAGCTGCGGATGCTGTTGCAGCAACGGCGCCAGCATCGGCACCAGCACCTTGCGCCCGAACATCGACGGCGCACTGATCTTCAACGTGCCCGAGGGCGTGCACGGGCGGTCGGCCAGTTGCCGCTCGGCATCGTCCAGGCCGGCCAGCAGGGGGGCCACCTGTTCCACGAACTGGCGGCCATCCGGGGTCAGCGCCACGTTGCGGGTATTCCGCTGCAGCAGCTTCACCCCCAGCGTGGCCTCCAGCCGGCCGATCGCGCGGGACAGGCCGGACTGGCTCAGGCCGAGCTGGCCGGCGGCCACCGTGAAGCTGCGTGCTTCGGCGACCTGCACCAGCATGCGCACCGCATTGAGGTCCATCGAGGCTGCATTCATGCTGAAAATCATGACAGATATGGGCGGCAGGGGGTTTATTGAGTTGTCCGCATCAATGAGACTGCGCTCCCCCCACCGCTCCAACCCGCCGATGCCTCCCCTCAAATACCCGCGCTGGGCGCTGACCCTGCTGGCCACCGCGCAGCTGATCATCGCCCTGGACGCCACCATCATCTTCGTCGCCCTGCACGACATGGGCCGCGCGCTGCAGATCAATGCGCAGCAGCTGCAATGGGTGGTCAGTGCCTACACCGTCGCCTTCGGCGGCAGCCTGCTGCTGGGGGGCCGTGCCGCCGACCTGGTCGGCCGCCGCCGTTTCTACCGGCTGGGCATGCTGCTGTTCGCACTGGCCTCGCTGCTTGGTGCGCTGGCGCCGAATGCGACACTGCTGATCATCGCGCGTGCCGCACAGGGCGTCGGTGCGGCGCTGCTGTTCCCGGCTACGCTGGCATTGATCAACACGCTGTACGCCGAAGGTCCGGTGCGCAACCGCGCGCTGGCGATCTGGAGCATGGCCAGCGCTGTCGGCCTGGCGCTGGGCACGCTTCTGGGTGGCGTATTGACCCAGGCATTCGGCTGGCCGGCGGTGCTGGCGGTGATCGTGCCGTTGGCCACCGCCTGCGCCGTCGCCGCCGGTGCGTGGCTGCCGGCCGATGGTCCCCGAGTGCAGGGGCGCTCGTTCGACCTGGCCGGCTGCCTCACCGTCACCGCCGGCGGCAGCCTGCTGGTTACCACCCTGGTGCAAGGGCCGGAGTGGGGCTGGACGGCGCCGGCCACGCTCATCTGCCTGCTGCTTTCAGCGGTACTGCTGACCGTGTTCGTGCGGATCGAGAAGCGCAGCCGTGATCCGCTGATGCAGTTTTCGCTGCTGCGCCTGCCCGGCCTGCGCGCGGCACTGGGCCTGACCTTTGCCTTCATGAGCAGCTACGGCGTGCAGTACTACTTCCTGGCGCTGTACTTCCAGGATGGCTATGGCTGGAGCCCGCTGCAGGCTGGCATGGCGTTCCTGCTGCCGACGCTGGTGTGCACCTTCGGCATCCGTATTGCCGAACGCATGCTGCGGCGCCGTTCGCCACGGCAGGTGCTGGCCCGGGGCTTCGCCGCCGGTGCCATCGGCATCGCCGCGGTGGCGCTGGCAATGCCGCATGGCGCCGGCTACTGGCCGCTGCTGCCGGGCATCGTGGTGCTCAGCATCGGCCAGGGCATGAGCTGGACGGCGATGTGGATCGTGGCCGGGCAGGGTGTGCCGGGACCGCAGCAAGGTGTCGCGTCCGGCATGGCGGCCACCGCCCAGCAGATCGGCGGCGCCTTGGGATTGGCGGTACTGGTGATGATCGCCAACGCCGCGCGCGGCACGCAGGCAGCAACCAGTCCCGATGCCCTGCAGGGCATGGTCAATGCACAGTACGGCGCCGCGCTGTTCGCCGCGCTCGGCGTGGTGATCGCGCTGGGCCTGCGCCCGGCGCCGGTAGACTCGGCAGCGACCGCCTGCCTGAGCACCGACGCATGATCGAACTGCTGGACCTGCGACAGACCCTGCATGCCTTCGCCGCCTGCAACGATGATGATGAGGTGTGGAACGCCTTCGGCTGGGTGATGGCCAGCGACGAGGACCTGCTGGCGGCACGGCTGTGGTTGCCGTCATCCAGTGATGAAGCGCTGGATGACGATGGCGAGCGATCGGCCGCTTCGGCAGCGATGGGGCTGTTCCCGTATCTGGAACCGGCGACGTTTGCCGACGTGCTGGATGTGCAGAAGCGGCAACGCCCGCTGTCGTCGCTGCAGGACTACGCACAGGCGCTGGCGTACTACGCCGAGTACGACGCGTTCCAGCAGGTCGAGGGTATCGACGAGGCCCTGGGCGAAGCGGAAGCTGCGGAACAGGTGGCTGCGCGCGCGGCGGGTGTGGGCACAGGCATCTTCGCGTCCTTCGATCTGACGCTGAGAGCGTGCCC
This sequence comes from Stenotrophomonas sp. 22692, assembly GCF_052045015.1. Taxonomy (NCBI): domain Bacteria; kingdom Pseudomonadati; phylum Pseudomonadota; class Gammaproteobacteria; order Lysobacterales; family Lysobacteraceae; genus Stenotrophomonas; species Stenotrophomonas sp. 22692. The sequence continues at coordinate 10,269 of NZ_JBQEMR010000057.1, forward strand.
GCAGGGGCAGATCAAAGCCGCAGCCCAGTGCGTGGCGCGCCTGCTGGAGATTCCGGTGGGCGAGGCGTTGGCGTGCTGCCGCGCGTTGCCGCTGGTGCTGGGTAAAGCGCTGGATCGTCGCCGCGCGCAGGCGTTCAAGGATGATTTCGAAGCGATCGGTGCGACCGTGCAGGTGCACGCGTTCAAGCCGTTCCCGTGGATGGACGCGCCTACGCTGCGGTAGCGCCGGGCCATGCCCGGCGGCATTCCGTTGCGCCGCCGCGATGCGGCTCGCCGGGCGTGGCCCGGCGCTACCGAGCTTCGGTCGGGTGGATGACGTTCAACCAAACGCCAGCAACTGCGGCTGCAATGCGCTGAAGATCCGCGCCAGCCGCTCCGCCCACGCCTGCTGCCCGGCCACGTCGGCAATCAGGTCCTGGCGGATCTCCAGCTCCACGTGCACCAGGCCACGGCCTTCGCCATGCACCGGCACCGCATAGTCACTGGTACTGCTGACCGAATACGGCTCATTGTCACCCACCACCAGGTCGCCCTCGTCGCGCAGTGCCTGCAGCAGCGCATGGGCAAAACGCGTGTCCTGGTGGTACAGCACGCCGGCATGCCACGGCCGCTGCATGCCGTTCATCGCTGGAGTGAAGCTGTGCATCATCACCAGCAGCGTGGGGCGGCCTGCATCACGGCGTGCATCAAGCTCGGCGTCGATGCGCGCGTGGTAGGGCGCGTGGATCGCTTCGATGCGTTGTTGCCGCTGCGCTGCCGACAGCCCGGCATTGCCTGGCACCACCGTGTGGTCGCTCACTTCCGGAATCAGCGTTGGCGACGCCAGCGGGCGGTTGCAGTCGATCAGCAGCCGCGAATAGGTCTGTTCGATCGCCCAGGCATCCAGCCGTTCGGACAGTGCGCGGGTGGTGCCGGCAATGCCGATGTCCCAGCCGATATGGCGGTCCAGTTCGGCCTGCGGCAAGCCCAGGCCTGCGAGGACGCGCGGCACCCGCTGGCCGGCGTGGTCGGCCAGCAGCAGGAACGGGGAGGCGCCCTGCGGCCGGTGGATCGTGTGGATCGCCGGGTCGTCTGCGCCGAGCAGGGCCGGCAGTGCGTGCAGGTCGGCGTCAGCCACGCGGGCGTCCGTCCAGATGGTGCTCGATCATCCACAGCCCGGCCCAGAGCTTGGCATCCAGCTCGTAGCCTTCGCCCATTTTCTCTACCAGCCAGGCAGCCGCTCGAGCACGCGGAATCTCGTGCACGGTGATGTCTTCGCTGTCGTCACCACCGCCCTCGCCGACACGGCGCAGGCCGGTGGCGCGCACGAAGGCGATCTTCTCGCTGCTGGCGCCAGAGGACGTCGGGCCGATCATCAGCACTTCGGCGTGGTCGGCGGTCCAGCCGGTTTCTTCCTCCAGCTCGCGCACCGCCGAGACTTCGATCGACTCGCCCGCGTGGATGTCGCCGACCAGGCCGGCCGGCATCTCGATGGTGGGGGCCTGCAGCGGCACGCGGAACTGCTCGACGAACAGCACGTTGTCCTCGGGGGTGACGGCGATGATGATCGCTGCCAGGCCGCCGGCATGGGTGCGTTCGCTGTACTCCCAGGTGCCGCGCACCAGCATGCGCTGGTACTTGCCTTCATAGACGACACGCGGGGCTTCGGTGTTGCGCTGGCTCATGCGGGCTCGCTGTGGGTGGGAAGAATGTCGGGTACGCCGGCGGCATCGAACAGCCGACGGCGGGTCATCGGGCCGAAGCGCAGGGCCTGGCACAGGCCACCGAGCAGCTCCGGGTCGGCCGCCTGGCGCAGCAGGCCGGGCTGGCTGCCTTCCAGAGGTGCGTCCAGCGCGATGGTGGTCAGCTGGCGCCAGAGCAGGGCGTGCTCGCGCTGTTCGCGCAGGCGCACGGCCATCTGCGCGGCACCGCGCAGGCGCAGGAACGGCACTTCGTCCAGGCGTTCGTACAGCGCATCCATGCTGCCGAAATGGGCCAGCAGCACGGCGGCGGACTTGCTGCCGACACCACTGACGCCGGGAATGTTGTCCACCGCATCGCCGCACAGTGCCAGGTAGTCGGCAATCTGGTGGGCGTGCACGCCGTGCCGCGCCTTCACTCCGGCCACGTCCCAGCGCTGGTTGCGGGCGTAGTCCCACTGCTCGTCGTGATCCAGCAGCAGCTGCGAGAGGTCCTTGTCGGCGGAAATGATCACCCCGCGGTGGCTGCCACGGTGGACGTGCAGCGCGCTGCCGATCAGGTCATCGGCCTCGTATTCGTGGTGGGCCAGCACTGCAAGGCCCAACGCCGCGCACAGCGCCTTGCAGTGCACGAACTGGCGCTTGAGCGCCTCCGGCGCCGGGTCGCGGTTGGCCTTGTAGGCCGGATACAGGCGGTGGCGGAAGCCACTGTCCAGTGCTTCGTCGAAGGCGATGGCGATGTGCCGCGGGCGCTCGCGCTCGAGCAGGTCCAGCAGGAAGCGGGCGAAGCCGTGCACCGCGTTGGTCGGCCAGCCCTGCGCGTCCTGGAACTGGTCCGGCAGCGAGTGCCAGGCGCGGAACACGTAGATGCTGGCGTCGACCAGGTACAGCGAGGGCGGCGCTGCCGGCAGGCTCATGCTGGCGGCGTCCAGTCACGCAGCAGGGCCGCCGGATCGGGGCGCTCGCGTTCGGGGACGGCGGCCTTCGGCGTGCCGATATGGATGAAACCGGCGATGCCTTCGCCCTCGGACAGCCCCAGATAGGCCTGCACGGCCGGGTCGAAGGCCATCCATGCGGTCAGCCACTGCGCACCGAAGCCCAGCGCCTGCGCGGCCTGCAGCAGGGCGAAGCAGACGCAGCCGGCGGTCATCAGCTGTTCCTGTTCGGGCACTTTCGGGTCCGGACGCGGACTGGCCACCACCACGATCACCAGCGGCGCATGGCTGAAACGCTGGCGGTCCTTTTCGAATACCGCCTCACCGGCATGCGGGTCGCGCTGGCGGCTGCGCTCGGCCAGGAAGTCGCCCAGAGTGTGACGTGCATCGCCGGCGATCTTCAGGAAGCGGAACGGTACGCGCTTGCCGTGGTCGGGCACGCGCACGGCCGAGGCCAGCATGCGCTGCAGGGTGGCCGGATCCGGTCCGGGCTCGCCCAGTTGCCGCGAGGGCACCGAGCGGCGGGCATCCAGGGCAAGCAGGGCAGCGGGGTCGGGCATGGAATCTGAACCGGTCATCACGGGTGTTTGATTATAGTCGGGGTGGTCAATGACGCCGTCTGTGTCGCGTCTCGCCCCTGAATATCAAACTGTGATGAACATCATGCCACTGGCGGGAATGGGACGACCGCTTCCTCTCGCCTCGTGGGCCTCGCACGGCTTACGATATCTATCTTGCCGGGCCGCCGGTCATGAGGTTTGAAGTGAGGACTGTTTCACTGTCCGTGACGGGCTGGCCGGCCTACCATCGACGTACCGGTACATGGGGTGTGCCGGTCGTCGCGATGTCCATGCTGTCTGTCGTATCAGAGAAGGTGGGGAGCCTTCCCGAATGATGAGCGCGCCCACACCGATGGGATCGCCGGGCCGTGACCCGGTCCAGCTTCAGCGTGCCCGGGACATGGTCCTGCCGGCGCTGTGCCAGGCTTTCGGGGCCGCACTGGCGCGTTTCGACGATGCACTGTTCGACCGGGCCGGCAATGCAGGCTCGTCGCAGCTGCTGTTCCTGGATGCGATGCGCGAGCTGCGCCGCCGCCGTGAGGACATCGCCGCCGCCTTTGCCGGCCACCTGCAGCGGGCCTGGGATGCACTGGCCAGTGGCGAGCCGCTGTCGGCCGAAGCCACCCTGTCCGGACCGGCCGAGGATGGCCTGAGCCTGCTGGCTGAACATGTACTGGAGTCGAGGCTGGCGGTGCGCAATTTCGCCACCGTGCTGCTGCGCGACTTCAAGCCGGTGCTGGCGCGGCTGGACCGGCGCCTGGGCCGCTTGATCGGCGGCGCCGAGCTGGATGCCGACCACAATCCGGTCAGCCCCGAGCACCTGGGTGTGGCCATCCATGAGGCCTTTGCCGGCTGCGAGCTGGCGCCGGAAGTGCACCTGGTGCTGATCAAGCTGTGCGAACGCGACCTGCGCGCGCCGGTGGGCCGCATCTACGAGAAGCTGGACGAGCAGCTGGCCGCCGCTGGCGTGATGTCGCAGATGGGGGCGCCGCGGCGTCCGCTGTCGGCCGCGCCCGACCCGCGCATGGCGCCGGGGGCGGACGATCTGGTCGAGCCGCGCCACGCGGCGGGCTTCGAATCCGAATTCAGCGATGATGAACAGGCCGCGCCGGCCTGGGCGCAGCGGTTCGCCGCGCGCTGGTCCGAGCGCCGTGGCCACATGCAGCAGCACCTCGGGGGCGAGGATGCCGGCAGCGGCGAGGCGTATGCCGGCCAGCAGGGGATGTTGCTGGAGGCCCTGCATGAGCTGCTGCAGCAGACCCGCCATGTTCGCGAGGACGCCACCTCGGCCGCGCAGGTCGCGGTTGGCCAGCACCGCCCGTTGAGCCAGCGCGAGATGATGTCGGTGCTGTCGCTGCTGCAGGCCACGCCCAGTGCGACGCTGCGTGCGGCCATCGGCGAGGACGGCGAATCGTTGGCGCAGCGATTGAAGAGTGAAGTGCTGTCCAGCGCCACCCGGCTTGGCGTCGATCCCGGCCAGACCCGGCTGGACCCGCAGGACGAGGACGCGATTGATCTGGTCGGCATGCTGTTCGACGTGATGCTGGACGAACGCGAGCTGGAAGGCCGCTCACGCGAGTTGATCGGCCGCCTGGTGGTGCCCTTCGTCAAGGTGGCGATGCTCGACCGCCGCATGTTCGTGCAGAAGACCCACCCGGCACGCAAGCTGCTCAACTCGCTGGCCGAAGCCTGCGAAGGCAATACCGGCGAAAGCCAGGCCGAGCGCATGCTGATGGCCAAGGTCGAGGAGATCATCGAACGGCTGGTGGCCGAGTTCAACGAGAACCTGGCGATCTTCCTGACCCTGGAAGAAGAATTCCGCGAGTTCCTCGTGCAGCATCGCCGCCGCGTGGAAATCGCCGAGCGTCGCGCCGCCGAAACGCAGCGCGGGCAGGAAAAGCTGGAAATGGCCCGCAGCCGTGCCGGTGCCGAACTGGACCGCCGCATCGGCGATGCCACCCTGCCGCCGGCCATCGCCGAGTTCCTGCGCCAGCCGTGGCAGCACCACCTGACCCTGGCGCTGCTGCGCGAGGGCGAGGAGGGCGCGTCGGTGGCCGAGGCACTGAGCCTGGCTGACGGCCTGCTGGAGGAAGTGGCCGAGGCCCGCCGCCAGATCGTCGGCAAGCCGTGGCTGCAGGCCTGGCAGCCGGTGCTGGCCAAGGTATTTGCCAGTGTCGGCGTGCACGGCGATGCCGCCACCGGTGCCATCGACGCCTTGCATGACACCCTGCAGGGCATTGCTGAATCGCGCCCGGAACTGCAGCGCGCGCTGCCGGAACTGCCGCAGGTTGCCTTGCCGGCGCCGCCGGTGGCTGAATCGCCCGCGGTCGAGCTGGGCGGGCAGATCGACGCCGACGACTTCGACAACGCCGACGCCGACCGCTTCCGCCGCATGGAAATCGGCAACTGGCTGGACTTCGTCGACAAGGACGGCAAGGTGCAGGCCGGCAAGCTGTCCTGGGTCAGCCCGATCTCCTCGCGCCTGCTGTTCGTCAACCGCCGCGGCGTGCGCTTCTGCGTGGCCTCGCCGGAGGAACTGGCGGTGATGGTGCGGCTGGGCCGGCTGCGCGCCCACGTCGACGATGGCGCCTTCGACAGCGCGATGCAGGGTGTGATCGATCGGCTGGACCCGGGCAGCGCCACCCTGCACTGAGCGGTGGCTGCCTGCTAGGATCGGGAAAACTCACCGATCAGCGGGGACCTGCATGGCCGTGGCGTTGCTGGGGATCAAGGAGACCGCGCCGGGCGAACGGCGCGTGGCGTTGACGCCGGAAACCGCGCGCAAGCTCGGTGCCCTCGGCATTACCGTCTGGTACGAGGCTGGCGCCGGCTTGGCCGCAGGCTTCACCGATGCGGCCTATGACGATGCCGGCGCACGTGTGTTCGACGCGGGCCGTTGGGGCGAGATCGACATCCTGCTGTGCGTGCAGGCGCCGCCGGCGTTGGTCCTGGAGCAGCTCAAGCCCGCTGCCAGCGTGGTTGGCCTGCTGGCCCCGGCCAGTGATCCGGCGCTTGCGGCATTGGCCGCTGGCGACCGCCTGCAGCTGTTCCCGCTGCAGCAGCTGCCGCGCACCACCCGTGCGCAGGCGATGGACGTGCTCAGTTCGCAGGCCGGCATGGCCGGCTACAAGGCGGCGCTGATCGCGGCCGAACGCGCGCCCCGTTTCTTCCCGATGCTGACCACTGCTGCCGGCACCGTGCGACCGGCCAAGGTGCTGGTGATCGGTGCGGGCGTGGCGGGCCTGCAGGCCATTGCCACTGCCCGGCGTCTTGGTGCGCAGGTGGAAGGCTTCGACGTGCGCCCGGAAACCCGCGAGCAGATCCAGTCGCTGGGCGCGCGCTTTCTCGACCTCGGGGTGAGCGCGGCGGGCGAGGGCGGTTACGCGCGCGCGTTGACCGATGAAGAGCGTGCCGAGCAGCAGCGCCGCCTGGCCGACCACCTGCGTGGTGTGGATGTGGTGATCTGCACCGCTGCGGTTCCGGGGCGACCGGCGCCGACGATCGTGACTGCCGCAATGGTGGAAGGCATGGCCACCGGCAGCGTGATCGTGGATCTGGCGGCGGAGAGCGGCGGCAACTGCGCACTGACCCAGCCGGGGCAGTGCATCGAGCATCAGGGCGTGACCATCGATGGCCCGCTGGGCCTGGCCAGCCGCGGTGCAACGCAGGCCAGCGAGATGTATGCGCGCAACCTGCTCAACTTCGTCGCGCTGTTCGTGCGCGAAGGCCAGCTCGGTTTCGACTGGGACGACGAGCTGCTGGCGAAGACGCGCTGGCAGGCGTGAGTCGGTAGCGGGGGGGGGGGGGGGGGGGGGGGGGGGGGGGGGGGGGGGGGGGGGGG
>NZ_JBQEMR010000058.1:0-17148 GCF_052045015.1 Stenotrophomonas sp. 22692
TGAGCCGCATGGATGCGGCGACCGAGCTTACATGGACGTACTTGCAGCGTCCCCCTCAACCGGACCCACCCCGCCTACCCACGGATAGCCAGCTTCTGCCGTTGACGTTGACGTTGATTCGGCAGGTGCAGGGCTGCAAGCCCTGCCGAACACCGCGCCTCAACCGTCGCCCTGGATGCCGCCAGGCGCCTGTGCCGGGTCGCGCCAGCGGCGCACCGTGCGCTGGAAGAACAGGTTGTTCGGCAGCTGCAGCACCGTGCCTTCGTGGCCGTCGCCGGTCTCCTGCAGCGTGGTGTAGATCAGGTTCACGTCGATCACCCGGCCCTTCAGGCCCGGCTTCTCGCCGTTCTCCAGCACCTCGATGTAGTCGTGCAGGCGGAACGGGCGGGTGGTGAAGATCAACAGCGTGCAGAAGATGTTGGACAGCACGCTCCACGCCGCGAAGAAGGCCACCGCGCCCACGGCGGCGAAGCCGGTAAACGCGGTCCACAGCACCGACGGCTTCGCGCCGAGCAGGCTGAGGATGTAAAGCAGGGCACTGAAATAGACCACGAAACTGGTGATCCGGCGTGCACCCATCACCATTTCGGGCGGCAGCGTGTAGTGCTCGGCGAAGCGGCGGATCAGGCGACGGGCGAGCACGCGCAGGAGCCACGCAACCAGCAGCACCAGTACGATCTGCACGGCGACGCCGGCGTAGTTCAGCCACGGGTGGGTCCAGGCGGGCAGGTGATCCTTCAGCGACAACATCATGGGGCGACTACGGAGGGGGAAACGGCCCCCGATGTTACCCGGCGCGTGCGGGGGATTCGACCGCCGGGGTCCAGGCCAGGCACACCAGCTCCTGGCGGTGCTGCTGCAGGCAGGCGCGGCCGTTGTCGGGGCGCAGCTGCAGTGACAGGCCCAGCGCCTGCAGCAGGACGCAGGTGGTGATCACCAACAGGGCGGCGCAGGATGGGCTGGACATGGCAGGACTCCTGGACGGCAATTTTGCGAAGGACCTTCCATGGATGCAGCAGCCATCAAAAAGGTTGCATGGCATTGATCGTGGATGGGCTCTAAACCTTTTTCCGGGTCGCCGCATCCAAGCGATATGCTCGACATCACCATGCCCGCGCTGCCTGCCGCCAACGACGCCGTCGACGAACCCGCCCTGGTGCGGGCGGCCGCCGCCGGAGACACCGCGGCCTATGAACTGCTGTACCGGCGCCATGCGCCCCGGGTATTCGCTGTGCTGTGGCGGCTGTGTGGCGGCCAGCAGGCACGCGCCGAGGACGCGCTGCAGGAAGCGTTCCTGCAGGCATGGAAGGCGCTGCCGGGCTTCCGTTTCGAGAGCAGCCTGTCGACCTGGCTGCACCGGCTGGGCGTCAACGCCGCGCTGATGGAACTGCGCGGGCGTGCTGCTGGGCAGGACCATGACAGCCTCGACGAAGTGGACGGAGGGTTGCAGGAACTGGCGGTACACGACCGCTGTGCCGGCACCGAACGCGACCTCGAACGGGCGCTGTCGACACTGCCGCCACGGGCACGTGCGGTACTGGTACTGCACGACATCGAAGGCTGGAAACACCAGGAAATCGCCGAACAGCTGCAGATGGCCGTCGGCAGTTCCAAGGCACAGTTGCATCGTGCGCGCGGCCTGTTGCGCGCACGGCTGGGAGACATGACATGAATACACACGACCACGATTCCGACCACGATCTACTGGCACGGCTGCGCGCGCTGCCAAGCGAGCGCGACGTACCCACCGATGGCTGGGCACGCCTTTCGGCCCAGCTGCCGCCGCGTGAGCCGCAGGCGGCGCCTGCGCCGGGCGACAACGTGGTGGCCCTGCCGAACCGTTCGCGTCGGCGTTGGTGGTTGCCGGTGGGTGCGGTGTTGGCGGCCAGTCTGGCGGTCTACGCCGTGGCGCCGTGGCGCCATGCGCAGCCAGAGGTGCCGGTACCTTCAGCACTGCAGCTGCAGGCGGCGGCGATGACCGAGCAGTACCAGCAGGCCGTTGCTTCGCTGCCCGATGGACGGGCGCCGGAATGGCAGCCGGCCCTGCACGAACTGGATGAAAGCGCGGCGCAGATCCGTGCCGCCCTGGCGCAGGACCCGCGTGCGCCGCACCTGCTTGGCCAGCTCAAGCGCACCTATGCGCTGCGGCTGGAACTGACCCGGCAGGCGGCCTATGCCGCCGAGTCCGGCTTGACGACCTGAGGAGACCCCCATGACCCGAACCCTGATTTCCTGCTGTGTCGCGCTGCTGCTGGCCCCTGCCGTAGCACTGGCCGACACCCGCATCGACGAGCGCCACACCCTGGCCGCGGGCGGTCGCATCGAGCTGAGCAACGTGGCCGGCAAGGTGACCGTGCGCGGCTGGGACCGCAATGACGTGCAGCTCACCGGCACGCTCAGCGACGGCCTGCAGTTGCGCCAGGAGAAAAGCGCCAACCGGGTGCGCTGGGAGATCGAATATCCGCGCCGCAGCAACAATGGTGGCGCGACGCTGGTGCTGAACGTGCCGCGCTCGGTGGAGCTGCTGCTGAGCACGGTCAGCGCCAGCCAGGACATCAGTGGCATCGATGTGCGACGGCTGCAGGCCGACACGGTCAGCGGCAGCCTGAGCGCAGCTGGCCGCAGTGGCGACAGCAAGCTCAACACGGTCAGTGGCAGCGTCAGTGCACGCCTGCAGACGCCGAAGCTGGACGTGAATACGGTCAGTGGCCGGATCGAGGCCGGCGGCGGGGTATCCGGTGATATCGGTGCGCAGACGGTGTCCGGCCGGGTCGAGGTGGACGCCGGGCGCGTGCAGCGGCTGGCGGTGGAGACCGTCTCGGGCAGCATCGATCTGGCAGCAGCCGGATTGGCACCCGGTGGCCGCATCAATGTCGAATCGGTCAGTGCCTCGGTCACGCTGAGCCTGCCGCGCACGGTGTCGGCACAGCTGTCGGTGAACAGCTTCAGCGGGTCGATCAACAGCGATGCCGGGCAGGTGGAGCGGCCGCGCTATGGGCCGGGCAGCCACCTCGATACGCGGCTGGGCGGCGGCGACGGTGACATCCGCATCCAGTCGCATTCGGGCAGTGTGCGGGTACGCCTTGACCGCTGAGCGCGATCCGGCAGGCCGCGGCGGCAGCGCCGCCGCGGTCAGTGTTGGGTCAGCTGGCCTTCTTCAGTGCCCAGGTGGTGCCGAGGACTTCGATCTTGCCACCGGCCTTGCGGAACGCTGCCAGGTCCGAAGCGATCGAATCGCTGCTGACCACGGTGCTGGCGGCCGCGCCCTTGCGTTCGCTGCGGATGCTGTTGCTGGCCTTCGCGGGGGTCTTTGCCTTGCGGGGCATGGTTGCTCCTGTCAGGTGGAAGGGGAGGAAAGCGCCCAGGCGTCGGCCTGGCGCAGGTAGTCCTGCCGCTCGCGGCGGCAGTCATCGCCGCCCATCGAAAACTGGCGGCAGATCGCCGGGCGCTGCGAATAGATCGTGCAGCGCAGGTGATAGGGATCGATCGCCGCGCACCAGCCTTCCTCGTTGCGCGCCATCACGGCACGGCCGTGGGTGTCGCGTGACAGGAACTGGCCAGGCACGTGGTCGCCGGGCTGCAGCAGCACGGGCAGCCGGCAACAGACCGCGTCACAACGGCGGCAGTCGATGGGTGCAGGTGCTGCGTCAGGTTGTAAGGCCACAGGGGCCTGGCGGGTGCCCAAAGCGGGTCTCGATGGCGGCTCAGGTGCTGCGCGGACCATGAACGAGCCAGGAAGGCATGGCCGCTAGGCCCGCAGGGCGGGCCAGGCTGCACCGTGGACACACACCGGCGTGGCCGGTGGAAGGTGCAGCGGAGTTCTAGCCGACCAAGAGTAACTTAGACCGCGTAACGTTTTGTTAATCCTGGCTGGCTGCCGCCAAGGCCAGGCCCTGGACCACGCCCAGCGAGGGCTCGCCGTGGACCATGCGGGCGCCCGGGAAGGCCTCGGCCACGGCCTGGCGCAGGTAACCGGCGCGGGACATGCCGCCGGTGAGGAACACCGCATCCGGGTCGCCCCCGATGTCGCTGCGGACCTGGGCCAGCAGTTCCCGGATCTGCTCCAGGTAGCCATGGGCGGCGGCGGCCAGGCCATCGGCGCTGCTGTCGGCATGCAGGTCGCGGGCAATGTAGTCCAGCGTGCTGCGGTGCTCGCTGGCGGCACTGAGGGCGATCTTGGCGCGTTCGACGTCGCGGTACAGCCGCGCGGTGTTGCCGGTGTCCTGCAGCGCCTGCAGGCGGTCGCCCCAGGGCGCGTCGACATGGTCGTACTTGTGCAGGCGGAAGTCGCGCTGGCGGGTCATGTCCTGCACGGTGGCCGCTTCCACGTAGTGGTGGGCCGGCACGCGGGTGATGCCGCGGCCGAACAGCGGCATGTAGCTGGACAGGCTCAGCGCCAGGTCGATGTCGGTACCGCCGCGGGCGATACCCCAGGCGCGGTGGATGCGCGGGGCGTCGTCGCCGCCGACTTCGGCATGGGCGATGTCGGTGGTGCCGCCGCCGATATCGACGATCACCGCCTGGTGCCGCTCGCGGCTTTCGGCGTGGTAATGCATGGCCGCCGCGGCCGGTTCCTCGAGGAAATCGATCTGGTCGAAGCCGGCCTGGGTGGCGGCCTCGCGCAGGATGTCCAGCGCCTGGTCGTTGCCGGCCGCACCGATCGAACTGCGGAACTGCACCGGACGGCCAAGCAGGGCCGAGCGCAACGGTTGGCCGAGCTGGGCGCTGGCGGTCAGGCGGATGTGTTCGAGAATGTGCGCGGCGATACCGGTGATGGTCTGCTTCGCACGCGGGTGCAGGTTGTAGCCCAGCATCGACTTCGGGCTCTGCACCAGGTTGCCTTCGTGTTCCTCGAAATAGGCTTCCAGCGCGTCATCGCCGTAGACCGCGTTCTGCAGCAGGTCGCTGGCGCTGCGTTCCTTGCCGGCGCGGGCTTCCATCCATTCCCGGCGCAGCGCGCGCAGGGCTTCGCGGCGCAGTGCCTGTGGCGTGCGTTCCTGGCCGGCGGCACGGGCTGCGCGCGCGGCGCTGTCGATCATCTGCTGCAGCTGGTGTTCCTGGCCGTCATCGAGCTGGAAGTCGTCCGGATCGGGCACCACGCCGGGGAAATACACGCTGGTGCGGAACTGCTCGGCATCGCCGAAGCGGATCGGCAGCAGTTTTCCCTCATGCACGATGGCGGCGGCGGAGTTGCTGGTACCGAAGTCGATGCCGAGGCGCATGGGGAGTTCCGGGGGCGATCAGGGGCCGCGCACTCTGCTGCAGTTCGCCGCCGACTGCAAGTTCCAGCGGGCGTGCTGTTCTGGTCCGGGTCCAGTGGGCAGCCCGGAGCCCGCCCGGAAAAGGGCCGGGGAAGCCGGCCGGTTACAATGGCGGCTGTTGATTCACTTTGAGGTATTTGCTGATGTCTTCTGCCCCCGCCTGCCCGCAGTGCACCCTGGAAAACACCTACGCCGATGGTGCGCTGTGGATCTGCGCCGACTGCGGTTTCGAATGGACCGCCGAGGAAAGCGCCGGTTCCACCCTGGTCGTGCGTGACAGCAACGGCAATACCCTGCAGGCCGGCGACACCGTCACCGTGATCAAGGACCTGAAGGTGAAGGGGTCTTCGATCCCGCTCAAGCAGGGCACCGTGATCCGCAACATCCGCCTGGTCGAGGATGATGCCGAGCACATCGAAGGCAACTCGGACAAGATCAAGGGCCTGGTCCTGAAGACCTGCTTCCTCAAGAAGGCCTGATCACCTTCAGCGCCTGGCCTGCTGCTGCGCGCGCCAGCGGGCCAGGCTGTCCAGCTTGGCCTGGTAGCGCGCCTGCTCCGGCGCGCCCCCCAGTTCCTGTGCACGCAGCAGTTCGCGATCGGCGCGCTTGAGCTGGCCAGCCAGGAAATAGACCCGCGCCAGCCCGAAGTGGAACTGATGCGCGGTGTCATACAGGCGCACGGCCTGCCGGTAATAGCGGATCGCCTGGTCCAGCTGGCCGGCCCGTTCGGCCTTGGCGCCGAACATGTACTGCGCGAACGGGTCTTCGCGCTGCACCGATTTCAACCGGCGCTCAAGTGACTGCGCCTGCGCGGTCAAGCCCAGGCTGCGGAACAGCGCGGAGGCATTGGTCAGTGCGGCATCCTGGCGGCCGTCCAGCTGCAGCGACCGGTCCAGCGCCTGCCGCGCCGCCTCGTTGTTGCCTTCGCGGTGGTCGAGCACGCCGAGGTTGTTCCACACTGGAGCGAACCCGCTGTCCTGAGCCACGGATGCGTCGAAGAATGCACGGGCGCCGCCGAAGTCACCGTCGGCGAGGCGCTCCGCACCCCGGTTGTTGTAGAAATGCGCCAATGCCCGCGCACGGCTCACGGGAACCGGCCCGCGGCGGTCATAGAGCACATTGCGATCCAGATCAACGGTACCGAAACGCCCGCCGACATCGACGCCGGCATTGACGTGGCCGACGCTGTAGACCACGCCCGCGTCCTGGTCCTGGTACCAGGACACCACCTGCCCGACTTCCTGCACGCGGGCCTGGATGCCCGCCTCCCGCGCAAGCGTCACGAACAGAAGGGTGAAGGCCAGGCAGTTGGCGCGGCGGTGCTGCCAGATATCGCTGACGGTGTAGGTCGCATTGGCGTCGTACTGCAGGTCCAGCCCGTGCTGGTCGAAGATCATCTCCACGAGCGCCTGCAGGCGCTGGTCGCGGGAGTAGCTGCGCTGGATCACCTGCTTCTGGAGCATCGCACGCAGGTCCGCGGGAATGGCGAACACTTCTTCCGGGGTCGGCACGCGTGCGGCCGACACGGTGATGGTCGGGGTCGTCACCACATCGGCGGGCGGTGCCTGGCCTGCGCCGAAGGCAGGAGCACAGAAGGCCAGCAGCGAAAGGGTGAGGCAATGGGCGGCAGAACGGTACATGACGGTTCCCGGCAGCGGCGGGCGCTCCCGCCTGGGGCGAGTGTATTCCCATGGATGCCCAGCTGCAGCGACCGTTGGTCGGCGCCGCGTTCATCCACAACCGATGTGGACCAGCGCGCGACAAAGCTGTGGACAACTGGCTCCGGGCCTCGCCTGGCAAGCGTTGTGAGTGTGTGGTGAAAAAACCGCCAGCTTGCCCGGCGCCGGCACAGGCGGGATGATCCGGGCATGGACTTCTCACCGCTGACGCTTGCCCCGGCGCAGTGGCAGGCGCTGCAGGACAGCTATGCCACGCCGCCACGCGCCTACCACCACTTCGGCCATGTGCGCGCGGTGCTGCAGCACTGCCAGGAGGTGGCCGACGGCCCCGGCTGGCAGCAGCCGGCCGAGGTCTACCTGGCCGTGCTCTACCACGATGCGATCTACGTGGCGGGGCGAAAGGACAACGAAGCACGTTCGGCGCAGATGGCCCTGCAGGCGATCGCACAGGCGCCGGCGCTTGCCGGTGTCGACGCTGCTCGCGTGGAGCAGTTGATCCTGCTGACCGCCCGCCATGGCGCGCTGGGTCCGGAGGATGTGGATGCCGAGGCGGCGCTGTTCCTGGACTGCGACATGGCGATCCTGGCTGCACCGGAGCCGGTGTTCGCCGCCTATGACCGTGGCGTGGCCGAAGAATACAAGGGCGTGGTGCCCGGCTTCCTGTACCGTGCCGGCCGTCGCCGATTCCTGCAGGGCCTGCTGCGCGCACCGCGGATCTTCCTCAGTGAGTTCTTCCACCAGCGCCTGGACGCGGCCGCCCGTGACAACCTGCGTCGCCAACTGGGTGGTTGAGCCGGCCCGGTACACTGGTGTCCTGTTTCCAATGATTGTTGTTTCCGACCGTGTCCGTTCCTGATCCCGATCCCCGCCCGCTGCCACCGGAAGAGCCCGGTCCCAACGAGTGCTGCGGCAGTGGCTGCCCGCTATGCGTGCTGGACCTGTATTCCGATGAGCTGCAGCGCTACCGCAAGGCACTGGCCGAGTGGAAGACGCGGCATCCCGAGGCCGCACCATGAGCCGTGCGCGCCCGGCGGCGGTGCTGGCACTGGTGGCGCTGCTGCTGTTCGTGGCCACCGCGCTGTGGACCCAGGTCGCGCGCAGTGATCTGGACTGGGTGCGGGCGACCTTGAGCCTGTACCTGCACGGGCCGTGGGGGCTGGCGTTGCGTGCTGCCTACTGCCTGCTGGCGCTGGCCATTGCCGCACTTGGCATTGCGCTGTATCGCGGCAGCATCGGCCCGCGGCGCAGTGCGGCCGCCCCCTTGCTGTTCACGGTTTCCGCGCTGGGCCTGGCGACGGTGGCGATCGGCGACAGCTGGCTGCCTGAAGCGACGCCGCTGCTGGCACCGTTCATCCATGGACTGGCAGCCAACACGGCGTTCCTGTGTGCCAGCGTCGGCATGCTGCTGCAGGCCTGGTACCTGCGCCGCGAACCGGGTTGGCAGTCCGCCGCGGGCCTGCTCTGGGGCTGGGCATGGCTGGCCTTCGTGCTGCTGTGGCTGCATGTGCTGTGGCGTGGTGGACCACCGCGTGGGCTGGGACAGAAAGTGGTGATCGCGGTGATCGTTGGCTGGCTGCTGTATCTGGCGATGGCCCTGTACCGTCGCAGCCGCCAGGCCACGGCCCACTGAATCCCCAACGGCCTGCGCCGGTACGTGCCGTGCACGCGGCGGCGGCGTATCGTGTGCGCATTCCATCGGGGATGCGATATGAAGCGTGCAGGGCTGGGCAGGGCAATGGGTGTGGTACTGGCGCTGGCCGCGCTGCCGGCGACGGCGGCCGTGACCCCGCAGCAGTTCAGCCATGGGCGGTTCGAGCAGATTCCGGTGCACATGCCGGCCGGCACGCCGCAACGGGTGGTGATCTGGTTCCACGAACCCACGGCCGGCGGTGACACCAGCCGCCTGCCGATCGAGGCCCTGCGTGCCGATGGCGCGCTGGTCGCGGCAGTGGACATTGCGCACCTGCGCGGTGTGCTCAAGCGCGAGGGGGACCCGACCTGTTCGTTCGGTTCCGGTGACGTCGAGAATTTCTCACGCTGGCTGCAGGCCTCGCTGCATCTGCCCGGCTACCACCTGCCGCTGGTCGGCGGTGATGGCGAAGGTGCCGAGATGGCCTATTCGCTCGCGGCGCAGGCCGATACCCAGGTGTTCGCCGGTGTACTCACCACCGGCTTCTGCCCGGACCACAACCACCAGCGCATGGTCTGCGGCGATGGTGTGAAGCACAACAGGCTGCAGCCTGCCGAACTGAATTTTCCGTGGTTGAGCGCGGCAGGTGATCACGGCTGCAAGGTGGGCCAGGCCAACCAGTTCGTGCAGCAGGTCGCCATGGCGCGCGAGTTCAAGCGCACTGCGCGCGGTGATGCGTCACCGGGCCTGGTGGCTGCGGCACGGGTGATCGGCGCGCAGGCCGGCGTCAGCCTGGCCCCCCCGCCTGCTGCACTGAAGGGCCTGCCGGTGGTGGAAATGCCGGCGACCGGCAACGGCGATACGCTGGCGGTGTTCGTCTCCGGCGACGGTGGCTGGGCTGGCCTGGACAAGAACGTGGCGTCGTCACTCAACGAGCATGGCGTGGCGGTGGTCGGCATCGATTCGCTGCGTTACTTCTGGAGCGAGCGCACACCGAAGGGCTTTGCGGGCGACCTGCAGAAGATCATCGACCACTACCGCCAGCAGTGGCACCGCGACAAGGTGATGCTGATCGGTTTCTCGCAGGGCGCCGACGTGCTGCCGGCCACGATCAACCAGCTCGACGCCGGTACCCGCGAGGCGCTGGAGCGCATCGTGCTGCTGTCGGTGGGCAGGAAGGCCGACTTCGAATTCCATGTCAGCAACTGGCTGGGCGGTGGCGGCGACGGCCTGCCGATCGCGCCGGAAGTGGCCAGGCTGCCGGCGGAAAAAACGTTGTGCGTGTACGGCGACAAGGATGAGGACGCACTGTGCCCGGACCTGCCGGCCAATGACGGCGTGAGGAAGGTGAAGCTGCCGGGCGATCACCATTTCGGGGGTGACTACGATCGCTTGGCTGAAGTGATCCTCAAGGGCGGGGCGTAGCGTCAAGCCATGCCCGACGCATCGCGGCTTCAGTTCCGCCGCGGATCCAGCGAGATCAGGCGCGTGGCATCCAGCAGCGCGGCCGGCAGATGCATGCCGCCGGGCGCCGCGAGATAGCGTGGCCGCCACTGCGGATCGAACTTCGACTTGAAGCGGCGCAGGCCACTGAAGCCATAGAAGCGTTCGCCATGCCGCGCCAGCAGGCCGGCCAGGCGGTTCCAGCGACCGGCCAGCCGATGCTGGGCCAGACCGGACAACGGCGCCATGCCCAGCGAGAAACGCGCATAACCCTGCGCGCGGCCCCACAGGAACAGTTCGATGAAGAGGAAGTCCATCGTGCCCTTCGGTGCTTCGTTGACGTGGCGCATCAGGTCGACCGACAGCTCGGCGCCGGCCGGTGCCTGCCACAGGTTGGCGAACGCCACGATCTGGCCTTCGGCCTCGACCAGCGCTACCGGGAAGCGCACCAGGTAATCGGGGTCGTAGCTGCCCAGCGAGAAGCCCTTCTCATCGCCGGCCTTGTCTTCCAGCCATGCATTGGAAATTGCGTGCAGGCGCGGCAGCAGGCTGGGAATTTCCTCCACCGGTGCCACGCGGAAGGACAGGCCGCCGCGTTTGCCACGGTTCCAGGCCTGGCGCAGATCGGCGCGTTCGCGACCTTCCAGCCCGAAATCATGCAGCGGCACCATCGCTTCCTCGCCCAGCTTGACCAGGCCCAGGCCCAGGTCGAGGTAGGTCTGCCAGTAGGTCTCGCCCACCTGGTAGAACACCGGGCGCAGGCCCAGCCGGTCGGCTTCCTCGCGGAAGCGCCAGATCAGCGCGCGCGCCACGTCAGGCGGGCCGACCGGGTCGCCCATCGCGATCAGCGAACCGCCGTAGCGCTGCATCATCACGAAGCCCTGTTTCGCATCATCGCGCAGCACCGCCTTGTCGGCGGTCAGTACCAGGCAGGCCTGGGTATCGGTGGCGCCGGCCAATACCGGCGCCAGTGATTGCAGCGTGGCTTCGTCGGCGGCCGGCAGCGGGCTGCGGGTGCTGTGCAGCAGCCGCGCCAGGCCGAACATCACCAGCGCGATGGCTACCACCAGCAATGCACGCAGCGCGCGCGGTGCGTTGCCCGACACCGCGAACTGCCACCACAGCTCGTTCTGGTACTCGACATGGCTGTAGGTGAAGAACAGCAGCCAGGTGACCGCGACCAGCACCAGGCCGAGATTGCGCAGCCACGGCCACGACCAGGCTTCGTCCAGCAGCGCACCCTGGCGGTAGAACTCGCGACGTGCGGCCCACAGCGCCATCGCCACCAGCACTGCCGAGACGGCGATCAACAGTTGGCCACCGCGCAGCCACAGCGGCAACGGGGTGATCACGCACACCGCCATTGCCAGCATCCACGCGGCGTGGCTGCGTCGGGCCAGGCCCTGGCCGATCAGCAGCAGGGCGACGCCGCTGAGGCTGCCGATCAGGTGCGAGGTTTCCAGGATCGGCAGCGAGGCGTTCACCAGGTGACGGCGTGGCGTCGGCAGCGTGCCGTCGATGACCAGCGCGGCGCCGATGCTGAATACCGCCAGTGCGATGATCTGCGGCAGCCATGGGCGCAGCGCGTTCCAGCCAGCACGGGTTGCCCCGGCGCTGGCCTGCAGCGGCTGACGCAGGGCGGGCGCAAGGGCAAGCAGGGTGGCCAGCAGCAGCGGCAGCACGTAGTAGGTGACACGGTAGATCAGCGCTGCCGCCAGCACCGCTGCCGGTGCCACCTGCGGCAACAGCTTCAGCAGGCTCCACTCGAACACACCCAGGCCTGCGGGCACGGTGGAGACCAGGCCGGCCAGCACTGCCACCAGGTAGAGGCCGACGAAGCCCGGCAGGCCGGTCGGCGTGGAGTCCGGCAGCAGCACATAGAACGCGGCACTGGCCAGCACCAGCTCGATGACGCTGAGTACGGTGACACCGATCATGGTGCGGCGATCGGGCAGCCACAAGGCGTGACCGAGCACACTGAACTGCCGTCCGTCGCGGCCGACCAGCAGCACGGTGCCGAGATAGGCGAGCAGGGCAACGATGCCGACGATGCGCACGGCATCGGGATTCAATGGCAATGCCAACGCTGCCGCGGCGGGTTCCATGCACAGGGCCACGCTGATCAACAGCCATGCACCGAATACGAAACCGAGCGTGCTCATCAGCACCACCTGGCCGATCTGCGCCAGGTCCAGGCCGGCGCTGCGGTAGCCGCGCAGGCGCACCGCGCCACCGGTCAACGCGGCAAAGCCCACGGTCTGGCCCAGCGTGTGCGCAAGGAACGCGGTGATGCCGACGCGCGCGGGGTGCACGCGGATGCCGCTGCGACGCAGGCCGATGGCATCGAAGCCGATCAGGCAGGCGTAACTGGCCAGGCCGAGTACCACGGTGAGCGCGATCTGCGTGCCGCTGAGCTGCCGGAACGCCTGGCGGATCGCACGATAGCCGTGCTCGTCGAACTCATTGGCCAGGCCGTGCAGGGCCAGGGCGAGGATCAGCAGCGGGATGACGATGGTGGCAACCCGCTTCCAGGTTGGCGTGGAAGGGGCAGTGGTGGAATCGACGGGGGCGGTCATCGGCGCAAGGGTGCGGCAGGAGGGGCGAGGGCGGTGTCAACGCGGGCGTGGCGCATCGTGCGCCTGTCATCGTCATTTGACCAGTGGGACCGTCGGAGCCCGGTAGTGACGTGTCGCGGAGGGTACCCGTGCACCCACCGTCGACCGGTTTGGAGGACAATGCAGGCCTGATCAACCGCAGGAGCCACGCCCATGATGGAGCGTTACGACGTCGGACCGCGCATGTCCGAAATGACCGTATACAACAAGGTCGCCTACCTCTCCGGCCAGATTCCGGAAGACACCAGCCAGGACATCACCGGCCAGACCCGGCAGGTGCTGGCGGAGATCGACAAGCTGCTGGCGCTGGTCGCCAGTGACCGCCAGCACGTGCTGCGCGCCGAAGTGTTCCTGGCCGACATGGCCGACTTCGACGGCATGAACAAGGCGTGGGACGAGTGGGTGGTTGAAGGCGCGACCCCGGCACGTGCCACGGTCGAGGCCAAGCTGGCCCACGCTGACTGGAAGGTCGAGATCGTGGTGACGGCGGCAGTACCGTAACGATTGAATGGGGTCAGATCCTTTTCGCTCAGGAAAGCGGATCTGACCCCGTTACAGCGGCACCAGCTCGATGCAGTCCACCGGGCATGGCGGGATGCACAGCTCGCAGCCGGTGCACAGATCGGCGATTACCGTGTGCATGTACTTGGCGCCGCCGACGATGGCGTCCACCGGGCAGGCCTGGATGCACTTGGTGCAGCCGATGCAGTCGGCTTCCACGATCAGCGCCACCTGCGGCGCCTTGTGCTCGCCGCGCGATCGATCGAAGGGAATGGCAGGTACTCCGAGCACCTGCGCCAGTGCGCGCGCACCGGTATCTCCGCCCGGCGGGCAGCGGTCCACGCCTGCCTCGCCGCGAGCCATCGCCTGCGCATACGGGCGGCAACCGTCGTAGCCGCATTGCCCGCATTGGGTCTGCGGCAGCAGGCGGTCGAGGCGTTCGGTCAGGGGCGGGATCAGGCTCATGCGTGGCGAAGGCTGCGCGTTGGGGTCATTTCAGGGGTTTGCCACGGAACCAGCGCTCGTGGGCCAGGGCCAGCATCGGCTTGTCTTCGGAACTGTCACCGTAGGCATGGATGCGCACGTAGCGCGACAGGTCGAACTGGCGACGGATGTGCTCAACCTTGCGCGGGCCACAGTCGCCACCGGCATAACGGCCTGTGAGGCGGCCGTCCTGGCTCTCCAGCCGGTTGCAGATCAACTGCAGGCCCAGCTGTTCGCACCATGGCCGCAGGTACAGGTCCAGCGAGCCGGACACGATCACCACGGTGTGCTGCTGTTCCTTGTGCCAGCGGATCTGCTCCAGCATTTCCGGGCGCACCACGTCGGGCAGGAACTCACGCGAGAAGCCGGCGGCCAGCGTGGCGATGTCATCGCTGTGGCGGTCGCTGAAGGTCAAACGGGTGACGCGCGCGCGGATGCGCTCGGCCGATATCAGTTTCAGCTTGTACGCGGCCAGCCATGGACCAATCTTCCACCACGCCTGTGCCAGCTGTTCGGCGGTGGCCACGCGGCGCAGGAAACGGCCGTAGGTATCGCAGGTGGTCACGGTGTGGTCGAAGTCGAACAGCGCCAGTTCCATTCCGTTGCCTCCCATCGCGTTGCCTCCGGTGGCCGGTGCTGCCGGCGGGCGTGGCCGCAACCACGCCCGCTGCGGGCATCAGCGGACCGGCATGCCCGGCTGTGCGCCGCTGTCGGCGTCCAGCAGCGCCAGTGCGCCGCCGTCGAAACCGGCCGACAGGATCATGCCTTCGCTCAGGCCGAAGCGCATCTTGCGCGGGGCCAGGTTGGCGATGAACACCACGCTGCGGCCAACCAGCGTTTCCGGCTCGCCGTAGCTGCCGCGGATGCCGGAGAAGATCTGGCGCTTGCCCAGCTCGCCGGCGTCCAGTTCGAAGCGCAGCAGCTTGTCCGAACCTTCCACAAACTCGCAGACCAGCACCTTGCCGATGCGCAGGTCGAGCTTGGCGAAATCGTCGATGCCGATGTAGGCCGGGGCGTCGGCGCTCTTTGCGTCGTCCTTGGCCGGGGCCGAGGCGGCCGGCTTGACCGCTTCGGTCTTGGCGGCGGGGGCGGCAGCAGCGGCCGGCTGCAGGGTGTCCTTGGAGGCGTCGATCATGGCGTCAATCTTCTTCGGGTCGATACGGGTGAACAGCGGGGTGTAGTCGGTGATGCGGTGGCCCAGCAGCGGTTGCGCCAGTTCGGTCCAGTCGTTGACCGGCGCGGCCAGGAAGGCCTCGGCCTGCGCGGCGGTGGCCGGCAGCACCGGCTTCAATGCGGTGACCAGCACGCGGAACAGGTTCAGGCCCTGGCTGCACACGGCCTGCAGCTGCGCGTCGGCGCCTTCCTGCTTGGCGATGACCCACGGCTTGACGTCGTCGATGTAGCGGTTGGCTTCGTCGGCCAGGGTCATGGTCAGGCGGATCGCCGCGGCCGGGTCGTTGCGCTCGTAGGCTTCACGGATCGGCGCCAGGCCGTCGACGAAGCGCTGGTACTGCGCGGCATCAGGCAGCTGCGCGGCCAGCTGGCCGTCGAAGCGCTTGCTGATGAAGCCGGCGCAGCGGCTGGCCAGGTTGACGAACTTGCCGACCAGGTCGGCGTTGACGCGGGCGATGAAGTCACCCAGGTTCAGGTCGAGATCGTCGACGCCTCCGCCGGACTTGGCGGCGTAGTAGTAGCGCAGCGCTTCCGGTTCCAGGCCGGCGTCGAGGAAGGTGCGGGCCATCACGAAGGTGCCGCGCGACTTGCTCATCTTGGCGCCGTCCACGGTCAGGTAGCCGTTGACGTGCAGGCGGGTCGGCGCGCGGTGGCCGGTACCGTGCAGCACCGCCGGCCAGAACAGGCCGTGGAAGTTGACGATGTCCTTGCCGATGAAGTGGTGCAGCTCGGTGGCGGTACCGGCGCGCAGATGCGCTTCGAAGTCCTCGCCGATCCTGCCGCACAGAGTCTGGAAGCTGGACAGGTAGCCGATCGGCGCGTCCAGCCAGACGTAGAAGTACTTGCCCGGCTGGCCGGGAATCTGGAAACCGAAGTACGGTGCATCGCGCGAGATGTCCCACGCGCGCAGGCCACCTTCGGCATTGAGCCACTCACCGAGCTTGGCCTTCACGCCTGGCAGGGCGACGTCGCCGGCCAACCATTCGCGCAGGAACGCGTCGAAGTGGCCCACCTCGAAGAAGAAGTGCTCCGAATCGCGCATTTCCGGCGTGGCACCGGAGATCACCGAACGCGGTTCCTTCAGGTCGGTCGGCGCATAGGTCGCGCCACAGACTTCGCAGTTGTCGCCGTACTGGTCGGGGCTGCCGCAGTTCGGGCAGATGCCCTTGACGTAGCGGTCGGGCAGGAACATGCCCTTGGCCGGGTCGTAGAACTGCGCCACCGAACGGCGGCTGATGTGACCGGCCGCTTCCAGCTTCAGGTAGAACTGCTCGGTCAGCGCCTTGTTGGCCGCCGAATTGGTCGAGTCGTAGTGGTCGAAGGCCACGCCGAAGGCGGCGAAGTCACGTTCGTGGCTGGCCTGGATGTTGGCGATGAAAGTTTCCGGGGTGACCCCGGCCTTTTCCGCGGCCAGCATGATCGGCGTGCCGTGGGTGTCGTCGGCGCAGACGAACCAGGCCTTGCCGCCGCTCATTCGCCGCGCACGCACCCAGATGTCGGCCTGGATGTAGCCGACCAGGTGGCCCAGGTGCAGCGGGCCGTTGGCGTAGGGCAGGGCGGTGGTGACGAGCGCGGTACGGGTCATGGTCGCGGGGTGAAGCCGAGGGGAACCGCAGAGTATCGCATGCCCGCAACGAGGTGACCCGGCCGGGGCCGGGTCACGGGGGTGAAGCAGGGGGGGCGCTTATTCGCGCTGCCAGGTCTGCGCGCGGCAGATGAAGGCGATGCAGCCGGATACGTCAAGCCTGGTTCCGCCGGGC
Organism: Stenotrophomonas sp. 22692; assembly: GCF_052045015.1. NCBI lineage: Bacteria > Pseudomonadati > Pseudomonadota > Gammaproteobacteria > Lysobacterales > Lysobacteraceae > Stenotrophomonas > Stenotrophomonas sp. 22692. The sequence goes on from NZ_JBQEMR010000058.1 coordinate 16,546, forward strand.
TGCAGTTCCATCTTCGACTTGTAGGTCTTGCCATTGGCCGGATCGAGGATGGTGCCGCCGGACCACTTGTTGGCGCCGTCGGCCTTCAGGTTCCAGAGGATGGTCATGCCCTTCACCGGCTTGTTCCTGTTGGCGCCTTCACAGCCGTCACAGACCGGGTTCGGGCCCTTGTCCGAGTGCAGGATGTCGACCACCTTGCCGGTCAGGGTGCCGTTGGCGGCCTGGGTGATCTCGACGATCGACTTCACCTTGCCGGTCTTGTCGTCGATGGTCTTCCAGCGGCCGGCGGCGCCATCGGCGGCCTGCGCCGAGAGCGCGGCCAGGCACAGCGGCAGTGCCAGCAGCAGGGTCTTGAAGGTCTTGCGCATGGTCCCCTCCCAGGGTTCATTCCGGCACGGTGCCGGTACGGGTCGACTGTATACCCATTCGGCGGGGTATGGGGAAGGGGGGCTTTGCAGGGCTGCGCCCTGCACCCGCAGAGGCAACAGCAACGGCAACGGCAAAAGCGGCCATTCCGTGGATGGCGGGGTGGGTCCGGTTGCGGGGGGCGCTGCAAGTACGTCCCTGTAAGCTCGGTCGCCGCATCCATGCGGCTCACGCCCC
>NZ_JBQEMR010000059.1:0-15883 GCF_052045015.1 Stenotrophomonas sp. 22692
GGATGCGGCTGCCAAGCTTACAGGGACGTACTTGCAGCGTCCCCGCACTCCGACACCGCCCCGCCAACCCACGGAATGCCGCTTCTGCTGTTGCTGTTGCTGTTGCTGTTGCTTGAATGCCGCAGCAGGTGCAGGGCTGCAAGCCCTGCTCGACCAACCCCTCACACCGTGATGGTCTGGGTCAGTGACTCCCACGTCGGTGGCACCGGCCACGCCGCCGCCTGGTTGCCATCCAGCACCCGCCGCAGATCGCGCGGATCAATCTGCGGTGCCAGCACATGCACCAGCTCCAGCGCGTAATCACGCAGCACGCGGTCACGCGGCAGCACCGCCCAGGCAATGCACTCGCTGATCGGATCCGGCGCCGGCCACGAGCGCAGGTCTTCATCGTTGGAACTGACCGCCATCTCGGCCAGCAGGCCTACGCCAAGACCCGTACGCACGTAGGTCTTGATCAGGTCCGCATCGAGCGCGGTCAGTGCCAGGTCGGGCACCAGCCCATTGGCGGCGAAGGCGCGTTGCAGCGACGAGTTCGGACGGGTCGAGGATTCGTAGCTGATCAATGGCTGGCGGGCCAGCGCGGCCAGGTCCGGGGCGCGGCCGGCGCGGTCCAGCGGGTGGCCCTTCGGCACCACCACCAGACGCCGCCAGCGGAACAGCGGCACCGCGATACCATCGGTGGGCTCACCGCCGGCGGTGCTGATGATGGCGATATCCGCGTCACCCTGGTTCAAGCGGTCCAGCGCGTCGGCTTCGCCGGCCTGCTGCAGGTGCACGCTGACCTGCGGGTAGGCCTGCTTGATCGCTGCCACCGCCGGCGGCAGCACGAAGCGCGCCTGGGTGTGGGTGGTGGTCAGGATCAGCTGGCCCTGGCTCTCGCGGCGCTGGTTGGCCGCGTAGGTGCGGATGTTGTTGGCCTCGGCCAGCACCGCGCGGGCGCGGGCGATCACTTCGGTGCCGGCCGGAGTAACCGACTCCAGGCTGCGGCCCTTGCGCACGAACAACAGGAAGCCGAGCTCGTCTTCCAGCTGCTTGAGCTGCTTGGACAGGCCAGGCTGGGTGGCATGCACGCGCGAGGCGGCGAGCGTGATGTTCAGCTCGGCGTCGGCGATGGCAACCAGGTAGCGCAGCTGGGTCAGCGTCATGGGAGGCAGGCGGCGTGGGGCGGAAGTCCACTCTAGGGTCATTTGCCGTCACCAGCTTATAACCAAAGGTTGTTTAAGAAAGGTATCTGGTCATTTCCGGGCGTCATATGCCGGCGCTACGGTCAGCCGGCAGCCTCTGGCCTGAACAGCCAGCCCTCCCCCTTCGCCCGCCGAAGCCCGGCGCGGCCCCGTTTCCGGAGCGCTTCCATGGCCCTGTACGACTCCATCCTCGATACCGTCGGCAACACCCCCATCGTCAGGCTGCAGCGCCTGGCGCCCCCGCAGGTCAGCGTCTACGCCAAGGTCGAGTCGTTCAACCCGGGCGGCTCGGTGAAGGACCGCCTGGCGCTGGCGATCATCCTCGACGCCGAAGCGCGTGGCGTGCTCAAGCCGGGCGACACCATCGTCGAAGCCACGTCAGGCAACACCGGCGTGGCACTGGCGATGGTCGCCGCCGCGCGCGGCTACAAGTTCGTGGCGACCATGGTCGAAACCTTCTCGGTGGAGCGCCGCAAGCTGATGCGCGCCTATGGCGCCAAGGTGATCCTGACCCCGGCCGCCGAACGTGGCAGCGGCATGGTGCGCAAGGCCGCCGAACTGGCCGAACAGCACGGTTGGTTCCTGGCCAGCCAGTTCGCCAACCCGGCCAACCCGGCGTACCACCGCAACACCACCGCCGCCGAAATCCTGCGCGACTTCGCCGGCAAGCGGCTGGACTACTTCGTCAGCGGCTGGGGCACCGGCGGCACGCTCACCGGTGTTGGCGAAGTGCTGAAGGTCGCGCGCCCGCAGACCCGCATCATCGCCACCGAACCGGCCGGCGCCGCACTGTTGAAGGGCGATGACTGGAAGCCACACAAGATCCAGGGCTGGACGCCGGATTTCGTGCCGGACGTGCTCAACCGCGATGTGGTGGATGAACTGGTAACGGTGGAGGATGACCGCGCGATCGCCACCGCACGCCGACTGGCTGCAGAAGAAGGCATCTTCGTCGGCATCTCCGCCGGCGCTACCGTGGCCAGCGCGCTGGACGTGGCGGCCCGTGCTGAACCGGGCGCGGTGATCCTGGCGATGCTGCCGGACACCGGTGAACGCTATTTCTCCACGCCGCTGTTCGCCGATGTGAATGAGGGTTCCGACGACGACTGGCTGGCCGGCCTGCCGTAATGCACAGCGCCGGATCCTTTTTCCGTCGGGAAAAGGCTCTGCCCCGCTTCTGCTTCAGCCTGCGTGAAGGCGTCGCCCGCCATCGTGCGTGAAGGCCGTCGGATCGCAGCGCGTGAGACGGTCATGACGCAGTATCGATGCCCTGTCCCCTACCGTGGGAACAGCCGGCGCAGATGCTGCGCGGAACACCTCACAGGCAGGAGACGGACGCATGAAGATCGAAGTTTGGCAGGGCGACATCACGACCCTGGCGGTGGATGCGATCGTCAACGCGGCCAATGAAACACTGCTCGGTGGCGGCGGTGTCGACGGTGCGATCCATCGTGCCGCGGGCCCTGCGCTGCTGGCCGAGTGCGAGCAACTGCCGGAGCTGCGCCCGGGCGTGCGTTGCCCGACCGGCGAAGTGCGCGCCACCGACGCTTATGCATTGCCGGCGCAGCATGTACTGCACACGGTGGGCCCGGTCTGGCACGACGGCCAGCGCGACGAACCGGCATTGCTGGCCAACTGCTACTGGAAATCGCTGCAGCTGGCCGAGTCGCTGGGCGTGCAGTCGATCGCGTTCCCGGCGATCAGCTGCGGCGTGTATGGCTATCCCCTGTACCAGGCCGCGCAGATCGCAGTGACGGAAACACTGGCGTGGCAGCGCAGCCATGCACAGCCGATGCGCATCGTGCTGGTGGCGTTCAACACTGCCACGGCAAAGGCCTACCAGCAGGCGTTGAGTGCCGCCGGGCAAAGCACGGACAACGAACCGCGCGGGTCGGTGCTGCCGCCGCTGGGCGATGCAGGCTTCGCCGCTGCGCACTGAACCACAGCGCTGCAGGTAGAAGAAAAGGCCGGGCATTGCCCGGCCTTTTCCGTTGCATCGTTGTCGTCATCCACGCGCGGCGTGGATCACGCTCAACGGCTGGCAGCTTCCACCGCAGCAGCGGCGTCATCGGCCACAGCGGCGGCAGCATCGGCCGCGGCACGTGCCGCCGAGGCCGCAGCTCCGTCGGCGCTGGCACCCTCGACCTGCACGCGCACTTCCACCATGCCCGCACCATTGTTCAGGCTGGACACGTCCACGGTGTAGTGACCGGCCGGCAGGGTCTCTTCCAAGCGCGAATTGGTACCGCTGCCACCGTCATCATCGGTCAGCTCGACGTCGCCGCCGACCACGCGCAGCACGGTATCGACCTGGCTGGAAATCGCATCCAGGCGCACGTCGGCCGGGCGATCCAGGGTCAGCAGGAAGCGGCGGCGGCCGTCGTTGTCGAGCATCGTGTACACGCTGCCCGACTTCGGCAGCGCTGTGCCATCGCGTTCCACCAGATTGCCGGGCAGCTCGATGCGGTTGGCCGACAGGGTGAACATGCCGTTGACGCCGTCGCCCAGACCGCGTGCAGTCAGGGTGTACTTGCCCGGCTTCAGTGACAGGGTCAGGCGCGAGTTGGTGCTGTCCCCGCCATCGTCATTTTCGGCGTCCACGCCCTGGCCCGACAGCTTCAGCACCGGATCGAAGACATCCGACACCAGGCGGATCTCGTACAGGCCGGCCTTGTCCACCTGCAGGGTGTAGTCCTGGGAACCACCGGCCAGCATGTCGACGATCTCGCCGCTGCCCGCCAGCGGCTTGCCGTCGTACGGCACCAGCTTCTCGGCGCGCAGGCGGTAGGGACCGTAATCGGTCGAGCCGTTGGCGTTGACCGCTACCTGGTAGGTGCCGCCACCGTTGGCACGGAAGGCCAGCGAGACGTCGCCCTCGCGCTCGTAGCCGGTGTTGCTGCTGGCCACCAGGCTGCCGTTGTTGAAGACGGCGATCGAGCCGCTCAGCGAGCCGGTCAGCTTCAGCCCAACCAGCTGCTTGTCTTCCAGCTTGATCTGGTAGAGCTGGTGATGGCTGCCGTCGTTGTAGTTGATGCCGCTGCGCGAGGTGATCTCGCCGGACACCGGCTTGTCGAAATCGAGCGACGCGGCCTTGCCTGCGTCACCACCGCCGCCGAGACGGTTGCAACCGCCGGCGACCAGGACCGTGGCAACGGCCAGTGTGATTGCTGCCAAACGCATGTTGTTTCTCCTTGGCCTTCCATGTGGTTCCCACGCACCGGCCGGGCGCGTGGGGGCGGAAACGATACCCGCAAAAGCAAACGCCGGCGTGATGCCGGCGTTGCCTTGTTCATCCAGCGATGGGACGGATCAACCGTTCCACTTGCCCAGCGCGGCCAGGCCGTTGTCCTTGGCGCGCTCGTACACGGTCTTCTGGGCAGCAGCGTAGTTGCCCTTCATGTCCTTGGCCCACAGCTTCAGCGCGGCCTGCTGCATGGCGCGGCCGTAGGAGAAGCTCAGCGGCCACGGCAGGTTGCCCAGCTGGTTCATCGCGTTCAGGTGCTCGGTGGACTGCTCGTCGCTCTGGCCACCGGACAGGAACACCACGCCCGGCAGGATGGCCGGCACGGTGCTCTTCAGGCACATCACGGTCGACTCGGCCACTTCCTCGACGTCGGCCTGCTCATCGCAGCCCTTGCCGGAGATGACCATCGAGGCCTTCAGGATGGTGCCTTCCAGCAGCACGTTCTGCTGGTACAGGGCGTCGAACAGCGAACGCAGGGTGGCTTCGGTGACTTCGTAGCAGGTCTCGATGTCGTGGTCGCCGTCCATGATCACTTCCGGCTCGACCATCGGCACCAGGCCACATTCCTGGCACAGCGCGGCATAGCGGGCCAGCGCGTGGGCGTTGGACTCGATGCAGGTGCCCGACGGAATGCTTTCGCCGATGTTGATCACCGCACGCCACTTGGCGAAGCGCGCACCCAGCTTGTAGTACTCCTGCAGGCGCTCGCGCAGGCCGTCCAGGCCTTCGGTCACCAGTTCGCCCGGGCAGCCGGCCAGCGGGTGCGCACCCTTGTCCACCTTGATGCCCGGAATCATGCCGTGGTCGGCCATGTACTTGGCGAACGGCACGCCGTCCTTGGTCGACTGACGGATGGTTTCGTCAAACAGGATGGCGCCGGAAATGTGCTCGTTGAGCTTCGGCGTGGTCAGCAGCAGTTCGCGGTAGGCACGACGGTTCTCCTCGGTGTTCTCGATACCGACGCCAGCGAAACGCTTGGCGATGGTAGCGGTGGATTCGTCGATCGCGATGATGCCCTTGCCCGGGGCAACCATGGCCTGGGCGGTTTCAGCCAGCTGTTCGATGCTCATGTACTTCCTGTGGCGGGTGCGGGAAAAACGTAAGTATAGCCCCGCCGCCCGTTGCGCCGACGTGCAGGCCAGTCTGGAAACGATTCCAATGTCCGCACCGGACAGGCGATGTCCTGTTGCGCCGGGTCAGAGCCCCTTTGCGGATCTGACCCCGGGTCGGATCCGCACGGCGGCTCCGACCCGGGGCCGACGGGGTTTACAGATCGCCCAGGCCGCTGGCGCGGCCGTCTTCACCCACTTCCAGCAGGCGCAGGGTGTTGGTCGCGCCCAGGGTTTCCATGTGCTCACCGCTGGTGAACACGACGCGGTCACCGGCCTGCAGCAGTTCGGCTTCCACCAGCAGGCGGATGCTGCCGCGCGCGGCTTCGCGCGGGGTCAGGCCACGGCTGTCGAAGTTGATCGGGAACACATCGCGCATCAGGGCCATCTGGCGGCGCGCGCCGTCGTGGCGGGTGACTGCGAACACCGGCGCCTTGGCGCGGAAGCGCGACAGGTAGCGGGCGGTGCCACCGGATTCGGTCATCGCCACGATCGCACGCACGCCCACGTGCTGCGACAGGAACATGGTGGCCATGGCAATCGCCTGGTCGGCACGTTCCAGATTACGCGGCGAGGCGTTGAAGTCGGTCTCGGTCTGGAACTGGCGCTCGGCACCCAGGCAGATACGCGCCATCGCTTCCACCGCCTTGACCGGGTACGCACCGGCAGCGGTTTCAGCCGACAGCATCACCGCGTCGGTACCGTCGATGACCGAGTTGGCCACGTCCAGCACTTCGGCACGGGTCGGGATCGGGCTTTCGACCATCGACTGCAGCATCTGCGTGGCGGTGATCACCACCTTGTTCTGCGCCAGCGAGGCCTTGATGATCTTCTTCTGCAGGCCCGGCAGTTCGGCGTCGCCGATTTCCACGCCGAGGTCGCCACGGGCCACCATCACCACGTCGCTGGCCTCGACGATCTCTTCCAGGTTCTCGATCGCTTCGGTGCGCTCGATCTTCGACACCAGCGCAGCATCGCAGCCATGCGAGCGGGCGATGTCACGGGCGTCGTTCATGTCCTGCGCGTTGCGGCAGAACGACACGGCGATGAAGTCGACACCGATCCTGGCGACGATGCCGATCAGCTCCTTGTCGCGCTCGGTCAGTGCGCCCAGCGAGAGGCCACCGCCCTGCTTGTTCAGGCCCTTGCGATCAGACAACGCGCCGTCATTGAGCACGGTGTTGATGATGCGCTCGCCCTGCACCTCGACCACCTGCAGCTGCATCAGGCCATCATCGAGCAGCAGGACATCGCCCGGGCCGACGTCCTGCGGCAGGCCGAGGTAGCTGACGCCCACCTGGGTCGCATCGCCGGGGCCGGCGTTGGCGCTGGCGATCAGGTCGAAGCGGTCACCCGCCTTGAGCTGCACCTTGCCTTCGGCGAAGCGCTCGATGCGGATCTTCGGGCCCGGCAGGTCAGCCAGGATGCCCACTTCCACGCCCACGCGGGCCGCAGCGGCACGCACTTCGGCGGCACGCTTGGCCTGGCCGGAGGGATCGCCGTGGCTGAAGTTGAGGCGCACCACGTTGACGCCGGCGCGGAACAGATCCTCCAGCACGCCCGGCGGATCAGTGGCCGGACCGAGGGTGGCAAGGATCTTGGTGCGACGCTGACGCTCGAACATGGTGAATGGGCCTCTCCCGATAAAGAACGGAAATTAGCACATCCTTCACGCCGCATGTATACGGTTACAGCCTTGTGCTGCCTGACTTCGCGGGTCATGGAGCGGACATCGGCCGGACATACGCTGGCGCAGGCAGTTCTGTAGAGCCTAGGCCAACAGCGTCGTCAGCTGCGCCGGCTCACGGGCCAGCTGGCCGGCACCGGCTTCGGTGAGTTCGACCTCACCGCCGAAACCCCACAGCACACCGACACTGCGCAGACCGTGGTGGCGTGCGCCTTCGATGTCCATGCGGCGGTCGCCGATCATCCAGCACTGCGCGGGCTGCACCTGCAGCCGACGCAGCGCCTCGCCCACCAGCTCCGGCTTGTGGCTGCGCGAGCCGTCCAGGGTCGAACCGACGATCTCCTCGAACAGCCCGCCGAACGGCAGGTGGGCGAGGGTGCGGCGCGCATGCGGCTCGTTCTTGGCCGTGACCACCGCCAGGCGGTGGCCACGACCGTGCAGCGTGCGCAGGGTGTCTTCCACCTGCGGGTACACCGTATGCTCGCGCCAGCCCTCGGCGTCGAAGCGCTCACGGTAGTAGCCCACCGCCTGTTCCACCCGCGCCGGTTCAACGAACAGCGGCGCGAAGGTGGTCCGCAGCGACGGACCGATCCAGCCCAGCAGCGTCTCCTGCGGCGGCACCGGATGGTCCATCTTCTGCAGCGCGTAAGCGATGCAGGCGGTGATGCCCACCTGCGAATCGATCAGCGTGCCATCGAGGTCGAAGAACAGCACATCCTTGCCGCGCTCGGCACTCATGCGCCGCGCGCGTCGAGTGCGGCCACCGCCGGCAGGGTCTTGCCTTCCAGGAACTCCAGGAACGCACCGCCGCCGGTGGAGATGTAGCTGACCTGCTGGGCGATATCGAACTTGTCGACCGCGGCCAGGGTGTCGCCGCCACCGGCGATGGAGAATGCCGGCGAGCTGGCGATGGCGCGGGCCAGCGCTTCGGTGCCCTTGCTGAAGGCTTCGAACTCGAACACGCCGACCGGGCCGTTCCAGACCACGGTGCCGGCCTTTTCGATCAGCTGCGCGTACTGCGCAGCGGTCTGCGGGCCGATGTCCAGGATCAGATCGTCTTCGGCAACCGCGTCGACCGCCTTCACTTCGGCAACCGCGTCCGGCATGAACTGCTTGGCGGTGACCACGTCCACCGGCAGCGGAATGTCGGCGCCACGCGCCTTGGCATCGGCCACGATCTTCTTGGCGGTATCCAGCAGGTCCGGCTCGTACAGCGACTTGCCGACGTTGTAGCCGGCGGCAGCAATGAAGGTATTGGCGATGCCACCACCGACGATCAGCTGATCGACCTTGCCGACCAGGTTGGCCAGCAGTTCCAGCTTGGTGCTGACCTTGCTGCCGGCGACGATGGCCAGCAGCGGCTTGGCCGGTGCATCCAGCGCCTGCGCCAGCGCGTCCAGTTCGGCCATCAGCAGCGGGCCACCGGCAGCCACCGGGGCGAAGCGGATGACACCGTGGGTGGAGGCCTGCGCACGGTGCGCGGTGCCGAAGGCATCCATCACGAACACATCGCACAGCGCCGCGTACTTCTTCGACAGGGCTTCATCGTCCTTGCCCTCGCCGACGTTCATGCGGCAGTTTTCCAGCAGCACCAGCTGGCCCGGCTGCACGTCGACGCCGTCGACCCAGTCGCGCACCAGCGGAACCTCGCGGCCGAGCAGCTCGGACAGGCGCTGGGCGACCGGCGCCAGCGACTCGGCTTCGCTCCACACGCCTTCCTTCGGGCGCCCCAGGTGCGAGGTGACCATCACCGCCGCGCCCTGCTCCAGCGCGCGCTTGAGCGTCGGCAGCGAAGCGGTGATGCGCTGTTCGGAGGTGATGCGGCCATTCTCGATCGGCACGTTCAGATCCTGGCGGATCAGCACGCGCTTGCCGGAGAGGTCGAGGTCGGTCATGCGGACGATGGACATGGGCAACTCTTTGGCTCAGGGACGGGATGCCGGGGTACGGCAGACGGCCATTGTATCGGGTGCGGGTGGTGGGAGGGTCGATGCCTGCGGCAGGCAGAGGCGCACAGCAAATGCAACAGCAACAGCCAAAGCGCTGGCGCTTCGTGGTGTTGTGGGTGGGCCGGGGCGGTGTGGGCTCGCGGGGGACGCCGTGAATCCATCCCTGGAGGCTCGGGCTCGCCATCCATGGCGCTTACGCCCCCGCGAGCCCACACCACCCCGGCCTCGACAGGTTCATGAGGCGGAGCGGACGGCAAAGGCAAGAGCGGTTTCTGATGTCGGAGAAAAATGTAGAGCCGAGCCCGTGCTCGGCTGGGTCTATCGCGAACAGCAGCCGAGCGTGGGCTCGGCTCTACAAAGAGCGCCCTGCCAAGCAGCTTTTGCTCTTCTTTTTTTCTTTCCGTGGGTGGACGCACACGGAAATTGTCAGAGGCCGGGCGGGGTGGGTTCGCGGGAGTGTCCGCGGCATGGATGCCGCGGCCAAGCCCCCAGGGACGGGTTCACGGCGTCTCCCGCGAACCCACCCCGCCCGGCCAAGCACGGCTTTTGCTTTACGCGACCAACCGCCCACCCACGAGGGGCTGCGCCGTTCGCCGGAACCTACGCCGAAGGCGCCGGCTTCTGCCGAAGCAGACTGACCGCCAGGCCGCCCACTACCAGCACACCCAGACCCAGCAACGCCCACAGCAACCACGACTTCCAATCGTGCTGCGGTTTCAGCGCCGCGTCGCCGGCCAGCGGCTCCGGGCTGCCTTCCAGGCGCGCCAGCGTCGGCTGCCACGACGGGTCGTTGCGCAACCGCAGTTCCTCGATCAGCACGCCAATCGGCGCCTCCGTGCGGCGCGCGGTCGAGCTGCCCACCGCCAACGCGTAGGGCGCCGCGCCCTGGCTCAGGAATACCAGTACTTCGGGCTGGTAACCCAGGCGCAGAGTCGGTGCGGTGGCCGTTTCGGCCGGGTTCGCCACCAGCTTCCAATAGCGATCCCGATGCACCCCGCCCAGCGGCTGCGCGGCCGATTGCTGCCGTTGGCCCTGCGCACCCTGCTGCAGCTGATAGGCAATCCACGGTGCACTGCGGCGCTGCCATTCCGCGCTCTGGTCATCGCGGCTGAACAATGTCCACTGCACCAGGCTGTTGTCGGTGCTGGCCACGTCGGCACGTGCCGCCGGGAAGCGGCCATCCATCTCGAAGGTGTATTCGCCCTTGCCCTTCGAGGTCGGTTCCAGCGACAACCATTCCCACGGCAGTGTGGCCGGTGCCGGCGGCAGCTCGGCCAGTACGCTGCGCAGCGTCGGCAGACGCGCATCGCCTTGCGCCAGCACGCGCAGATAGCGCGCTTCACCATCCACCTGCAGGCGGCGCTGCAGCAGGCGCTTGCCGGCGCGCTGCAGATCCACCAGCGGAATGTCGCGGCCAATCGCACGCCAGTGCTGCAGGTCGTCGCTGACGTCCAGCTGCACCTGAGCCTGCAACGGCTGGCCACTGTCGGCCCAATCCAGTACCAGGGCCGCCAGCGGCTGCTGGCCCAGCACACTGGCGTCGATCAGCCAGCCACCCTGCCCGCTCGCCGCCGCACCACCACTCACGCGGGCTTCCACGCGACGCACACGGCCATCGGTATCGCGCTCGGTCAGCAACTGCAGGTCGTTGCGCTGTGCTTCGGCCAATGGCGGCAACGCGAACCACGGCAGCTCACGCTGCACCGGCGGCTGCGCCAGCGGCTGATCCGGCGCCAGCAAGGCCGACGGCAACGATTGGCCGGCGGCATTGAACACCTGCACATCGCCCAGGTCCGCACTGCCGGCGCGACGGTAGATCGCCGGTTCCAGCACAACACGGTAGGCACCCGATTGTGCGCTGGACAACGTCAGCGGCCACTGTTCGGCGTACTGGGTACGGTAATCGGCGGCCTGTGCGGTGACGGCGGCCAGCATGCCGAACATCGCCGGCGGCAGCGCCCTGCTCCACGTCTTCATTGTTTTTCCTCCACGGTCGGCGCCGCGCTCGGCGGTGCCGGTGCCAGATAACCCACGACCGTGCACAGCAGGCCGTAAGCGATGAACGATGCGATACCCAGCAGGTTGCCCAGGTGCTGGCGATCGATGAGTACCAGCTTGGCCAGCACCACACCCATCAGCACGGCACCGACCATCCACAACACGCGCTGGCCGCGGCGCGAACCCCAGACCCAGGCGATCACGCCGAGCACGCTCCACAGCACGGTCAGGCTGGTCTGCGCCAGGCTGGAACGCATCATCGACGAACTCCACGACAGGCCGCCCCACTGATGCACGCCGTGCAGCACCAGGCTGGTCAGCGCGACGAAGGTGGCCAATGCCAACAGCGGCAGCCGGATCTTCACCAGTGCCTGCGGCGCCTGCCCGCTGTACAGCCAGCGCGCCAGCAGCGCCAGGCTCAACCACTGCCCCAGCTCGGCCGGGTTCAACACCGGCAGCCACAGCAGCGGCGCTGCGTCCCCCGGCAGCAACTGGCCGAACAGCCAGCCTGCGGACAGCAGGCCGAACAGCACGCACTGCAACGGCAGGCGCACGCTGTCGAAGGCAGCCCCCAACGGCCAGCGCAGTGCATTCCAGCGCCACAACGACAGCGCCGCCATCAGCAGCCACGGCAGCGTGAACAACAGCAGCGTCCAGCCCTGTGCCAGCCCGGCCTCGCCGCCGCCCCACAGGGCCAGCAACGAAAGCAGCGACGGCCACAGCAGCCACCACAGGAACTGCGCGATGCGTGCCACGGTGTCGCCGCCCTGACGCAGGCACAGCAACGTACGTACGCCCAGCGCCGCGAACACCGCCCAGGCCAGTGCGCCATAGCCGGCGAACGGCTGCTGGTGCGCATCGCTCTGCATCAGCGCCAGCGGGAAGCCCAGGGCCAGCATCGCCAGGGCGGTTACGCCCAGCGCGCGTGCCGGCTGGCGGCGCTGCATTTCAGCCGCCAGCCAGGCCGTGGCCGCGACCAGCACCAGCAACGCATCGGCCTGCGTGCGCTGCGGGAAGAAGCGGAAGATCTCGTACACCAGACCGCCCAGCCACCACAGCAGGCCCCACAGGTAGTAGACCAGTGCGATCTCATGGCGCTCCCTGCGCTGGTAACTCCACGCCGACGCGAAGCCGGCAATGGCCAGCAGCAACGCGCCGATGGCGGTCGGGTTGAGCAGGAAGCGTGCGTCTTCGAGCCAGTGGTCGGCGCCGGCCACAAAGGCGAACGCAGCACCGATCTGCAGCAACGCGCCGGACACCTGCGGCAGCCAGCGTTTCTGGCGCAGGCCCAGCCAGGCCAGGCCCGCACCTTCCAGCGCGAACACCGCGCCGGTGGCACGCGCAGACAATGCCAGCGGCACCGCCAGCGTGGCGAAGCCCACCGCCAGCACCGCATGCGACTGCGCCAGCACGGTGTAAGACGCGCGTGCGATCAGTGCCCGCGCCAGTACGGCGTAGATCGCCGCCAGGCCCAGCGCGCACAGCGCCAGCGTCATCGGCTGCTCGTGCAGCATGCCCGCCTGCATCGAGAAGGCGACCAAGGGCGTGCCGAACACCAGGCTGCCGTCGACCAGGTCACGTCGCCCGGCGGGCTGCCGGCGCGCGTACAGCAGCGGGATCAACAGGTAGAAGGCGAAGAACAGCAGCAGGAACGGCTCGGTGCTGCTGAACTTGTCCGGCGCGTACTGCAACACGCCCCAGAACGTACCGATGCCGAAGGTAAAAGCGAAGCCAAGCAGGTTCAGCGCACGCCACGGACGGAACCAGGCGATGGCAAAGATGCCAGCGTTGAGCACCGCGTAGTAGCTGAACAGCCCCACGTGGTTGCCACTGCCGGTGGACAGCCACAGCGGTGCCATGAAGCCGGCGAGGATGCCCAGCACCGCCAACGTGCGCGAGTTCTGCACCACCGCCAGCACGCACAGGCCGGCCACCAGCGCGATCGAACTGGCGAAGGCAAACCCGGGGTTGAGCAGCTCGAACCGTTTGAATGCGGCGAAGATGGTCAGCAGCAACACGCCAATGGCACCGCCCTGCAGCGCCAGTGCGAACAGGCGCCGGCGCTCGCGCTGGTGCCAGCCGAACGCCAACAGGCCCAGCGCACCCACGGTGACACCGGCCAGGCGCAGCTCGATCGGCAGCACCAGCCAGCCCTGGTCGCTGACGTACTTCAACAGCGCGGCAACACCGGCCAGCAGCACCAGCATGCCGATCTTGACCGGCACGTTGCCCTCGGTGAACCAGCGCTTGACCGCTCCGATGCCGCGCTCGATGAAGTTGGGCAGCGCCGGCTCGGAAGGCAACGGCGGCTGCAACGGCGCGTGTGGCACCGGCGGTGGTGCGACCGGGCGCGGCACCTCCGTTGCTGCAGGCACCACTTCGCGCACCGGCGGCGGCGTTGGCTGGGACGGAGGCGGTGCGGCAGCCGCCACCGGCCGCAGGAACGGCGGATCGGCGCCAGCCGCAGGCATGGGCGCAGCCCGTTCTGGCGCAGGCTCGGCTGCAACCGGCCGGACGGCCGGCGCGGCGGCCAGGGCACCTTCCAGCGCGGCCACACGGCGGCGCAGGCCGGCAATCATCACCAGCGCCACCACCAGCAGCAGCGGGATGGCCAGCAGGACCAGTACCACCAGGGCGATCAATGCTTCCATTGCATGCTTCCATTGCAATCCCGCGCCCCAGCGGCAGCGGTCGACCGGCCCATGCTACGACAGGGCTGGCCCTATAAACGACGAACCCCGGCCAGGCCGGGGTCCGCGTGCGATCTTCGCCGGCCTTACTTGGCGGCGACAACCTTGGCCATTTCCAGGCACTTGTTGGAATAGCCCCACTCGTTGTCGTACCACGACACGAGCTTGACGAAGGTGCCGTCCAGGGCGATGCCGGCGTCTGCGTCGAACACCGAGGTGTGGGTTTCACCGACGAAATCGGTGGCCACCACCTTGTCTTCGGTGTAGCCCAGGATGCCCTTCAGCGCGCCTTCGCTCTGTGCCTTCACTTCGGCGCAGATCTCGGCGTAGGTGGCTTCCTTTTCCAGCTCGACGGTCAGGTCGACCACCGACACGTCGGAGGTCGGGACGCGGAAGCTCATGCCGGTCAGCTTCTTGTTCAGTTCCGGAATGACCACGCCGACGGCCTTTGCCGCACCGGTGGACGACGGAATGATGTTTTCCAGGATGCCACGGCCGCCGCGCCAGTCCTTGTTGGACGGGCCATCGACGGTCTTCTGGGTGGCGGTGGCCGCATGCACCGTGGTCATCAGGCCACGCTTGATGCCCCACTTGTCGTTGATGACCTTGGCCAGCGGGGCCAGGCAGTTGGTGGTGCACGACGCGTTGGAAATGATGGCCTGGCCGGCGTAGGTCTTGTCGTTCACGCCGAACACGAACATCGGCGTGTCGTCCTTCGACGGGGCCGACATGATGACCTTCTTCGCGCCCGCATCGATGTGCTTCTGCGCGGTTTCCTTGGTCAGGAACAGGCCGGTGGCTTCCAGCACCACGTCGGCGCCGACTTCGTCCCACTTCAGGTTGGCCGGGTCGCGTTCCTGGGTCAGGCGGATCTTCTTGCCGTTCACCAGCAGGTCGTTGCCCTGCACGGCCACGTCGGCCTTGAAGCGGCCGTGCACGGAGTCGTACTTGAGCATGTACGCCAGGTAATCCGGCTCCAGCAGATCGTTGATGGCCACGATTTCGATGTCGTCGCCGAAGTTCAGCACCGCCGAGCGCAGGACGTTACGCCCGATGCGACCGAAACCGTTGATACCAACCTTGATTGCCATGTTCTCAAGCTCCTGCGGCCGCGACGGGTGCGGCGGGATGGATAGGGCCCACAAGTCTAGCAAACCGGGGCTGGCCACCGTGGGCCAGCCCCCGCGCCAGAGGGCGGGCGGACAGGATTTGATCCGGATCAAAGCGTTAGCGCGGCGTGAGGCCGAGACTGTCGCCATCCACCCAGCAACGAGATCACCCCCATGCGCAAGACCTCCCCCCTGATCCTGGCCGGCCTGGCCGCCGCCCTGTCCCTCGCCGCCGCCCCGGCCATGGCCCAGTCCAAGGGTGACTGGACCGTCTCGGCCGGCGTCCACCAGGTGGCGCCGAAGTCGAACAACGGCTGGCTGGCCGGCCACACCCTGAAGGTCGACGTCGACAACGACGTCAAGCCGACCATCACCGGCGAGTACTTCATCGCCGACAACCTGGGCATCGAAGTGCTGGCCGCGCTGCCGTTCAAGCACGACATCAACATCAATGGCCTGGGCCGCGTGGGCAGCACCAAGCAGCTGCCGCCGGTGGTGACCGTGCAGTACCACTTCAACAGCAAGGGCAAGGTGTCGCCGTTCATCGGTGCGGGCGTGAACTACACCACCTTCTTCAGCGAAGACACCACCGGTGCGCTGAAGGACAGCCGCCTGAAGCTGCAGGATTCGTGGGGCCTGGCCGCGCATGCGGGCGTGGACTTCGCGATCGGCGAGAAGGGCGCGCTGCGCGTGGACATGCGCTGGATCGACATCGACAGCAAGGTGAAGTTGAACGGCGAGAAGATCGGCACGGTCAACATCGATCCGCTGGTCTATGGCGCTTCGTACGTCTTCAAGTTCTAAAGCGGTGTGTTGAGCGCGGGGGGTTCGCCCCCCCCCCCCCCCCCCCCCCCCCAACCCCCCCCCCCCCCCCCCCCCCCCCCCCCCCCCCCCCCCCCCCCCCCCCCCCCCC
>NZ_JBQEMR010000060.1:0-15310 GCF_052045015.1 Stenotrophomonas sp. 22692
AATGTTTCAATCCACGCGCGATACGGTCCACCGCTTCCTGCAACCGCGGCACTTCCTGGGTATAGGCCAGGCGCACATGCTGGTTGGCGCGATGGAAGCCGAAATCCAGCCCGGGGGTGAATGCCACGTGCTCGGTTTCCAGGAAGTGCGCGCAGAACGCCTGCGCGTCGTCGGTGAATGCGCTCACATCGGCGTACAGGTAGAACGCACCCTGCGGCTCGACTTCGATGCGGAAGCCCAGTTCGCGCAGTGCAGGCAGCAGGAAATCGCGGCGCTGGCGGAACGCCTCGCGGCGTTGCTCGAAGATCGCCATCGATTCCTCGCTGAAACAGGCGAGGGCGGCATGCTGAGCGATGCTCGACGCGCTGATGTACAGGTTCTGTGCCAGCTTCTCCAGATCGGGCACGGCCGCCGGCGGTGCCACCAGCCAGCCCAGCCGCCAGCCGGTCATGCCGAAGTACTTGGAAAAACTGTTCAGCACGAACGCGCTGTCATCCACCTGCAGCACGCTGGGCGCATCCAGGCCGTAGGTCAGGCCGTGATAGATCTCGTCCACCACCAGGTGGCCGCCCCGCGCGTGCAGGGTCTGCGACAGGGCTGACAGTTCGTCGGCGGAAAGCACGGTGCCGGTCGGGTTGGCCGGCGAGGCGACCAGCGCGCCGACGCTGTCGGCGTTCCAGTGTTGTTCCACCAGCGATGGAGTCAGCTGGTAGGCGGTTTCCGGCCCGACCGGCACCAGCTGCGCACCGCCTTCCACCAGGCGCAGGAAGTGGCGGTTGCACGGATAACCTGGGTCGGCCAGCAGCCAGTGGCGACCAGGATCGACCAGCAGGCTGCTGGCCAGCAGCAGCGCACCGGAGCCGCCGGGGGTGACCAGGATGCGTTCGGGATCGATGTCCAGCCCGTAGTGGCTGCGATAGAAACCACTGATGGCCTGGCGCAGGGCCGGCAGGCCACGTGCGGCGGTGTAGCGGGTATGGCCGGCGGCCAATGCGGCCTGGCCGGCACGCACGACCGGTTCGGCCGTGGTGAAGTCCGGTTCGCCGATTTCCAGGTGGATCACATCGTGGCCGGCCTGTTCCAGCGCCTGTGCGCGGGCCAGCAGCGACATCACGTGGAACGGAGCGATTTCATGGCTGCGCCGGCTGTAGCCCGGCGTGTGGGGCAGGGTACTCATCTGCCCATGGTACGCCGGTCGGCATGACCCATGACGATCCGCAGGGTTGCCGCATTGCAGGGATTGGGGTCAGATCCCTTTTCGGGAAAAGGGATCTGACCCCGCCGAAGACCATTGCATTGATGCGCCTGGAGCCTTATCTCATGAAATCCACTCTCTGCCTGTTGCTTGCGAGCCTGATGACCACGACCGCTACCGCCGCCACGCCGCCCGTTCCGCCGGATGCCGCCAAGCACCCGCATGTGGTCAAGGCGCCGTTCGGCGCGACCCGCAACGATGACTATTACTGGCTGCGCGACGACAAGCGCGAGAACAAGGACATGCTGGCCTACCTGCAGGCCGAGAATGCCTACGCTGACCAGCTGCTGGCACCGCTGAAGCCGCTGGAAGACACCCTGTACAAGGAGATCGTCGGCCGCATCAAGCAGGACGATTCCAGCGTGCCGGCGCGCGAGCGCGGCTACTGGTACTACAGCCGTTTCGAGACCGGCCAGGACTACCCCATCCACGCGCGCCGCAAGGGCAGCATGGACGCGGCCGAAGAGATCCTGCTGGACGTCAACACGATGGCCGCTGGCAAGGGCTACTTCAGCGTCGGCTCGATGGAGGTCAGCCAGGACAACCAGCTGCTGGCCTGGGCCGATGATGATGTGGGCCGCCGCCAGTACACGATCCGCTTCAAGGACCTGGCCACCGGCAAGGTGTTGCCCGATGTGATCACCGGCAGCTCCGGCGACCTGGTCTGGGCCGACGACAACCGCACCGTGCTGTATGTCGAGAACGATCCGGAAACACTGCTGACCGTGCGCGTGAAGAAGCACGTGCTGGGTACCCCGGCCAGCGCCGACACCGTCGTCTACGAAGAGAAGGACGACAGCTTCTACATGGGCATCGGCCGCACCCGCGACGATCGCTTCATCACCATCGGCGTGCACAGCACCGTGTCCTCGGAAGAGCGCTATGCACCCGCCAGCGACCCGACCACCTTCACCGTGCTGGCGCCGCGCCAGCGCGATGTCGAGTACGACGCCGATCACTACGACGGCCGCTGGGTGATCCGTACCAACGATGGTGCGAAGAACTTCAAGCTGGTCACCGCACCGACCGATGCGACCTCGCGCGCGCAGTGGAAGGACTGGATCGCGCATGACGATGCGGTGTTCATCGAAGGCTTCGAACTGTTCGATGGCTACACCGCCATCGCCGAGCGTTCGCAGGGCATGGAACGCATCCGCCTGCTGTTCGAGGACGGTCGCAGCGACTACGTGAAGGCCGACGAGCCGGCGTACTCGATGGGCCTGGGCGACAACACCGAGGCCGATACGCCGTGGCTGCGTTACATCTACACCTCGATGACCACCCCGACCACGGTGTTCGAACTGAACACCGCCACCGGCGAGCGCCGCCAGCTGAAGGTGCAGCCGGTGATCGGCTATGACGCCTCGAAGTACGAAACCGATCGCGTCTGGATCACCGCGCGCGATGGCGTGAAGGTGCCGGTGTCGCTGGTCTACCGCAAGGGCTACCAGAAGGATGGCAAGGGCGCGCTGTTCCAGTACGCCTATGGCAGCTACGGCATGTCGATGGACCCGTACTTCAACCAGACCGCGGTGAGCCTGCTCGACCGCGGCGTGGTGTATGCCATCGCCCACATCCGCGGTGGCCAGGAAATGGGCCGCGACTGGTACGAGAACGGCAAGCTGCTGCACAAGCAGAACACCTTCAACGACTTCATCGACGTCACCCGAGGGCTGGTGGCACAGGGCTGGGCGGCGAAGGATCGCGTCGCCGCATCCGGCGGCAGTGCCGGTGGCCTGCTGATGGGCGCGGTGGCCAACCAGGCCCCGCAGGATTACCGGGTGATGGTGGCGCAGGTGCCGTTCGTCGATGTGGTCACCACCATGCTCGACCCGACCATTCCGCTGACCACCAACGAGTACGACGAGTGGGGCAACCCGGAACAGAAGCCGTACTACGACTACATGCTGTCCTACTCGCCCTATGACAACGTGAAGAAGCAGGCCTATCCGGCGCTGTTCGTGGGCACCGGCCTGTGGGATTCGCAGGTGCAGTACTGGGAACCGGCCAAGTGGGTAGCCAAGCTGCGTGACGACAACACTGGCCCCTACCCGATCCTGTTCCGCACCAACATGGAAGCCGGCCACGGCGGCAAGTCGGGGCGCTTCCAGCGTTACCGCGAGCTGTCCGAGTCGTATGCGTTCGTGCTGCAGCAGCTGGGCATCGCCCAGCCGTGATGGCGACAGGGGGCCGGGCACTGCCTGGCACCCTGAACCGGTATCCTTGCGGCCATGAGCACGCCAGATCCTTCCGCCCCTCGCGACGCCACCGCGCCACCGCGCGTGGTGCGTTTCCGCTGGGCGTGGTGGCTGCTGGCGTACGTCAGCCTCGGTACTGGTATCGTCGGGATCTTCGTGCCGGGCCTGCCGACCACCGTATTCATCCTGATCTCGGCGTGGGCCGCCTCGCGCGGCTCCGAGCGCCTGCACAGCTGGCTGCTGCAGCATCCACGCTTTGGCCCGGCCATCGCCAACTGGCAGGCGCATGGTGCAGTCAGCCGCTACGGCAAGTGGATGGCCACGATCACCATGGCGGTATGCGCCGGCATCATGTTGTGGTGCGTGCCGATCGCCTGGGTGAAGTGGTTCTCGATCGGCAGCATGACCGTGGTGGCGATCTGGCTGTGGACCCGGCCGCTGCCGCCGCCCGCGGATTGAACCCCTGCGGTGGTGCCGGCCGCTGGCCGGCAACCCGATCCCCTGCACCAACCGCTCAGCCGCCAGTGGCTATACTCGGGGCATGAAGACCCCCCATCGAAACGCCATCCTGATTCCGCTGGCAGCGGCTTCGCTGCTGTTCCTCGCCGCCTGCGGCAACAAGGGCCCGCTGGTACTGCCGCAGAAGCCGGTGCCGGTGGAAGAAACCGTCGAACCGGTTGCCGAGCCCGCGACCGAAGCGACCCCGACCGAGACCCAGGGCAGCGGCACGCCGGCCACGACCGTGGACCCGGCTGCACCGACCACCCAACCGGCGCCTGCGCCTGCGAAGAAGGTGGGCGGCGGGAATGAGTAAGGCCGGTTCCAAGGCGCTGCGCTTCAGCAAGATGCATGGCGCGGGCAATGATTTCGTAGTGATCGACCTGCGTGACGGCACTGCGCCGCCCACGCCTGAACTGGCCGCGCGCCTGGCCGACCGCCACACCGGCGTCGGCTGCGATCAGATCCTGACCATCGAAGCACCGCGCGCGGAAGGCTCGGTGGCGTCCTACCGCATCTGGAATGCCGACGGTTCCAACTCCGAGCAGTGCGGCAACGGCGCGCGCTGCATCGCGGCCTGGCTGGTGCGCGAGGGCAGTGCGCAGGGCGGTGCATTCGTCATCGACAGCCCGTTGGCCAGCCACGAAGTGAAGATGCTGGGCGAGGGCCAGTTCGCGGTGACCATGGGGGTGCCCGCGTTCGAGCCGGCCAACGTGCCGCTGATGGGCTTCGCCCACGCGCGCGAGGAATACCTGCTGCCGCTGCAGGGCGAGAGCGTCCGCTTTGCTGCGGTATCGATGGGCAATCCGCATGCGGTGATTGAAGTGGGCCTGATCGATGCCGCACCGGTCGAGCGCGTCGGTTCGCTGCTGCAGCAGCATGCGTCGTTCCCGCGCTCGGTGAACGTGGGCTTCGTACAGGTGATGGGCCCGGCGCATGCACGTCTGCGTGTGAATGAGCGCGGCGTCGGTGAAACCCTGGCCTGTGGCAGCGGTGCCTGTGCCGCTGCGGTGACCCTGATGCAGCGTGGCCGCCTGCAGCGTGACGCGCGCATCAGCCTGCCCGGTGGCGACCTGCGCATCCAGTGGCCAGGCGATGGCCAGCCGGTGGTGATGGCCGGCCCGACCGCATTCGTCTTCGAAGGGGAGTGGATCGCATGACCGAAACCGTCGACAAGCTCGGGGCCCATGAAGTCGCTGCCTGGTTGCGGCGTCATCCGGGCTTCCTCAAGCAGTTCCCGGACCTGGCCCTGACCCTGGTGGTGCCGCGTGATGACGGTCCGACCGCGTCGCTGGCCAGCTACCAGCTGGAAGTGCTGCGCGAGAAGAACCGCGAGCTGGCACGACGGTTGGCCGATCTGGGCGCAACCGCCCAGATCAATGAACGCCTGGCAGTGCGCACGCATCAGCTGACCCTGGCGCTGATGAAGCAGGACAACGCCGCCGATACCCTGCGTGCTATGGCTGCCTCGCTGCAGGAAGATTTCGCCGGCGACCTGGTACGGCTGGTGGTGCACAGGCCGGTGGCCGGGCTGGAGCAGGCCGACTGGCTGCAGGTGATTGCCGCCGATGATCCGCAGCTGGGCCCGTTCCGCGACTGCCTGAAGGATGGCGAGCCGATCTGCGGCCGCCTGCAGCCGGAAAAGAATGCCGTGCTGTATGGCGTGCGCAGCGAGGAAGTGCAGACCACCGCACTGCTGCCGCTACCGGGCGTGGGCCTGATTGCGGTCGGAAGCCACGACCCGAACCGCTTCTATCCGGGCATGGGCACGCTGTTCCTGCGCATGATGGGCGATGCGCTGGTCACCGGCCTGAAGCGCTTCCCGGGCTGAGCAGGACACGACGATGAGCGCGGTACAGGCCTTCCTGCAGCACCTGCAGGTGGAACGGCGGATGTCGGCGCATACGCTTGATGCCTACCGCCGCGACCTGGATGCGCTGTCGGTCTGGGCCGAGCCACGTGGTGTAGCGGTGGAGGCGCTTGATGCTGACGCGGTGCGCCAGTTCGTCGCCGACGAGCATCGCCGCGGCCTGTCGGCCAAGAGCCTGCAGCGCCGCTTGTCCGCCTGCCGCAGCTTCTATGCCTGGCTGCTCAAGCACGGGCGCATCGAGGTCAGTCCGGCGGCGACGCTGAAGGCGCCGCGTGCGCCGCGCCGGTTGCCGCAGGTGCTTGACGCCGACGAAGCCGTGCAGCTGGTCGAGCTGGAACCGGAAGGCGAGCTGGGCCGCCGTGATCGCGCGCTGCTGGAACTGTTCTATTCCTCCGGCCTGCGCCTGAGCGAAGTCTGCGCGCTGACCTGGCGCGATCTGGATTTCGACAGCGGCCTGGTCAGCGTGCTGGGCAAGGGCAATCGCCAGCGGCGGGTGCCGTTCGGCAGGCCTGCGCGCGAAGCACTGCAGGCGTGGCGCGCGGAAAGTGGCGGTGGACCGGCCTCGCCGGTATTTCCCGGCCGCAACGGGCCGATCAGCCAACGCGCGGTGCAGATCCGCATCCGCCAGCTGGCGCAGCGCCAGGGCCTGTTCAAGCACGTGCACCCGCACATGCTGCGGCACAGCTTCGCCAGTCATATCCTGGAGTCATCCGGTGACCTGCGTGGCGTGCAGGAGCTGCTCGGCCATGCCGACATCGCTACCACCCAGATCTACACCCACCTCGACTTCCAGCATCTGGCCAAGGTCTACGACGCCGCGCATCCGCGCGCCAAGCGCCGCAACAAGGGCGACACGGCTGAATAGCCCGCCCTTGATCTGGATCAGGGCAGGGCGGGCGCTACCGGCGCATCGTGGCCGCAGGCCACGAAGAACCCGCCACCATGGCGAAGCCCATTCCGCTGCATCCCAGGCATCCCGAGCGCATCTGCTTGGGCTGCGACCGCTACTGCGCAGCTGACGCACTGGCCTGCGGCAATGGTTCCGGCCGCACCCAGCATCCGATCGAGACGCAGGGCGAAGACTGGTATATCGCCTGGGGCATCGAGCCCAATCCGGATCGGCCTTCGCAAGCCAAGCGCTGAACGGCAGCCATCCGCACAGGCTTGATCGCACCCGGCGCTGTCCCCATGTCCCGGGAACAGCTATCGGAGGCCGCATGGACCCCAGTCAGAATCCCAACGTTTTCCACGCCACCACCATCGTCTGCGTCCGTCGCGGCGAGCACGTGGCCATTGCCGGCGACGGCCAGGTCACGCTGGGCCACACCGTGATGAAGGGCAACGCGCGCAAGGTGCGCCGCCTCGGTCGTGATGGCCAGGTGCTGGCCGGCTTCGCCGGTGCCGCCGCCGATGCCTTCACCCTGTTCGAGCTGTTCGAGGCCAAGCTGGAAAAGCACGGCCAGCTGCAGCGCGCTGCGGTCGAACTGGCCAAGGATTGGCGCACCGAGCGCCGCCTGGGCAAGCTCGAGGCCCTGCTGGCAGTGGCCGACAAGGAAACCTCGCTGATCATCAGCGGCACCGGCGATGTGATCGAACCGGAGGACGGCATCATCGCCATCGGTTCCGGCGGTTCCTATGCGCTGTCGGCCGCGCGCGCGCTGATGGCGCACACCGAACTGGATGCGCGCACCATCGCCAGCGAAGCCATTGGCATTGCCGGCGACATCTGCATCTACACCAACCGCAACGTGGTGGTCGAGGAGCTGTAAGGCCTCCCGATCCGCCGGGCATGGCCCGGCGCTACCGACAACGAATCCGTGAGCACATCCATGTCGAAGATCGAAGTTTCCTCCGCCACCATGACCCCGCGCGAGATCGTGCAGGAACTGGACCGGCACATCGTGGGCCAGCACGACGCCAAGCGCGCCGTGGCCATCGCCCTGCGCAACCGCTGGCGCCGCATGCAGCTGGTGCCGGAGCTGCGCAATGAAGTGATGCCGAAGAACATCCTGATGATCGGCCCGACCGGCGTCGGCAAGACCGAAATCGCGCGCCGCCTGGCCACGCTGGCCAACGCACCGTTCGTGAAGGTTGAAGCCACCCGCTTCACCGAAGTCGGCTACGTCGGCAAGGATGTCGAGCAGATCATCCGTGACCTGGCCGATACGGCCGTGAAGCTGTACCGCGAACAGGCCAAGGTGCGCGTGCGTACCCAGGCCGAAGAACGCGCCGAAGACCGTATCCTCGATGCGCTGCTGCCGCGCCGCAGCGGTGGCATCGGTTTCGATCCGGAAGTCGCCCGCAACGAACCGTCGGCGCAGGACAACGAGACCCGCATCAAGTTCCGCAAGATGCTGCGCAACGGTGAGCTGGATGAGCGCGAGATCGAGCTCGACCTGGCCGCGAACGTGAGCATGGACATCATGACCCCGCCGGGCATGGAGGAAATGGGCCAGCAGCTGAAGTCGATGTTCGCCAATCTGGGCGGCGGCGCCAAGGCGCACAAGCGCACGCTGACCATCAAGGCCGCGCGTCCGCTGCTGGTGGAAGAAGAGGCCGGCAAGCTGGTCAACGAAGACGATATCCGCACGGCGGCGATCGAGGCCTGTGAGCAGCACGGCATCGTCTTCATCGACGAGATCGACAAGGTCGCCAAGCGGGGTGATAACGTGGGCGGTGGCGATGTCTCCCGCGAAGGCGTGCAGCGCGACCTGCTGCCGCTGGTGGAAGGCTCCAACGTGTCCACCAAGTACGGCACGATCAAGACCGACCACATCCTGTTCATCGCCTCCGGTGCGTTCCACCTGGCCAAGCCCAGCGACCTGATTCCGGAGCTGCAGGGTCGTTTCCCGATCCGCGTGGAACTGGGGGCGCTGAGCAAGAACGATTTCGTGCGCATCCTGACCGAGCCGAAGGCCGCGCTGACCAAGCAGTACGAAGCGCTGCTGGCCACCGAGGGCGTCAAGGTCAGCTTCACTGCCGACGCCATTGATCGCCTGGCCGAGATCGCCTTCCAGGTGAACGAGCGCCAGGAGAACATCGGTGCCCGCCGCCTGCATACCGTGCTGGAACGCCTGTTGGATTCGCTCAGCTACGAGGCACCGGACCGCGACGGCGAAACCCTGGCCATCGACAGTGCTTATGTCGATGCACACCTGGGCGAGCTGGTGCAGGATCCGGACCTGAGCCGCTACATCCTGTAATGCCCGGCTCTGCAAAGCTATGGGGCCGCCGAAAGGCGGCCTTTTTGTTGGCGGTCAGTGCGGGTGCCGGGCGCGGTAGGCCTGCAGTACCTGGTCGATCACCGCACTGGTGCGCGCAGCGCTGATGCCGGTCGACGGTGAACAGCCGTTGCCACGCAGTTCGTCCACGAGGGAGGCGATCAACGGCTGCTGGACCGCTGGCGGGTTCGGGATATCGAACGCCTGCACGCCCGCTTCGGTCTCCAGAACCACCGGAACGTCCTCGAAGGTGGCAAAGCGCAGCTGCCCGCGGTCGCCGGTGATCTCGATCTCATCCTGGCGGCGGAAGGCGCAGAAGCTCCACTGCGCGATGCCATGCGCGCCCATTCCGGTGCGGAAGCACATCGAGACGCTGTCCTCGGCGGCGTAGGCGCCGGTCAACGAACTGGCCAGGCCACGCACATCGCTCAGCGGCCCCAGGAGATGGTCGAGCAGGTCCAGGGTATGCGAGCCCAGATCGACGAACAGCCCGCCGCCGGCGATCGCCGGATGGGTCCGCCAGAAGTCCGGCGAGGCGGCATTCGCCGAATGCGGCCGGTGCAGGGTGGCGCGCACGCTGCGCGGCGTACCGATCGCGCCGCTGTCCAGCAGCTGTTTCACCTGTGCGAAGCGGGGCAGGGCGCGGCGGTAATAGGCCACGAACACCGGCACGCCGCGGCGTGCGCTGGCCTCCAGTACGCGTTCGCATTCGGCGTGATCCATGGCCATCGGCTTTTCGATGTAGACCGGCTTGCCCGCGGCGATCGCCTGCAGCGCGTACTGCATGTGCGTCGAGGGGGGCGTTGCGACGTACACCGCGTTCACTTCCGGATCGGCGATGAGCGCATCAGCGTCCGCGTACCAACGGGGAATGGCATGGCGCCTCGCGTAATCCTCGGCCAACGCCGCATTGCGGCGCATGACCGCTGCAACCCGTGATCCGGGTGTGCTGGCCAGGGCCGGGCCGCTCTTCTTCTCGGTGACACTGCCGCAGCCGATGAAGCCCCACACCACATTGTCCAGGATCATGGGTCTGTCCTCAGATGGGTACGGCGGTGGTGGCAGCAGCGCCGCTCACGCGTCCGGCAACGGCTCGGGCACCGTTCCGGGCACGAACACGCCATCCTTCACGTAGGCGGCCAGAGTCATGTCCAGCGCGAGCATGCCGTCGCGCTTGAGGTCCATCAGTTCCGGTTCGACCATCGCGCCGTGCAGCACGCCCAGTACGGTGGCGTGCAGCATGCGCGCGGCGATCTTCGGGTCCGCTCCTTCGCGCAGCTGGCCCAGGTCCCGGGACCGGCGAAGCGCACGCTCCATCCGGTCCAGCGCATCGCGGAATCCGGCCTGCTGCATTTCGGTCAGCACCTTGGTGTCGGCCGAGGCATCGCTGCGCAGCATGATCTCCATGGTCTTGCGCAGGCGCTCATCCTCGGACAGCTCGATGAACGAGTGGATCATCACCGCGCGCAGGTCGTGTACCGGCGTGTCGCGCTGCTCGGTGGAGGTGCGTTCCAGTTCCTGCATGAAGGGCAGGTGCACGCGCTCGACGATGGCGGCCAGCACCTCGCTCTTGTTCTTGAAGTGCCAGTAGACCGCGCCACGGGTATAGCCGGCGCGGGCGCCGATCATCTCCAGCGTGGTACGGGCCACGCCGTGTTCATGGAAACAGGCTTCGGCGGCGTCAAGGATGCCTTCCCGGGTTGCCTGGGTGTCCTCTTTGGTCTTGCGGGCCATGGGTAGGGTACGAGTGCGGGTGAAACGTGGCTGAATTGTACCTGTTTACAAACAAACACGCATGTATGTATATTTCCGTCCCATCATTCCCACCGTGTGCGTGGCAGGCCGTTGCCGGCTGCTTCTCCCCGCCGGTGAGCGTTGCCTGCTGGCGCTTTCGGCCTGTATCAGCGCGTTTTGAGATTCCTTCCCCTGAGAGCCTTTCCGTCATGTTGCTGAGCCGAATCCGACCCATCGCGCTGTCGCTGGCCATCGCCGCGACCGTGGCTGCCTGCGGCGGCCAACCCCAGGCCCCCGAACAGGGCCCCGGTGACGTCACCGTGGTCACGCTGAAGTCCGAGACCGTGGGCCTGACCCGCGAACTGCCGGGCCGTACCAATGCCTTCCTGGTCGCCGAAGTGCGCCCGCAGGTCAATGGCATCGTCGCCAAGCGCCTGTTCACGGAAGGTGGCATGGTCAAGGCCGGCGAGCCGCTGTACCAGCTCGACGACGCCAGCTACCGCGCCCAGGCCAACAATGCCCGTGCCCAGCTGGCCCGCGCAGAAGCCACCGCCAATGCCGCCCGCCTGAGCGCCAAGCGCATCACCGAGCTGGCCAAGGTCGACGCGGTCAGCCAGCAGGATCTGGAGAACGCCGTGGCCGCGCAGAAGCAGGCCGAGGCCGACGTCGGCGCCGCCAAGGCATCGCTGGATGCGGCCAACGTCACCCTCGGCTACGCCCGTATCACCGCGCCGATCAGCGGCCGCATCGGCAAGTCCAGCGTCACCCAGGGTGCGCTGGTCAACGCCGGCCAGGCCAATGCGCTGGCCACCGTGCAGCAGCTGGATCCGATCTATGTCGACCTGACCCAGTCCTCGGCCGAGCTGCTGCAGCTGCGCCGCGAACTGGCCGCCGGCCGCCTGCAGGACAACCAGACGCTGCCGGTCAGCATCCTGATGGAAGACGGCAGCACCTTCGAGCACAAGGGCACGCTGGAGTTCTCCGAAGTCAGCGTCGATCCGGCCACCGGCAGCTTCGGCCTGCGCGTGAAGGTGGACAACCCGGACGGCCTGCTGATGCCGGGCATGTACGTGCGCGCAGTGATCGGCGGCGGCGTGCGCAGCGATGCGGTGCTGGTACCGATGGCCGGCATCGCCCGCGATCCGAAGGGTGACACCTCCGCGATGGTGGTCGACAAGGACAACAAGGTCGAAGTGCGCCCGGTCAAGGTCAGCCGCACGGTTGGCGACAAGTGGCTGGTCGAGGACGGTCTGAAGGCCGGCGACAAGGTCATCGTCGAAGGCCTGCAGAAGATCGGCCCCGGCATGCCGGTCAAGGCCACCGAGAAGGGCGCTGCTCCGGCCAAGCCGGCCGCCGCCGCCCAGCCTGCCGCTCCGGCCGGCGACGCGAAGTAAGCGGAGAACCCCATGGCACGCTTTTTCATCGATCGACCCATCTTTGCATGGGTGATCGCCATCATCATCATGCTCGCCGGCGGCCTGGCCCTGTTCAAGCTGCCGGTCTCGATGTACCCCAACGTCGCACCGCCGGCGGTGGAAATCAGCGCCACCTACCCGGGTGCATCGGCCAAGGTGGTCGAGGACTCGGTGACGCAGATCATCGAGCAGAACATGAAGGGCCTTGATGGCCTGATCTACTTTTCCTCCAACAGCTCGTCCAACGGCCAGGCCACCATCACCCTGACCTTCGAGAGCGGCACCAACCCGGACATCGCCCAGGTGCAGGTGCAGAACAAGCTGCAGCTGGCCATGCCGCTGCTGCCGCAGGAAGTGCAGCGGCAGGGCATCAACGTGGCCAAGTCCAGTTCGGGCTTCCTGAACGTCATCGCGTTCGTGTCCGAGGACGGCAGCATGGACGCCAACGACATCGCCGACTACGTCGGTTCCAATGTCGTCGACCGCCTGAGCCGCGTGCCGGGCGTGGGCAACATCCAGGTGTTCGGTGGCAAGTACGCCATGCGCATCTGGCTGGACCCGAACAAGCTGCATACCTATGGCCTGTCGGTCGCCGAAGTGACCGCAGCGATCAAGGCACAGAACGCCCAGGTCGCCATCGGCCAGCTCGGCGGTGCGCCGTCGATCAAGGGCCAGCAGCTCAACGCCACCATCAACGCGCAGTCGCGTCTGCAGACCCCGGAACAGTTCCGCAACATCATCGTGCGCGGTGCGCAGGACGGTGCCGAGCTGCGCCTGGGTGATGTCGCCCGCGTCGAGCTGGGTGCGGAATCGTACGACTTCGTCACCCGCTACAACGGCCAGCCGGCCAGCGGCCTGGCGGTCACCCTGGCCACCGGCGCCAACGCGCTGGATACCGCCGCCGGCGTGGATGCCGCGCTGGAGGACATGAAGAGCTTCTTCCCGGCCGGGCTGAAAGCCGAGATCCCGTACGACACCACGCCGTTCGTGCGTGTGTCGATCAAGGGCGTCGTGCAGACCCTGATCGAAGCGATCGTGCTGGTGTTCGTGGTGATGTACCTGTTCCTGCAGAACTTCCGCGCCACCCTGATCCCGACCATCGCCGTGCCGGTGGTGCTGCTGGGTACCTTCGGCGTGCTGGCGATGCTGGGCTTCTCGGTGAACATGCTGACCATGTTCGCGATGGTGCTGGCGATCGGCCTGCTGGTGGACGATGCCATCGTGGTGGTGGAAAACGTCGAGCGCATCATGTCCGAAGAGGGACTGTCGCCGCTCGAGGCCACCCGCAAGTCGATGGGCCAGATCACCGGCGCGCTGGTCGGCATCGGCCTGGTGCTGTCGGCAGTGTTCGTGCCGATGGCCTTCATGAGCGGTTCCACCGGCGTGATCTACCGCCAGTTCTCGGCCACGATCGTCTCGGCGATGGCATTGTCGGTGCTGGTCGCGATCGTGCTGACCCCGGCGTTGTGCGCGACCATGCTCAAGCCGCTGAAGAAGGGCGAGCACCATGTTGCCCATCGCGGCCTGGCCGGTCGTTTCTTCAACGGCTTCAACCGCGGTTTCGACCGCACCAGCGAAAGCTACCAGCGTGGCGTGCGCGGCATCATCCATCGTCCGTGGCGCTTCATGGGCATCGTTGCGGCGCTGTTCGTGCTGATGGGCGTGCTGTTCGTGCGCCTGCCCAGTTCGTTCCTGCCCAACGAAGACCAGGGCGTGCTGATGGCGCTGGTGCAGGCGCCGGTGGGTGCCACCCAGGAACGTACGCTGGAATCGATCGCGGCACTGGAAAACCACTTCCTGCAGAACGAGAAGGATGCGGTGGACTCGGTGTTCTCGGTGCAGGGCTTCAGCTTCGCCGGCATGGGCCAGAACGCGGGCATGGCATTCGTCAAGCTGAAGGACTGGAGCGAGCGTGACGCCAACAATGGCGTGATGCCGATCACCGGTCGCGCGATGGCGGCCCTGGGCCAGATCAAGGATGCCTTCATCTTCGCCTTCCCGCCGCCGGCCATCCCGGAGCTGGGTACCGCTTCGGGCTACACCTTCTTCCTGAAGGACAACAGCGGCCAGGGCCACGAGGCACTGGTGGCCGCGCGCAACCAGCTGCTCGGCCTCGCCGCCGGCAGCAAGAAACTGGCCAACGTGCGCCCGAACGGCCAGGAAGACACGCCGCAGTTCCGCATCGACATCGATGCGGCCAAGGCGACCTCGCTGGGGCTGTCGATCGACCAGATCAACGGCACCCTGGCTGCCGCGTGGGGCAGCTCGTACATCGATGACTTCGTCGATCGCGGCCGCGTCAAGCGCGTGTTCGTGCAGGCTGACCAGCCGTTCCGCATGGTCCCGGAAGACTTCGACCTCTGGTCCGTGAAGAACGACAAGGGCGAGATGGTGCCGTTCAGCGCGTTCGCCACCAAGCACTGGGACTACGGCTCGCCGCGCCTGGAGCGCTACAACGGCGTGTCGGCAATGGAAATCCAGGGCGAACCGGCCCCGGGTGTGGCCTCCGGTGACGCCATGGCCGAGATCGAACAGTTGGCCAAGCAGCTGCCGGCGGGCTTCGGCATCGAGTGGACGGCGATGTCCTACCAGGAACGCCAGGCCGGCTCGCAGACGCCGCTGCTGTACACGCTGTCGCTGATGATCGTGTTCCTGTGCCTGGCCGCGATGTACGAAAGCTGGAGCGTGCCGACCGCGGTGCTGCTGGCGGCCCCGCTGGGTATCCTCGGCGCCGTGCTGGCCAACACCTTCAAGGGCCTGGAACGCGACATCTACTTCCAGGTGGCGATGCTGACCACGGTGGGCCTGACCAGCAAGAACGCGATCCTGATCGTCGAGTTCGCCAAGGAGAACCTGGAGAAGGGCGCCAGCCTGATCGAGTCGATCATGCACGCCGTGCGCGACCGCTTGCGTCCGATCGTGATGACCTCGCTGGCCTTCGGCATGGGCGTGGTACCGCTGGCGGTCTCCACCGGTGCCGGTTCCGGCGCCAAGCAGGCGATCGGTACCGGCGTGCTCGGCGGCATGATCGTCGGCACCGTGCTCGGTGTGTTCTTCGTGCCGCTGTTCTTCGTGGTGGTGCAGCGCCTGTTCAAGCGCAAGACCGCCGAGTGATGAAA
>NZ_JBQEMR010000061.1:0-14789 GCF_052045015.1 Stenotrophomonas sp. 22692
GTCCGCGGCATGGATGCCGCGGCCAAGCCCCCAGGGACGGGTTCACGGCGTCCCCCGCGAACCCACCCCGCCCGGCCAAGCGCGGCTTTTGCTTCTGGCTTCAGCGACCAACCCACAGCCACGAGGGGCTGCGCCGTTGGCTGAAAATTCAGTACCGCTTGATTCCCAGCACCGTGCAACCTTCAATCTGCGCATGCGCCGACACCGCATTCTCCTTCTCACCCCGCGCCAGGCGCGACTGCTCGATCGTCGCCCAGTGCCGCCGGCACAGCGGCCCCGTCTTCGAGCCCAGATCCACCGCCTTGCGCGCGAACGTCTCCGCCTGCGCCCACTGCCCCTGCAGCAGTGCCAGTTCGGCACGTTCCTGCAGTACCGCCGGGTCGCCGGCGACGATTTCCAGCGCGTGGTCCAGGCTGCTGGCGGCACCGGCCAGGTCGTTCGCCTGGCGTTGCGCCTGCGCGGTCACCCGCAGGTCTTCCACCTGCGAATCACGCAGCGGCTGCACCGACAGCTCCTTGTCGTCCGGACCTGCGGCCGCATCCACCGCGGCCAGGCGCTGTGCCGGCGTAGTGGTATCGACCGGCGTGACCACCGGCGGCGCGCTGGTCACGCAGGCGGCCAGGGCCAGGCTGAGGCCGGTCAGGGCCAGGGGCTGCAGCAGGGATCGCATGTTCATCGGCATCATCGGCTCGGGGGAGGAGTGGCGGCGGCGGGCGCCGCGGCAGGTTCGGCAGGCGCTTCCGGCTTGCGGTCCAGGCCGAACCAGCTGCGCCAGCCACCGCCCTCGCCTTCAGCACCCTGCGCGTCCGGCGACACCGCCGGCGCGCACGGTGCATAGGCCGGTGCATAGCCCACCACGAACGGGAAACGACGCGCGCCCGGGCAGCCTTCATCCGTGCTGTTGAGTCCGGTGGGCGCCACCGACTGCCAGTCCAGGCCCTTGTTGCTGACCCGCAGCGGAGCACTCGGCAGGCGCTGGAAGATACCCGACCAGACCCGCATCGCGCCGGTGGCACCGTACAGGCCGGCCTGCTCGTTCTGGTCGTTGCCGATCCAGATCACCGCCAGATGATCGCCGGTGTAACCGGCGTACCAGCTGTCGCGGCCATCGTTGGTGGTACCGGTCTTGCCGGCCGGCTGCAGGCGGCCGAGGCCATCGGCGTTGAGCCGCTGCGCGGTGCCGCTGGCAACCACCTGCTGCAGGCCGACACTGATCAGGTTGGCGGCAATCGAGTCGCCTTCCTGGGCCGGTGCCGGGGTCTTGTCGTAACGCTTGAGCAGCTTGCCCTGCGGATCGAGCACGCCACGCACCGCATGCAGCGGCTGGATCTCGCCACCGGACGCGAGGAACTGGTACAGCTGTGCCATCGCGTACGGGCTCTGGTCGGTCGAGCCGAGGATCACCGCCGGGTTGGCCTCGGCCTTGATGCCGGCCAGTACGTGGATCAGCTGGGTCACGCGCTCGGGGCCGACCTGCATGCCCACGCGCACCGTGGCCTGGTTGTAGGAATGCGCCAGCGCGTCGATCAGGCGCACCGTACCGTGGCTGCGGTTGTCCGCGTTGCCGGGATTCCAGTTGCGGCCGCGGCCGAGCTGCACGGTCACCGGTGAATCATCGACCCAGCTGGCCAGCGAGTAGCGGTCCGGCTGCGCAAGCGCCAGCAGGTAGACGAACGGCTTGAGCAGCGAGCCGACCGGACGCTGTGCTTCGATCGCCCGATTGAAGCCGACCTCGGACACCTCACGGCTGCCGATCACCGCCAGCACATCACCGTTGTGCACGTCGGTCAGCACCATGCCGGCCTGCAGTTCGGGGCGGCGCTTGCTTTCCAGCGACTTGATGGTGCGGGTCACCGCGCCTTCGGCATAGGCCTGCGCGGACGGCGACATGCCGGTCATCACGCTCAGGCCCGCGCCCTGCAGCGCCGATTCCGGATAGTCATGGCCCAGCTGGCGGCGGACCAGATCGACATAGGCCGGGAAGCGGTTGGCGGCAACCAGGCCCGGCGTCTTGGGCACGCCCAGCGGGGCCTTCAACGCACGTTGGTACTCGGCGTCATCGATCAGCGTGGCCTCGTGCAGTTTGCCCAGCACGAAGTTGCGGCGATCCAGCGCGCGTTCCGGATTGCGCCGCGGGTCGTAGAAGGACGGGCCCTTGACCAGGCCGATCAGCAGCGCGATCTGCTCGGTCTCCAGCGACTGCAGGTCGCGGCCGAACCAGAACTCGGCACCGGACGACATGCCATGGATCGCCTGGCTGCCACGCTGGCCCAGGTACACCTGGTTGAGGTAGGCCTCGAAGATGGTGCGCTTGTCGTAGCGCGCTTCCATGATCAGCGCGTACAGCACTTCGTTGAACTTGCGGGTGACCGTTTGTTCCTTGCCGATGCCGAGCAGGCCGCTGCGGGCCAACTGCTGGGTCAGCGTGGAGGCGCCCTGGCGGCTCTGGCCGCCGGAGCGGATGGTCACCCATACCGCGCGCGCGATGCCCGACAGGTCGATGCCGTGATGGCGGTTGAAGTCCTTGTCCTCCACCGCCTGCAGGCCGGTCACCAGCAGGTCCGGCGCCTCGTCCATGCGGATCAGGCGGCGTTCTTCCTGCTTCTGGCCGTACAGGGTGGCGATGCGGGCCGGGTCCAACCGTGCGGCCTTCAACGCCTTGCGGTTGTCGGCGTCACGCAGCGAGGCGACCGCACCATCGGCCAGCGACAGCTCGAGCCGGCGCGGGGCAACCCGGCCATCGACGTCGTTGTAGCCGCGGCTGGAGATGACGAAGCGCCCGCCGTTCACCGCATAGGTGGCCGGCTCCTTGCCCTGGCCGTCATCGCGGTAGGCGGAGGCGGCCAGCTCGGTCTTCAGCGTGGACGCATCCATCGCCTTGCCGGGGGTGAGCACCAGCGGGCGCGCATAGACACGCGTCGGGATCTGCCAGCGCAGTTCACCGAAACGCTGGGTCACCTGCTGGTTCAGGTACAGCGTATAGGGAATGAGGAAACCCAATCCCAACGCGACCGCAGCCATGCTCCAGGTGATCAGGCGACGCCGCCACAGCGGGCCGTTGTCCTGCTGGTCGTCGTCGTCGAAATCGTCGATGTCGTCGGAATCGTAGCGTCGGGGCACGGGAGAAGCATAGCGATGGCGTCAGCGGAGTCTACCCCAGCACATTTCCCCAAGGCAGTTTCTCGAAACCGCCTGTTCAGCGACCTGCCGGGGGTAGCGCCCCCGACTTGCCTCGAACTCCATCCCACAACCCTTTCAGCATGAACCTTAACCGAACCCAGCGAGGGGCTAGGAATAAGCTGTTTCCCATCAGCTTCAGCAGCAACCGCGGCATATCCTGGGCAATCCAAATCCAGGGCGTATAGGCACGCCCATAGAGCAGGACCCGATTGCGCATGATGTAGTAAAGCCGGAAGGGCTTGTGCACGATCACACCATCGGGTTTTGCACGTGAAGGCAGCAGTTCCTCGCCGATGCTGTGGGTCATCTGCGCATCGCAAATGCCATACAGGGCATGGCCACTGCGCTTGGCGCGGAAGCACCAGTCCATGTCCAGATTGTCAATGAACAAGGATTCGTCCATTGCGCCAATCTCCCGCAAGGCCTTCATTGGTATCAGCGAACCGGATGTAATGAGGAAATCACAAGAGATGCGCTGACCTGGCCCACCGCGCAGCTTGAAATTGAACGGGAATCCAAAGCGCACGAACGGAGCAAGCATGCCATTGCGCGAATCCCGGAACTGCGGACCGACAGCCGCCACACTCTCATCCCGGGCCAATTCAACCAGTGCGTTTCCCAGCAGAACGACCATTCCCGGTGCCAGTATGCTGTCTTGGTCCATCAGCAGCACATAGTCGAATTCCAGCGCCTGCGCACGCTCATAGGCTCGATTCAAGGCACTGCCAAGACCAACATTGATTGGTGAAGCAAAAACGCTTATCCCCTCTTGATCTCCCAGCATTTCAGCAACGTCAACAGCACTGCTGCCATTGTCGAACACTACCAGATGCCCTACCTGCTGCAGCACGCTGTCAACCACATTGCGCAGCAAGACGGGATTGGGCCTGTAGGTAACGATCACGGCGCAGACACGTTTGGTGTCGAAGACAGACACGGAGTCGGGTTTCTGCAATATCAGTGGACTCATGGCATCAGATCACTGGCTGCGGACCGCAAGCCATTTGAAAAGCGATGGTAGCGGCCACTGGCCACTTCCCTGAAGACCTGCAGCAAACGTGCGAACAACGACACAGCAAGTCCGGCACGTGCCTGTGCATGCTTCAGGCGCTGCTCGAGAATCTCGGTCTGCACAGCATCAAGCGGCGGCCGTCCCCGCTGCGTGCGCGACTGCAATGAGTAGAGGCGCTGCAATGCCGCCATCAAATAGTTGCGACGTACCACGGCACTTCCCAATGCACGCTCAAGCACCCCCCGCCTGTGCGCCCCCACCTGGTTCCTGTCGTGCTGCCGGTAATCGGTGGTGATGGTCTCAATACAATCCAGTCCACCGCTGGCTGCTGCCACCATCGCCAACCATTCGTCGTGGATCCAGCCATCAGCCACTGGCAGTGCCTCCGCGATCAGATCGCGGCGCAGCGCTGTGACCGCGCCGGTTACAATGTTTCGGCCGAGGAGGACCTCAAAGCCTTCACCGCGATGCTCACGCTTGATGTCCTGGCGATCAATGGCCAAGGCCTGAAACAAAGTCGCCCGCAGAGGGACACCTTCGGCGTCGACCAACTGCGCGTTGCTGTGCAGGAGCCGCAAACCTGGACGCGCATCGAAGATCCTTAGGAAGGTCTCGATCTTGTCCTCGCGCCAGAGGTCATCCTGATCGCACAGAAAGACGATGTCGCCGCTGCACTGTAATAATGCGCTTTCGAAATTGCGGACGTATCCGACGTTCTGCTGCTGCCGTCGGAGCACCACTTCGATACCCCTCGCATGCAGGGTCGCCACCTCCTGTTCGAGAACACCCCATGTACCGTCAGTTGAGGCGTCGTCGACTATCACTACTTGCGTAGGCAGCACGGTCTGCGCACCGACGGTGCGCAGCTGGGCGGCAATGTAGCGCTCCCCCTGCCAGGTACATAAAGCAACAGAGACGGTGGTTGTGACGCTGGACATGTTCACAGGAGCGGCCGGAGCGACTGGACTATACCCCACCCGTAGACCCTACACGAATCGCAACAACTTCAGCGTCACCGCGATTCACCGCCTGCGCGGCGCAGGCGGTCTTCGAATGCTGGCAGCTCGGCCAGGTCCGGCTGCAGCAAACGGGCCTGTCCGGCGGCATGCGCCGCGAAAGCCAGGTCGCCGTTGCCGAGCCGTTCGCTGCCGATCGCCAGCCAGCGCTGGGCCAGGCGCAGGCGCGCCGAGGGAAGTCCGGCCGCGGTCGGCGACAGGGTCTGCCAGGCCTGCAGGCAGGCACCTGCGGCCTGCACGCGGTTCTGCCGCAGGTTGTCGTCGAAGCAGCGGCGGCTGGCGGGCAGCAGCCGCGCTGCGGCAGCCTTCACCCGTGCATCGCGTGGCGCCAGTGACTGCGCTTCGCGCAACGCGTCGAACGCACTGTGGCCGGGGGGGCTGATCCATTGCCCGGCACGTTCAGCGCGCTCGATCCTGCGCAGGTGGTCGCGCAGTTGGCGTTCGCGTTGCGTGTTGCTGACCGCCGGCTGCTGCAGCGCCTTCTGCGCCTGTTGTGCGCGCTGCAGGCGTTGCGCGAGCTGCTGTTGCGCGGCCGGCGAAGCACCCAGTTCCGCCGCCAGCGCGGAATCGGCCTGCGCCGGCTCGAACTGGAAGTCGTCGGCCCGCTTCTGGCTGCGCGCCAGCACCGCCTGCAAGGTCTGTTCGCGGCCGCGCTGGGCACTGGAATCATCAACCGCCACTGCCAGCACGGCGAGGAATCCCTTCGCTGCTGATTCCAGCTGCCGCCGCTGCAAGGCGCGCTGGGCCTGGCGCAGGCGCTGGTCGACAGCCTGTGCCAATGCTTCCTGGCTTGCGGGCAGATCGGCGTGGCCGGCATCGAACTGGCGCGCACGCTGCAGTATCGTCGCTGCCTCGGCCAGCTCGCCGCGCCCGGCCAGGATGCGGGCCTGCTGCAGCAGATCGCTCAGTGCGTCCTCGCGACCTTCCAGCGCCGGCAGATTGTCCGGCTGCAATGCCAGGATGCGCTGGAACAGGGGCAGCGCGCTGCTGTCACCTTCGTCCAGCCGGCCCGCTGCAAAGGCGTTGCGCGCCTGCGCCAGCAGTGCACCGATGCCGGCGCCTGCACTGCGCCGGGCCTGCAGCTGGCGAGCCACGGCGTCCGCATCGGCCTGCGGCACCTGCAGCTCCCGGGCCAGTGCCAGCGCCTTCGCGCTGCCCTCGAGGTCGTTGGCCTGCAGTTTTTCGCTGGCCTGCTGCAGGGCCGCGGCGCCGGTACGGGCCAGGCCTTCGCGGGCCTGCGGACGATCACCATCCAGCGCCAGCACGGCCTGGTAGCGCTCGCGCGCACCACTGCCGTCGGCCGCGCTCAACCGGCCGGTGGCAAGCGCGCGGTCACCTTCGGCCAGCAACTGTTCGATCTGCGGCTCATCCCAGAACCAGTCGGCCAATGGCTTGCGCAGCAGCACCAGCAGCACGAACACCGCCAGCGCCGCGACCAGCGCCCAGCGCCACACCCGGCGCGCGTGGCGTGCCTGCAGCCACCACCAACGGCCTTCACGGCGGACGCGGTCCAGCGCAGGGTGTTCAGCGCCATGCGGGCGATGCGGGGGCTCGCGTTCCATGCGTGCAGGGTAGCCGGGGCAGCGTGAAGCTCAGCCGAGGCGACGCGCCTCGCTCACGCCGGGCAGCGCATCCAGCTTGCCGAGCAGGGTCGACAGCTGGCCGTAGTCGCTCACCTTCAGACGCAGGCGCAGGTGGGCACGGCCACTGTTGCGTACATTGTCACTGTGAATGTCGAGCACGTAGGCGTCTTCCTGGGCGATCAGGTTGGTGATGTCCTTCAGCAACCAGCGGCGGTCGACCGCAGTGACCACCACGTCCACTTCGTAGCCGCCGCCGGCCTGGCCCCACTCCACCGGCAGGATGCGCTGCGGGCTGGTGGCTGCCAGCCGGGCCAGCGCGGCACAGTCTGCACGATGCACGGTGACACCACGGCTACGGGTCAGGTAGCCGACAATCGGCTCGCCAGCCACCGGCTGGCAGCAGCGTGCCAGCTGCACCAGCAGGTTGCCCACGCCCTGCACGGTGAACTTGGACTTGCCCAGGTTCTCGCGGCGCGCGGTCGGCCGCGGCAGGGTCGGCGCGGGCGCCGGCTGGCTCGCTGCACGTTCGGCTTCCAGCAGGGTACGGCTGACCTGGTTCGGGCCGGTATCGCCCAGCGCCACCTGGATGTAGAGATCGTCAACGCTGTCGGCATGGAACTTCTTCGCCGCCACCGCCAGGTCCGAGTGCTGCAGGCCCAGACGCTTCAGCTCGCGCTCAAGCAGTTCGCGCCCGGCCTGCACGTTGCGCGCGCGGTCCAGCTTGTGGAACCAGCTGCGTACCTTTTCGCGCGAGCGGTTGCTGGCCAGGAAGCCGTTGGCCGGCATCAGCCAGTCGCGGCGGGGGTCGGCCTCCTTGCCGGTCAGGATCTCGACGCGGTCGCCGCTGCGCAGGCGATAGGTCAGCGGCACGATGCGACCGTTGACCTTGGCGCCCCGGCAGCGGTGGCCCACCATGGTGTGCACCTGGTAGGCGAAATCGAGCGGCGTGGCGCCCTGCGGCAGATCCAGCACCTCATCCTTCGGGCTGAGTGCATAGACCCGGTCTTCGGTCAGCTCGGCATCGAGCGCCCCGGCCAGCTCATTGCCCTGCCCGTCCTGCGCCTGCTCCAGCAGCTGGCGCATCCAGGTGATCTTGCGGTCGAAGGACTTCTCCGCGCCCTTGCCACCTTCCTTGTACTTCCAGTGCGCGGCCACGCCCAGCTCGGCCTGCGAGTGCATCTCATGGGTACGGATCTGCACTTCGATGGTGCGCCCTTCCGGGCCGACCACGGCGGTATGCAGCGAGCGATAGTCGTTGGCCTTGGGCCGGGCGATGTAATCGTCGAACTCGCTCGGCACCGGCGCCCACAATGCATGCACCACGCCCAGCGCGGCGTAGCAGGCGGCGACGTCGTCGACCATCACGCGCACCGCACGGATGTCATACAGCTGGTCGAACGCCAGACGCTTCTTCTGCATCTTCCGCCAGATGCTGTAGATGTGCTTTGGACGGCCGCTGACCTCGGCCTTGATGCCCTGCGCGACCAGCTCGCGCGACAGCACCTTCTTGACGTTCTCGACGTAACGCTCGCGGGCGATGCGGGTTTCGTCCACCTCCCGCGCAATGCGACGGTAGGTCTCCGGTTCCAGGTGGCGGAACGCCAGGTCCTCCAACTCCCACTTCAGCTGCCAGATGCCCAGGCGGTTGGCCAATGGCGCGTGGATGTCGCGTGTCAGCTGTGCCAGCGCGCGGCGTTGCTCGTCATCCAGCTTGTCGGCCGCGCGCATCCGCGCCAGCTGCCGGGCCAGCAGGATGGGCACCACGCGCAGGTCGCGGATGATCGCCAGCAGCAGGCGGCGCAGGCCCTCGCTGTTGCGCCCTGCCTCACGGCCGGCATGCAGCGCCCACACCGGGTCGGCGGCGTCCTGGCCATCCAGCAGGCCGATCACCGCGGCCTTGTGGTTGCCCAGCGGCAGCTGTTCCAGGCTCGCCCGCAGGCCCGGCAGGTCGAACAGCAGGGCCGCGACCACCGCGCCTTCGTCGGCGGAGAGCATCGCCAGTGCGTCGAGGGTGTCACCCAGCACCGACCAGCTGGCACGCATCTGGTGGTCGCATTCCGGCGCTTCCCAGTGCCCGCGCAGGGCCTGGCGCAGCGGAGCAGGCAGCACGGCTGCCGAGGGACGGTTCAACAAGGCATCCAGGCCGGGGACGGAAGCGCGGTTCACAGCATCGAGCAGGCAAGACAGAGGCCTCTACACTAGCGCCGGCGCCGTTCAGGGACAATCACCGCGGCCACCATCACCCGGCATGAAGACATGCCGTTACACTCGCGGTCAAACCCAGGAGAGTCCCGACATGTCCTCGATCGCCCCGCGTTTCCGCCTACGGCTGCTGGCCTGTGCCGCACTGTTGCTGTCCTTGTCGGCGCCTGCGCTGGCCCAGCGTGTGGTGGAGGGGGACCTGCAGCAGCAGATGTCACCGGCCGAGTTCAAGGCTGCTGGCCTGGACAAGCTCAGTGCGCAGGAACTGGCCACGCTGAACCGCTGGCTGCAGGGCAAGGTCGAAGCCGCCACCACCCAGGCGGTTGCCGCCGTACGGGAATCGGCACGCGAGGAAGGCCGTCAGGAAGTGATCGTGAAGAATCGCGGCTTCTTCGATTTCGGCAGCAGCGAGCCGATTGTCGGCGTGCTGCAGGGCGAATTCCGCGGCTTCGGCAAAGGCCGCGTCTACGTGCTGGACAACGGCCAGGAATGGGAGCAGACCGATGCAAGCACCCTGGCCGGTGTGCGCAAGCAGTCCCCCGCCGTCAGCATCAAGCCCGGCGTGATGGGCGTGTGGTACCTGAAGGTCGACGGCGTGAACACCCAGCCGAAGGTGCGCCGTACCAAGTAACGCCGTGACCTTGCTGTAGAGCCGAGCATGGGCTCGGCTCTACAGCAACGACGTCATGCCTGGCGCAATGCGGTCACCCGCTGCGCCAGCTTCTTCGCCGAGATGCCGGTGCGTGCCCCCAGCTCCTGCGCGAACAGTGACACCCGCAGCTCTTCCAGATCCCAGCGCAGCGCCTGCCATTGCGGGCGCTCGCGCAGTCCCTGCTGCTCCCCCACTTCCAGCGCTTCCAGGAACGGGTGCAGTTCCAGCATGCGCGCCTGGTCACGTGGCGGATCACGCTTGGCACGCTCGGTGCGCAGGATCATCGCCTTCAGGTAGCGCGGATACTGCGCCAGCGCGTCAGCCGGCGTGTCGCGCAGGAAGCCGGGATGGATCAGGCCGGCCAGCTGCGCTTCCATGTCGTCCAGGTTGCCGCGCGCCCAGCCCATCAACGGTGCTTCCAGCATCGGCTTCAGTTCCGCCACCAGGCCCAGGATGGTTTCGGCCAGTTTCAGCCGCGACATCGCCTCACCGAACAGGGCCTTGGCCGCATGCTCGCGTCGCTGCTCGAAGGTCGCCGCATCGCGGATGTCTTCCAGGCCCTCGGCCAGCACCGCGTTCATCGCTGCATCGACCAGGTCGCCGCGCAGGCGCTCCTGCGATTCGATCGCGGCATACAGCAGGCCGGTCTTGGCACCGACCGGCAGCTGCTTGCGCGCCTGCTTCACCTTCTCGGCCAAGGCGATTTCCAGCAGGCGGCGCACGCCGAGCGGATGGGCCTCCAGCGCCTGCTGGCGGTCGGCGAAGATGCGCAGCGCCACGCTGTCGCCCTCGTCCAGCAATGCCGGATACGCCGGCACGCCCGCTTCACCGGTCACCTGCAGCGGAATCGGCGTGGCCGGGAACGTACGCAGGCCATCGGCCGCCATCTCGCGGCCGGCGCGTGCAGCGAACGCATCGCCGGCACGACCGCCGAATTTGGCGCGCAGTGCATCCAGATCGCGCGAGGTCGCCAGCACCTTGCCCTGCTCGTCGCGCAGCCGCAGGTTCATGTGCAGGTGCGGTTCGATCGAACCGGGCTCGAAATCGAGCGCGGTCACGGTCGCGCCGGTTGCGCGCGACAGGAAACGCGCCAGTTCGCCGGTGATGGCATCGGCGCTGGGCTGCGGGAACGCCTCGTAGAACGCGCGGCCGAAGTCCGGCGCCGGCACGTAGTTGCGGCGCATCGCCTTGGGCAGGCTGCGGATCAATGCAGAGGCCTTGTCGGCGACGAAACCCGGCGCCAGCCAACCCAGTTGCACTGGGTCCAGGGCATTGAGCAGATGCAGCGGCACATCCAGGGTCACGCCATCGTCGTCGGCACCCGGTTCGAAGCGGTAGTGCAGCGGCAAGCGCGCCTGGCCCAGGGCCAGGTACTTCGGATAGCGCTCCTGTTCACTGCCCTCACCCGGTAACAGATCGACCAGCGACCAGTGCAGGGTCTTGCGCTGTTCCGGCGCCAGCCCCTTCCACCAGGTATCCAGCCCCGCCGCCGAATGGATCTGCGGCGGCACCCGGTCCAGGTACCAGCGCGCCTGCCAGTCCTCGTCGGCGACGATGCCGGCGCGGCGCAGCTTGGCTTCTTCCTCGCGGGCGGTCTCCAGCACTTTCTGGTTGTCGGCCACGAAGCTGGCGCGGGTGTTGATCTCGCCGGTCACCAGCGCCTGACGCACGAAGATGTCATGCGCTTCGCCCGGTTCGATGCGGCCGTAGTGCACCGGCTTCTTCGGCGCCAGCACCAGGCCGAACAGGCTGATCTGCTCGGACGCCAGCACCTGGCCCTGCGCGCGCGACCAGTGCGGATCGAAGTGCTTGCGCAGCAGCAGGTGCGGCAGTTCGGCGATCACCCAGTCCGGCTCGATCGCGGCCAGGGTCATGCCCCACACCTTCTGCGTATCCAGCAGGTTGGCCACCAGCAGCCACGGCGGCGGCCGCTTGGACAGCGCCGAACCGGGGAACGGCAGGAAGCGGCGCTGGCGTGGTGCCTGGAAATCGCCCTTCTCGGTGCGGTGGCCGATCTGCGTCGGCAGGCCCGCCACCAGCGCCCGGTGCAGGGTCTGGTAGGCGGCGGCGCGCACGCGTTCACTGAAACCGCCGCCAACTGGCGTCT
Source organism: Stenotrophomonas sp. 22692 (assembly GCF_052045015.1). Lineage (NCBI taxonomy): Bacteria > Pseudomonadati > Pseudomonadota > Gammaproteobacteria > Lysobacterales > Lysobacteraceae > Stenotrophomonas > Stenotrophomonas sp. 22692. Next base: position 11,753 of record NZ_JBQEMR010000061.1, read on the forward strand.
GTTCCTTCTGCGCACGCACGGCCACCGGCATCGGTGCGGCCTCGGCCTTGCCTTCGCGGGCCAGGCGCGCGGCACGGTGCAGCTGGCCTCGGGTGGCTTTCACCGCCGCGGCGTCGTCACGCGCCGGTGCCGGCGCACTGCTGCCGGCCAGCAACGGTGCCATCGAGGCCTCGTTGGCCTCTTCCTTCCAGCCCAGTTCTTCGCACAGCAGGCGAAGCTGGCGATGCAGCTCGCGCCACTCGCGCATGCGCAGGAAGCCGAGGAAATGACGGCCACACCAGTCGCGCAGTTTGGACTGGGTCAGGTCTTCGTGGGCCTGCCGGTAGCCATCCCACAGGCGCAGCACGCCGACAAACTCGGAGCGGCCATCGGCGAACTGCGCATGTGCGCTGTCGGCCGCACCGCGTGCTTCGGGCGGGCGTTCGCGCGGGTCCTGGATGCCCAGGAACGAGGCGATCACCAGCATCGGCCGCAGGCAACCGGCAGCCTGCGCAGCGACCAGCATGCGCGCCAGCTTCACGTCCACCGGCAGGCGTGCCATCTGCTTGCCGATGGTGGTCATGCGCCGCTCGGCATCGATCGCGCCCAGTTCGGTCAGCTGCTGCCAGCCATCGGCTACCGCGCGCTCGTCCGGTGCTTCCAGGAACGGGAATTCCTCGATGCGGCCCAGGCCCAGCTGCAGCATGCGCAGGATCACCCCGGCCAGGCTGGAGCGGCGGATTTCCGGATCGGTGAACTCCGGCCGCGCCTGGAAATCAGACTCGGCGTACAGGCGGTAGCAGATGCCCTCGGCGATACGCCCGCAGCGGCCCTTGCGCTGGTTGGCGCTGGCCTGCGAGATCGGCTCGATGTGCAGGCGGTCCAGCTTGTTGCGCGGGCTGTAGCGCTTGACGCGGGCGAAGCCCGGATCGACCACATAGCGGATGCGCGGCACCGTCAGCGAGGTTTCCGCCACGTTGGTGGCCAGCACGATGCGCCGGTTCGGGCCGGGGTTGAACACCCGGTCCTGGTCCTGGTTGGACAGCCGCGCGTACAGCGGCAGCACCTCGGTGTTGCGGTACTTGCGCCGTTCCAGCGACTGGTGCGCATCGCGGATCTCGCGCTCGCCCGGCAGGAAGATCAGCACGTCGCCGCGCGCATCCAGGCGGGTGATCTCGTCGATGGCCGACACGATGGCGTCGTTGACGGTGCGCTCGCCCTCCTGTTCGCCCTCGCCTTCCAGCGCGCGGTAGCGCACTTCCACCGGGTAGGTGCGGCCTTCCACGCTGATCACCGGCGCATTGTCGAAGTGCTGGGCGAAGCGTTCGGTGTCGATGGTGGCCGAGGTGACGATCAGCTTCAGGTCCGGGCGCTTGCGCAGCAGCTGCTTCAGGTAGCCCAGCAGGAAGTCGATGTTGAGGCTGCGTTCGTGCGCCTCGTCGACGATGATCGTGTCGTAGTTCGACAACCAGCGGTCGCTGGCGATCTCCGCCAGCAGGATGCCGTCGGTCATGAACTTGATGCGGCTGTCTTCGCTGACCTTGTCGTTGAAGCGCACCTGGTAGCCGACCAGCTGGCCCAGTTCGCTCTGCAGTTCCTGCGCCACGCGGCTGGCCACCGCGCGTGCGGCAATCCGTCGCGGCTGGGTGCAGCCGATCATGCCGGCCTGGCCACGGCCTGCGGCCAGGCACAGTTTCGGCAGCTGGGTGGTCTTGCCCGAGCCGGTTTCACCGGCGATCACCACGACCTGATGGTCGCGGATCAGCTTGATGATCGCGTCGGCTTCACGCGCAATCGGCAGCTGCGGGTCCAGAGTAATGGACGGCTGCTGCTGCGCCCGCAACTGCCGGCGCTGCACCGACGCCTGCAAGGCCTGCTCGAAGGTGGCGGCCAGTGCCGCATCCTGTGGCTTGGCCTGGCACCGCGAGAGCATCCCCAGCAAACGGCCCCGGTCGCGGCTCATGGCGCCGTCGATGGCGGCGCGCTGTTGGCGCAGGCGGGGCGATGGATTTTTATCGATAGAGTTCATCAATCGGTTCGTTCAAAACTTTGAAAGCGACCAGTCATCACGACCGGTTTATTGTGAAGGCCAACGATTCCACAAGGAGGAACCCCATGGCGAAGACCAAGAGCACGACCAAGGCCAAGACCGGCAAGCAGAAGCTTGCAGCGGCGGCACCGTCGGCGCCGAACATCGATATCGGGATCACCCAGGGCGACCGCAAGAAGATCGCCGACGGTCTGTCGCGCTTCCAGGCCGATGCGTTCACGCTCTACCTGAAGACGCACAACTTCCACTGGAACGTGACCGGGTCGATGTTCAACTCGCTGCACACCATGTTCGAGACGCAGTACACCGAGCAGTGGGCGGCACTGGACGATGTGGCCGAGCGCATCCGCGCGCTGGGCTTCAATGCCCCGGGCTCCTACCGGGAATTCGCTGCGCTGACCTCGATCGCCGAGGAACCGGGCCTGACCGACAGTGCGGACTGGCGTGAAATGGTACGCCAGTTGGTGGTCGCCAACGAAGCGGTCTGCCGTACGGCACGTGAAGTGCTGGAGGTGGCGGCCAAGGGTGACGATGCCCCGACCGAGGATCTGATGACCCAGCGGCTGCAGACCCACGAGAAGTACGCCTGGATGCTGCGCTCCCTGCTCCAGTAAGGGTTGGGAGTGGTTCGGCAGGGCTGCGCCCTGCACCCGCAGAGGCCGAAGCAACAGCAACTACCAGAGCAAGAGCAAGAGCTGGTTTCCTGTGGGTTGGCGGGGGGGGTCCGGTTGCGGGAGACGCCGTAAACCCGTCCTTGGGGGCTTGGCAGCCGCATCCATGCGGCTGACACTCCCACAACCGGACCCACCCCGCCCTTGACAGATTTCCGCGGTCTGCCTGCCCTTGTAGAGCCGAGCCATGCTCGGCTCTTTTCGTTTCGATCTCGAAATATTCGATTTCGATGGATTTTGATCCACGCATGGCGTGGATGGCCCAACCGTCACCGGGAAGCTGTCGGGGGGGGGGGGGGGGGGGGGGGGGGGGGGGGGGGGGGGGGGGGGGGGGGGG
>NZ_JBQEMR010000062.1:0-12492 GCF_052045015.1 Stenotrophomonas sp. 22692
TGCGGCGACCGAGCTTACATGGACGTACTTGCAGCGTCCCCCGCAACCGGACCCAGCCCGACTCCCCACAGGAAACCAGCTTCTGCTGTTGCTGTTGCTCCAGCTCGTAGCAGGTGCAGGGCGCAGCCCTGCCGAACACCCCCCTCTCATGCTGCGCCGCAGAATGCATTCGGCTGAACCAGCATGCTCTACTTGAATCGATCTAAATTCACGGTCGCACGGGTCGGGCGTCATTCCAGGGGGAGCTTTCTGCCAGTTGTGGCGGAGCTCAGCGGAACGGTGCCGGACGGCCCCGGCCGTCTGCCTCCGTGTCATCGACTACAGGAACCCGACATGCGTCCAGTGCCGTCCGCTCCCGCCGTCCCATTGTCTTCGCGCCCGCTGGCGCGGCTGGCCTGCCTGCTCGCACTGTCGGTGTCGCCGATGCTGCTGCAGGCCGCGCCGGCAGCACTGGAGCGCGAGGTCAACACCTTCATCGGCAGCAAGGACGACGGCAACACGTTCCCAGGCGCGTCGGCACCGTTCGGCCTGATCCAGGTCAGCCCGATCGGCAGCCACTACTCGGGCTGGCGCTATGACGACGAGAAGATCCGCGGTTTCGGCCACTCCTTCATCTCCGGCGCAGGTTGCTGGGAGCAGGGCGGCCAGGTGTCGGTGCTGCCGGTGACCGGTTCGATCGGCCCGGGCGGCGATTTCGATACCGGCAACGCCAAGCAGTTTGACCACAAGGCGTATGCCTCGTCGTACACCCATGACGGCGAGGTCGGCCAGGCCGGCTATTACAAAGTGCGGCTGACCAGCTACGGCGGCATCGACGCAGAATCGACCGCACGTACGCGCGCCGCAGCCGAGCGCTACACCTTCAGCCAGCGCCAGGGCGATGGCCACGTGCTGGTCAATGTCGGCCAGGCCAACGAGCGCCATTCGGTGATCGGCAGCGTGGTCGATGTGGTCGGCGACCGCGTGGTGGAAGGCAAGCTGGTCACCAAGAGTTTCTGTGGCGGCCACCAGTACACCACCTGGTTCCGCATCGAGTTCGATCGCCCGTTCAAGGCGCATGGCACTTGGGGCGAGGGTGGCGGCCTGCCGGGCGCACGCCACAGCATGGAAGGCGAGCAGAAGCCGAACGGTGCCTGGCTGACCTTCGACCTGGCCAAGGGCCAGTCGGTGACGGCGGTCAGCGCAATCTCGCACGTGGATGCCGAAGGCGCGCGCATCAATCTGCGCGCAGATGGCATGCAGGGGGGAGCGCTGCTCGGTTTCGAGCGCATGCGTGCGTTGTCCCAGCAGTCGTGGCGTGAGCAGCTGGGCCGGGTGCGCGTGCAGGGTGGCAACGCCGACGACCGCGCGGTGTTCTACAGCGCGGTCTACCACGCGCTGCTGCAGCCGATGACCGGCAACGACGCCGACGGGCGCTACCGCGGCTATGACGATGGTATCCACCGTGCCGACGGCTGGACCTACTACGAGTACTTCTCGCTGTGGGATACCTACCGCGCGCAGAACCAGTGGCTGGCGCTGACCCGCCCGGACGTGGCACGCGATATCGGCCGTACCCTGCTGGCGATCGACGAGCAGGGTGGTTGGCTGCCGCGCTGGGGCTATGCCAACTTCGAGACCAACATCATGACCGGCGACCCGGTCACCCCGTTCATGGTCGACCTGTGGCGCTTCGGCGCGCTCAAGGGCCGTGAATCGCAGGCCTGGGATGCGCTGCGCCGAAACGCCTTCGGCACGCCGCCGTTGAACTCGCGCATGGCCGGCCGTTCCGGCAACCCGACCTATCTGGACAAGGGCTACGTGGTCTACGACCGCGCGTTCCCGTCCAAGGGCATGGACGTCGATCCGCACCATGGCGGTTCGGCGACCTTGGAATACGCGCTGGCCGACTGTGCGCTTTCGCAGATGGCCGATGGCCTCGGCCACGCGCAGGACGCGGCGACGCTGCGTGAGCGCGGCCGCAACTGGCGCAAGGTGTGGGACCCGCAGGTGCGTGACGCCGAGACCGGCTTCACCGGTTTTCCGCGCCCGCGCACCGAAGATGGCCAGTGGTACACGCCGGCCGATGGCCACTACAGCCCGCGCTCGCATCACGGTTTCCATGAAGGCACAGCGTGGCAGTACCAGTGGCTGGCGCAGCAGGACGTGCCGGGCCTGGTCGAGGCGATGGACGGCCGCGAACAGGCCGGCCGCCGCCTCGATGCCTTCTTCGCGATGGACGCGCTGCAGGCCGACCCGCTCAATGCCGCCCGCAAAGAGTGGGTGGTCGGGCCGTACAGCTATTACAACCAGTTCCGCTACAACCCGAACAACGAGCCCGACCTGCACTCGCCGTGGCTGTACACGCTGATCGGCCAGCCGTGGAAGACCGCCGCCGTGGTGCGCGCCGCGCAGCAGTTGTTCACCAACGCGCCCAACGGCGTGACCGGCAACGATGACCTCGGCACGATGTCGGCCTGGTACCTGTTCAGTGCCATCGGCGTGTATCCGGCGGTGCCCGGCAGCGGCCAGTTCCTGCTGCACACCCCGCGCTTCAGCAAGGTGGAAGTGGACATGGGCAACGGCCGCACCCTGCGCATCGACGCGCCGGGCGCCGATGGCCGCCGCCTGCAGTATGTGCAGGGCGTCCAGGTCGACGGCCAGGCGCATGCACCGGTATGGCTGGACTGGAACCGCCTGCAGCAGGGCCCGCGCCTGCACTTCGCGCTCGATGCGAAGGCGCCGGAGCAGGGCTGGGGTACGGCGGTGAAGGACCTGCCGGTGTCCTGGTGCGCGGCACCGGGCAGCCAGCTGCGCTGAGCCGGACTGTGCCGTTCGCGGTCACCCAGCGAACGGCACGGCACGACACGGCCCTGATCCATTAGGCTTGAGCCTCCAGCGGAGTCCGGGAAGACGATGAACGACAACGGCAGCAGTCCCAGCAAGCGCGCCGGCAAGGCGGTGACGGTGACCGACATCGCGCGTGCCATCGGCGTGTCACGGGCAACCGTGTCGCTGGTGCTGCGTGGCAGCCCACTGGTCAACGTCGATACCCGCGCCAAGGTCGAGGCCGAACTGCGTCGCCAGCGCTATGTCTACAACCGCGCGGCGGCCAACCTCCGTCGTCGTACGTCGTCAAGCATCGCGCTGGTGATCAACGATCTGTCCAACCCGTTCTTCGCCGAATTCGCCTCCGGCGTGGACGAGGCGTTGGGCGGGCGCGGCTACGTGACCCTGCTGGGCAGTACCGGTGAATCGCCGGAGCGCCAACAAGCGGTGCTGTCCACGCTGATGGAGCACACCCCGGCCGGACTGATCCTGTCTCCAGCCGAAGGCAGCGACACCGCGCAGCTGCGACAGGCGCTGGGTGCCAATGCCAACGTGCTGCTGTTCAACCGCGAACTGGAAGGGGCCGACTGGGATTTCCTGACCCTGGACAACCAGCACGGCGCCTATCTGGCCACGCGCCACCTGATTGAACGCGGCCATCGCCAGATTGCCTTCTTCGGCGGCCATGCTGCATCGAGCTCGTGCCACCAGCGCCGCGCCGGTTTCCAGCAGGCGCTGGCCGAAGCGGGCCTGTCACTGCCGCCGGGTTGGATGATCGAGTCGGCGCCGAACCGCCTGGAAGCCGCGGCGCGTACCGATGAATTGTTTGCCGACGGCCATCGCCCGAGTGCGGCGGTCTGCTACAACGACACCGTCGCGCTGGGCCTGATGCTGGGCTTGAATTCACGTGGCATCCGTCCGGGCGGTGATTTTGCCGTTACCGGTTTCGATGATATTTCCGAGGCGTCGGTCGCGGTACCGCCACTGACCACGCTCACCGCCGATCCGCGCGAGCGGGGTCGGCAAGCTGCCGCGCTGCTGCTGCAACGATTGGACGAACCGGACGCGCCGCCACGGCGCACGGTCGCGCCGGTGCAGCTGCGCATCCGCGAAAGCAGTGCCGCACGACCGAACTGATTTCTTCCATATACCCCTTCCACGCAACAACGACCTTCCGCGCATCGAGGCGCGTACCGCATGCCGATCTCCGCAACGCCCCGTCCAACGGGATCTTCGGGCAACGCACCCGCCGTCACCAACGGCAAGGCGCTGGCTGTCGTCACCACGATCTTCTTCATGTGGGGCTTCCTGACCTGCCTCAATGACATCTTGATCCCGCACCTGAAGGCGGTGTTCGAGCTGAACTACGCCAAGGCGATGCTGGTGCAGTTCACCTTCTTCGGCACCTATTTCCTGATGTCGCTGCCGGCGGGTCGCCTGGTGGCGGCGCTGGGCTACAAGAAGGGCATCGTGGCCGGCCTGGTGATCGCCGGTATCGGTGCGCTGGGCTTCTGGCCCGCGGCCGAGCTGCGCGTGTACGGCGCCTTCCTTGGTGCGCTGTTCGTGCTGGCTACCGGCATCACCGTGCTGCAGGTCGCTGCCAATCCCTACGTCGCGCTGCTGGGCCCGGAGCAGACCAGTTCCAGCCGCCTGACCCTGGCGCAGGCACTGAACTCGCTGGGCACGGCCATCGCCCCGATCTTCGGCGGCATGCTGATCCTGTCCAACACGGTCAAGAGCGCTGACGACATCGCGGCGCTGCCGGCCGCCGAACAGCTGGCCTACCGCGCCGCCGAGGCGCAGGCGGTGCAGGGCCCGTACGTGGGCCTGGCGGTTGCGCTGGTGCTGCTGGCGCTGTTCGTGTTCCTGTTCCGCCTGCCGGCGCTGAGCGACGCCACCGAGCAGGCCGACCAGGGCCACCATCACAGCTACCTGGATGCGCTGCGCAAGCGCCACCTGCTGCTGGGCGTGCTCGGCATCTTCTTCTACGTCGGTGCCGAAGTATCGATCGGCAGCTTCCTGGTCAATTACCTGTCGATGCCGAACATCGGTGGCTTCAGCGAACAGGAGGCCACCCATTACGTGTCGGCCTACTGGACGATGGCGATGATCGGCCGCTTCGCGGGCTCCGCGCTGCTGGCGCGCTTCTCGCCGAGCCGACTGCTGGCGATCTTCGCGCTGGTCAACGTGGCCCTGCTGGTCACGACCATGCTGAGCTCCGGCAACATCGCGCTGTACTCGGTGGTGGCGATCGGCCTGTTCAATTCGATCATGTTCCCGACCATCTTCGCACTGAGCATCGAGCGCCTGGGCCCGCTGACCAACAAGGGCTCCAGCCTGCTGATCATGGCCATCGTCGGTGGCGCCGTGGTGCCGTACCTGCAGGGCGTGCTGGCCGACCACATCGGCGTGCAGGCCAGCTTCATCCTGCCGCTGCTGTGCTACGGCTACATCATCTTCTACGGACTGGTCGGCGCACGTACGCCGGCTTCCGCAACGCAGGGAGGCTGAGTCCGGAATGGGTTCCATCGTTTGCTTCGGCGAAATTTTGATCGATCTACTGGCGCAGCCGCCGGCTTCGACCGACACCCCGCGCGCGTTCCTGCAGTACGCCGGCGGTGCGCCGGCCAATGTTGCGGTGGCGGCAGCGCGCCTTGGTGCGAAGACCCAGTTCGTCGGCATGCTGGGCCGCGACATGTTCGGTGACTTCCTGGCCGAAAGCCTGGTCGAACACGGCGTCGGCACGGATTACATCGTGCGCACCGATGCGGCCAAGACCGCACTGGCCTTCGTCGCGCTGGATGCCAGCGGCGAGCGCAGCTTCAGTTTCTACCGCCCGCCGGCGGCCGACCTGCTGTTCCGTGACAGCGACTTCCAGGTCGCGTGCTTCGACAGCGCGCAGTGCTTCCATGTCTGCTCCAACAGCCTGACCGAGCCGGCCATTGCCGAGGCGACCTTCGCCGGCATGGAGCGCGCCCGTGACGCCGGTGCGGTGGTCAGCCTGGACCTCAATCTGCGCCCGGCGCTGTGGCCGGCCAACGAGGACCCGACGCCGCGCCTGTGGCAGGCGCTGGAACGTGCCGACCTGGTCAAGCTGTCGCGCGAGGAGCTGGATTACCTGGCGGCACCGCTGGGTGCCGATGGCGAGGCAGTGGTGCTGAAGCGCCTGCTGGCCGCGCAGGCGCGCTGGGTAATCGTTACCGATGGTGCGGCCACGCTGCACTGGTATACGCGCGACGGCCACGGCACGGTCACCAGCTTCCGTGTGGCCACCGTCGATACCACGGCCGCCGGCGATGCCTTCGTCGGTGGCGTGCTGGTCGGACTGCTGGAGCGCGGCGGGGCCGGTGCAGGCTTTGCAGCGTTCTGCCAGGACCCGGAGGCGATCACCGCCACGCTGCGCTTCGGTGCCGCGGTCGGCGCTCTGGCTGTTACCCGCAAGGGCGCGTTCGCCGCGATGCCCTCGCTCGATGAAGTGCAGCAGCTGCTGCAGGCCCAGGACATTACCGCATGAGCACCTCGCCCGATTTCCGTTCACCCGCGTTCCTGCGTGCGCATATCGCCGACACGATGGCGTTCTACCACCCGCGCTGCATCGATCCGAACGGCGGCTTCTTCCACTACTTCCGTGATGACGGCAGCATCTACGATGCCAGCCACCGCCACCTGGTGAGCAGCACCCGTTTCGTCTTCAACTACGCGATGGCATACCGCGAGTTCGGCAACGCCGAATACCGCGACGCAGTCGAGCATGGCGTGCGCTATCTGCGCGAGGTGCATCGCAATCCGGCCACCGGTGGCTACGCCTGGACCCTGCGCGACGGCAAGGTCGAGGACGACATGAACCACTGCTATGGCGTGGCGTTCGTGCTGCTGGCCTACAGCTGTGCGCTGAAGGCCGGCATCGAGCAGGCGCGCGCCTGGATGGACGAGACCTGGCAACTGCTGGAAGCGCGCTTCTGGGAGCCGCAGCACGGCCTGTACAAGGACGAGGCCGACGGCCAGTGGAACTTCACCGGCTATCGCGGCCAGAACGCCAACATGCACATGTGCGAGGCGATGCTGGCGGCGTTCGAGGCCAGTGGCGAACCGCGTTACGTCGAGCGTGCGCTGCTGCTGGCCGACAACATGACCCGCCGCCAGGCCGCCAAGGCTGGCGGCCTGGTCTGGGAGCACTACGATTCCAACTGGGAGATCGACTGGGACTACAACCTGGACGATCCCAAGCACCTGTTCCGCCCGTGGGGCTTCCAGCCGGGGCATCAGACCGAGTGGGCCAAGCTGCTGCTGATCCTCGATCGCCACGTGCAGGCCGACTGGCTGGTGCCGACCGCGCAGCATCTGTTCGACGTGGCCGTGGCGCGCAGCTGGGACGACGCGCGAGGCGGCCTGTACTACGGCTTCGCACCGGAATCGCGCCGGCAGCCGGGCATGGAGGGCGCGCCGATCGGTGGCGACAGCTTCGTCTGCGACGACGACAAGTACTTCTGGGTGCAGGCCGAAACGCTGGCCACCGCCGCACTGATGGCCAAGCGCACCGGTGATGACCGCTACTGGCAGTGGTACGAGCGCATCTGGGCGTACGCGTGGGAGCACTTCGTCGACCATCAGTACGGCGCCTGGTTCCGCATCCTCGATGCCGACAACCGCAAGTACAGCGACGAGAAGAGCCCGGCCGGCAAGGTGGATTACCACACCATGGGTGCGTGCTACGAAGTGTTGAACGTCGTGCGTTGAGGTCTGCCGCGCTGCGCGCTCGCCGGACGTGGTCCGGCGCTACCGTGGCGTGTTGAATTGGTAGCGCCGGGCCATGCCCGGCGGAAAAACAGGAGCATCCCGTGCATCGCCTTCCCCTCGTTGTCCGTCTGCTCCTGCTGCTGATCGCGGCCTCCGCCTTCCCGGCAACTGCGGCGCCACTACAGGCACAGTGGGAATTCCGCATGCTGCCCGGCGACGCGCAGGGCGCGGCCCATCCCGGTCTGCAGCAGTGGCGTGCGGCCCAGGTGCCCGGCAGCGTGCACACCGACCTGCTGGCGCATGCGCTGATCCGCGATCCGTACGTTGGCGCGCCGGAGGCCGAACTACAGTGGATCGGCCTGGCGGCCTGGGAGTACCGCGCGCGCTTCGACGTGGATGCGGCGACGCTGGCCAAGCCCAATGCCGAACTGCGCTTCGACGGGCTGGACACTTATGCCGAAGTCAGCCTCAACGGCAAGCCGCTGCTGCGTGCGGACAACGCGCACCGCACGTGGCGTGCGCGCGTGGATGGGCGCCTGCGCGCGAACGGCAATGAACTGCAGATCGTGTTCCGTTCGCCGATCCGCACGCTGCTTCCGGGCGTACAGGCGATGCCGCACAAGATCGCCGGCAACTATCCTTCGCCGTATGGCGACGAGCCGAAGGACGCGATGGTCGGCAACTTCGCGCGCAAGCCGGCTTACCACTTCGGCTGGGACTGGGGCCCGCGCTATGTCACGGCCGGCGTCTGGCGCGGTGTCGACCTGCAGGCCTGGGATACGCATCGATTGGCTGATCTGGCGGTGCGCACTGATGCATTGAGCGCGCAGCAGGCGAAGCTGACGGTGCTGCTGCAGGTGGAGCAGGGCGCGGCGGCGGGCTCGGCCGTGGTGAATGTGGATGTGCAGGATCCGCAGGGCCGCAGCGTGGCCCGGGTGAAGCGCACGGTGCTGCTGAAGCCCGGCCAGAACGCCGTCGAAGTACCGGTCGAACTGGTCAAGCCGCAGCGCTGGTGGCCGGTCGGCCACGGTGCACAGGACCGCTACACCGTGCAGGCCCGCCTGGATGATGGCGCCGATGCAACGCGGGCGCGCGAGCAGCGCATCGGCCTGCGCACGGTTGAACTTCGCCGCGAGGAAGACGGCAAGGGTGGGCAGGGCTTCGCCTTCGTCATCAACGGTGTGGAGATCTTTGCCAAGGGCGCCAACGTCATTCCTTTCGACGCCTTCCCCGCACGCGTCGATGCCACGCGATTGCGCCAGGTGCTGACCGCCGCGCGCGACGCCAACATGAACATGCTGCGCAACTGGGGCGGCGGCTACTACGAGGACGACGCGTTCTTCGACATCGCCGATGAGCTGGGCCTGCTGGTCTGGCAGGATTTCATGTTCGGCGGTGGCATGCAGCCCGGTTACGATCCGGCGTTCCGCGCCAGTGTGGTGGCCGAGGCGCGCGACAACGTGCGCCGCCTGCGCCATCACCCCAGCATCGTGCTGTGGTGTGGCAACAACGAAGAGGAAACCGCCTGGAAGGACTGGGGCCACGGCCGCGACCTGAAGGCGGCCGATCCGGCGTTCGCGGCGAAGGTCTGGCAGGGCTATGTCGACCTGTTCGGCCACGATCTGCGTGCGGTGGTTGGCGAGGAAGGGCTGGGCGTGCCGTACTGGTCCAGCTCGCCCAGCAACGACCTGGATGAGAAAGCCAACGATTCCAACCGTGGCGACAAGCACTACTGGCAGGTCTGGGGCAATCCGGCGCTGCCGGTGCAGGCCTACCTGCGCGAGACGCCGCGCTTCATGTCCGAGTACGGGCTGCAGGCGTGGCCGTCGGTGGCGACGGTGGACCAGATCGCCACCCGCGCCGAGCAGCGCATCGACAGCCCGGTGATTCGCGCGCACCAGAAGTTCATGGCGGGCGAGGGCAACAGCCGCCTGCTGCACTACATCGAACTGGGTTACGGCACGCCGAAGGACTTCGAGGACTTCGTCTACCTGAGCCAAGTGATGCAGGCCGATGGCATCGCGCTGGCGGCATTGCATCACCGCGCCTCGCGGCCGTACACGATGGGCTCGCTGTACTGGCAGCTCAACGACGTCTGGCCGGGCGCTTCCTGGTCCAGCGTGGACTATTTTGGCCGCTGGAAGGCACTGCATTTCGCCGCGCGGCGCTTCTTCGCGCCGGTGACGGTGGCGGCGCTGCGTGACGAGGGCAGCACGCGGGTGCGCCTGATCAATGATGGCGCCGCGCAGGATGCGCGTTGGCGGCTGCGGGTGATGGACATGGACGGCAAGGTGCTGCGTCGACGCGAGGACGCGGTGACGTTGACGGCGGCAGGCGTCACCTCGATCGGTGATTTCCGCGACGCGGAGCTGCTGGCCGGTGCCGACCCGAAGCGCACGGTGGCCGTGTTCGAGCTGCTGCAGAATGGGGCGGTGAGCGCGCGGCAGGTGGTCGGATTCGTCGAAGCCAAGGACCAGGTGTTGCCGCGGCAGAAGCTCAAGGCCACCTTGTCCATCGAAGGCGGCCACTATCGACTACGGCTGGAAAGCGCGGCGTACGTGCGCGCGGCGTGGATTGATTTCGGTGCGTTGGATGTGCAGGTCGAAGACAACCTGCTGGACCTGCTGCCGGGCGAAACCCGCGATATCGCCGTACGCGGCCCGGTGGATCTGGTTACCCTGCGCGAAGCGCTGAAGGTGAAAACCCTCAACGACCGTTGAGGGCATCCGCCGGGCATGGTCCCGCGTTACCCCTTCTTGACCACAGGAGCGGGGGGGGGTTGTGGGGGGGGGGACGAACTGTATTCCCACACACCCTTACAGCTGGATCTGCTGGAAATTCTCGACCCGCTCGTGGCCGTTGGCGGCCTGGCCGGTACGCGGCAGCGGGTAATCGTCCAAGCGGTCGATCAGGCGGGTCTGCAGTCCAGCTTCGCGGGCGGCATCCAGTTCCTCCACCACATCGGACAGGAACAGGATCTCGCCGGCCGGAACGCCAATGGCCTGCACGATGCGGCGATAGCTGTCGGCTTCACGCTTGCCGCCGATCTCGGTATCGAACCAGCCCGACACCAGCGGGCTGAGGTCACCGGCGTCGCTGAAGCCGAAGAACAGCTTCTGCGCCGGCACCGAACCGGAGGAGTACACGTACAGCGGCAGGCCGGAGGCGTGCCAGCCCTTCAGCACCGGCGCCACTTCCGGGTAGAAGTGCGCGGTGTAATCGCCGCGACGGTAGCCCTCGTCCCAGATCAGGCCCTGCAGCGCCTTCAGTGCGGTGTGCTTGCGGTCCTGGTCGATCCAGCCCTGCAGCGTCTCGGCCACCAGGCTGTCCTGGCAGGCACCGCCGATCTCGGTAGCCACCGCATCCAGCCAGCGGCGGACCTCCGGCTGCTGGCCATGTTCGGCGACGAACGCCGGCAAGGCCTTGCGGGCATAGGGGAACAGCACGTTCTTGACGAACGAGATGCTGCTGGTGGTGCCTTCGATGTCGGTCAGGATGACGCGGGGCTGCATGGATCAGGACGCCTGGGTAGGTACGTAACGGGGGAATTTCTGCGCGATGTCGGTACCGGTGAAGTGACCGACCCAGCCATCCGGCTCGGTGAAGAAGCGGATCGCCACGAAGCTCGGCTCCTCACCCATGTCGAACCAGTGGGTGGTGCCATCGGGCACGGCGATCAGGTCGTCCTTCACGCACTCGATCTCGTAGACCTTGTCTTCCACGTGCAGGGTGAACAGGCCGGACCCGGCGACGAAGAAGCGCACCTCGTCTTCCTTGTGGAAGTGCTCGTCGAGGAACTTCTTGCGCAGCTCGGCGCGGTTCGGGTTGTCCGGGGCGATCGAGGCCACGTCCACGCTCTTGAAGCCGTTCTCGGCGACCAGGCGGTCGATGTCGGCGCGGTACGCCGCGAACACTTCCTCCTGGCTGGCACCGGGCGCGACCGGTGCGGTGGCCTGCCAGCGTTCGAAGGTAACGCCGATCTTCTGCAGTTCGGCAGCGATGAGCGCGCCGTCCTGGGTGTCCAGCAGCGGCGATTCGGGGCGGGTGTCGTCGTAGATGCGCAGTCGGCTCATGGCGGCAGCTTGAACGTCTCGGGGGGAAGACAGGGTAGCAGGGTGGGGGCGAGGCGCAGATTCCGGATCGGCATCTGCACCTGCGCGAGGGTTCAGCCGCGCAGCTTGCGCAGCTCGAGCTCGCAGTGGAACAGGAACTCGAACGCTTCCAGGTGGCGACGCGCCTCGGCCATGTCGCGACCCCAGGCATACAGGCCGTGGCCATCGATCAGGTAGCCCCACAGGTTCTTCTGGTCGAGCAGGTCATCGACCTGCTTTGAAAGCACGTTCATGTCCTGGGTGTTGGCGAACACCGGTACGTCGATGGCCATCTCGTGGGTGCTGTTGCCGGCGAAGGCCTTCAGCAGCTCGTAGCCTTCCAGGCGGATATGGCCCTGCGGCGCGTACAGGCGCGAAGCGATGGTCTGCACCGGCGAATGGGTGTGCAGCACGCAGCCGATCTCCGGGAAGCGGCGGTACAGCTGGGTGTGCAGCAGGGTTTCGGCGGACGGGCGCAGCGGGCGGCCGACGGCCAGGCCGTCGAAGTCCACTACCATGATGTCGTCCTCGATCAGGCGGCCCTTGTCCTTGCCCGAGACGGTGATCGCGGCGTGGCGGTCGTCCAGGCGGTGGGAGAAGTTGCTGCTGGTGGCCGGGGTCCAGCCGGCGTGGGCCAGTTCGCGGACGTTGTCGATCAGCAGCTGTGCCAGTTCGCTCAGGCGCGCGGTGTCGTACGGGAAGGTGGGGGCGTTCATGCCGGCGATTTTACTGGATTCGGCCAACGGCTGAGCCCCTCGTGGCTGAGAGGTGGTTGGTTGGTCACGGAAAGCGGTTCATGGAGGTGGGGGGGGGGGGGGGGGGGGGGGGGGGGGGGGGGGGGGGGGGGGGGGGGGGG
>NZ_JBQEMR010000063.1:0-10298 GCF_052045015.1 Stenotrophomonas sp. 22692
GCTTACATGGACGTACTTGCAGCGGCCCCCGCAACCGGACCCACCCCGCCATCCCTCAGGAGACCCGCCGTTGCTTCGGCTGTTGCTCTTGCTGTTGCCTTGGCTCGTAGCGGGTGCAGGGCCTCAGGCCCTGCCGACCAACCCACTACTTGGCAGCAGCGATCTGCTTTTCGATGTCGGCGGCCGTCACCGGGCCGAGGAAGCTGTGCGCCAGCTTGCCCTGCGGGTCCAGCAGGTGCGTCAACGGCAAACCACGCGGCGTGGCGAAATCCGCCGGCGGGTCGAACGGGTCCACGATCACGATCGGATAGGTCACCGGATGCTTGGTCAGGAACGACTGCATCTCCGGCACCTCGATGTCTTCATAGGCCAGGCCGACCACCTCGATGTTGCTGCGCATCGCGTGCAGCGCCGACAGCTCCGGCATTTCCTTGCGGCACGGTGCACACCAGGTCGCCCAGAAATTCACCACCACCCACTTGCCGCGATGCGCAGCCAGGTCGTAGTCGCTGCCATCCACTGCCTTCATCTTCAGCGTCGGGAACTCGGCGGTGGTGCGTTCGGCCGGGGTCTCTTCGACCGGCGCCGGTGCGGTCGGCGTCGGTGTCTGTGCCGGTGGCTGGCTGCTGGCGGGGGTCGGCTCCTGGGCCGGCTTGCAGGCCGACAGCGCCAGCAGCAGGGCCAGCGGGAGCAGCAACGGGGTCTTGCGGGTCATGGCATGTCTCCGGAATCGGTGTAGATATCGCTGACCTTGCGCTTGAGGCGTTCGCGCAGGGGCAGCCGCAGATCGTCCAGTGCCGCCAGCGCAGCACGGCCCAGTGTGTCGTCGCGGTAGGGCAGATGCTGCTCGGCTACCGGGATGCGCAGCTGGGTGCATTCGTACAGATCGGCCAGGCTCACCTGGTCCAGGTCGCGCGAGAGCAGCCATTCGCCGCGTTCATCGCGGCGCAACAGGCCGATTTCCTGCAGGTTGCAGGCCAGGTCCTGCAGCAGCGAATCGGTCAGCATCGGCTCCAGACGCAGGATTTCATCGTCGGCCAGGCCCCTGCCCTTGGCACGTGCATGGTGGAAGCGGCCGAGCAGGCGCAGCAGGCCATAGAACTCGTAGCCCTGCGGCAGGCGCAGTTCCACCGGCTGGTAGCGGAAGGCCGCCATCGACGAGGACAGCGACGCGCCCAGCAGCACCGCCACCCAGCACAGGTAGATCCACAGCAGCAGGATCGGCACGAACGCCACCGTGCCGTAGAGCTTCTGGTAGGACTGGAAACTGCCCAGATAGGCGCCGATGCCCCACTTCACCAGTTCCAGGATGACCGCCGCGAGAATCGCGCCGGGTACCGCGTGCCGCCATTTCACGGTGTGGTGCGGCACCACCCGGAACATCAGCGTGATGCAGACGAACTCGATCAGGATCGGCGCCAGCCGCAGCGCGAACTCGGCCAGCCAACGACCTTCCTGGGTCCCGAACAATGGCATCGCGAACACACGCGCCGACACCGCCAGCGAAGCGGCAGCGAGCATCGCGCCCAACGTCAGCACGGTCCAGTAGACCAGGAAGCGGGTCAGCTTGGGCCGGGTCGAACCGACCCGCCAGATCTGGTTGAAGGTCTCTTCAACGCTGTTGAGGGTGATCAGCAGCGATACCACCAGCGCGATGAAGCCAGCGGCGGTGAGCTGGCCGGCACTGGCCGAGAACTGCCGCAGGTAGCCCTCCGCCGCACGCGCGGCGTTGGGCACGAAGTTGGAGAAGACGTAATCGCTGAGCTGGTCGCTCCAGCGGTCGAAGACAGGGAAGGCCGAGAGCACGCCGAACACCACGATGGCCAGCGGCACCAGCGCGAACACCGTGGTGTACGCCAGCGCCGCCGCTGCCTGGAACAGGCGGTCGTCGAGGAAGCGATGCCACAGGAAGCGGCCGAAACTGATGGCCCGTGCGCGATCCCGCGCGCGCTCCATCCACAGGTTGAGCGTATCCAAAGGTTCCATCGGCGAAAGGGTACCCGATGCGGAATGCTCGCAGGATAGCCATACTGGTGGCCACACGACGAGGAGAAGCGGGCACGATGGGCGAGATTCTGGTGCTGTACTACAGCCGGGGCGGTTCGGTGGCACGGCTGGCGCGCCAGATCGCGCGGGGCATCGGCGAAGTGCCGGGCATGACCGCGCGCCTGCGCACGGTGCCGCCGGTGGCCGCGGTGACCCAGACCGCGCAGCCGCCGGTACCCGACGATGGCGCCCCCTATGTGAGCGTGCAGGACCTGATCGAGTGCCAGGGCCTGCTGCTCGGCAGCCCGACCCGCTTCGGCAACATGGCCGCCCCGGTCAAGCATTTCCTGGATGGGCTGGGCGCCGAATGGGTCAATGGCACCCTTTCCGGCAAGCCGGCCGGCGTGTTCACCTCCACCGCCTCGATGCACGGCGGGCAGGAATCGACCCTGCTGTCGATGCAGGTGCCGCTGCTGCACCATGGCTGCGTGATCGTCGGCATCCCGTTCACCGAGCCGGCGCTGAGCCACACCACCAGTGGCGGCACGCCCTATGGCGCCAGCCACGTCGCCGGTGCCGCCGACGACCCGCAGCCGACCGACGACGAGGCGGTGTTGGCGCGCGCGCTGGGCCACCGGGTGGCCGACATCGCGCAGCGGCTGGCCCGATGAGCGCCGCGCCGCGCACGGTCCTGCTGCTGGCCCTGATGGGGCTGGCCGCGCTGTTCGCCGGCTGGTTCATCAATGACAAGCACTGGCTGGCCACCCAGCTGGTGTTCACCGCGCCGCCACTGGCACTGGCCATCGCACTGCGCCTGGGCTGGCGCAAGGCCGGTTTCTGGGCCTCGGTGCTGGCCCTGGGCTGGTTCAGCCACGGCGTGATGAGCGCCTGGAGCCACCCGGAGACGCGCTGGCTGGCGCTGATCGAGATCGCGCTGGCCCTGCTGGTGATCTTCAGCGCCAGCCTGCCAGGGCTGCGCGCCCGCTTCGGCAAGCGACGCTGACGCTGCGCCCGCCGGGCCGTATCATCTGTGTTCCTGGCCCCGCGCCGCTGTACCTGTCCTGGTTTCGCGCATGCACATGATGGAAGAGCTCCTGGTCGTCACCACCGGTGGCACGATCGACAAGATCTACTTCGACGACAAGTCGGACTACCAGATCGGCGACCCCCAGATCGGCATGATCCTGCGCGAGCTGGGCGTGACGTTCCGCTTCAACGTGATTCCGATCCTGCGCAAGGATTCGCTGCACATCAACGATGAAGACCGCGAACTGATCCGCGCCACCATCGCCGCGCAGCCGACCCGGCACGTGCTGGTGACCCACGGCACCGATTCGATGGTGCAGACCGGCAAGGTGCTGGCGACGATCCCGGACAAGACCATCGTGATGACCGGCGCGCTGAGCCCGGCGCGTTTCCGCGGTTCGGATGCGGAGTTCAACATCGGCTGCGCGATCGGTGCGGTGCAGTCGTTGCCGAGCGGCGTGTACATCGCGATGAACGGGCGGATTTTCGACCCGCAGCACGTGCGCAAGAACGTGGCCGCGAACCGCTTCGAATCGGTTTGAGGAACGGCGTGCCGACCAGGGTCGGCACCCACCACGACGCGGCGGCACGCACCACCGCGCGGCCCCATGCAAAAACGCCCCGGCCTAAGCCGGGGCGTGCCCATGGAGAGGGGCTTGGGCTCAGTACTGGGCGTTGAGGGTCAGGCCCGAGAAGGTGCTGTACGCCTTCACCCGCACATACCAGGTGCCGGCGGCGGGGCTGTTGACGGTGCAGGTTTCAGCATTGCCGCTCAGGTACGGACGGCAGGTGTACACCGTGTCGGTCGGGGCACTGCCCTGGCGCAGATACAGGTCGGCGTCACCGCTGCCGCCACTGATCGCCACGCGCAGCTGGGTGCTGCCGGCCGGAACGTTCACCGTGTAACTCAGCGAAGCGCCGCTGGCGGCGCCCAGGCCGGTCACCGGAACGTTGTTCTGCAGCACGTTGCCACCCGGGTTCGGGCCGCCGCCGTTGATCGCTGCAGCGACCGCCGCGTCGGCGTCGATGATGCCGGCGCCGCAGCCACCCGAGCAGGCGCCCGGCAGCGGGCGTGCGGTGCTCTTGATGATGCTCTCCACCTGCGCCGGGCTCAGCGGGCTCGGGGCTACGGATTGCATCAGCGCGACCACGCCGGCCACGTGCGGTGCCGCCATCGAGGTGCCGTTGTACGAAGCGTAGCTGGCACTGCCCGGGGTAGTGGTGCCGCTGTTGAGGGTGGACAGGATGCCCTGGCCCGGTGCCGAGATATCGATGCCGTTGCCATAGTTGGAGAAGCTGGCACGCGCACCGGCCGAGGTGGTGGCCGCCACCGCGATCACGTTCGGGCAGTTGGCCGGCACCGACGAGGACACGTTGGTGTTGCTGTTGCCAGCGGCGACCACCACGGTGGTGCCACGGCCGACAGCGCCATTGATCGCGTTCTGGTAGGTGGTCGAGCAGCTGCCACCGCCGCCCAGCGAGAGGTTGATGACCTCGGCCGGATTGGCATTGGCCGGCACGCCGCTGACGCTGCCGCCAGAGGCCCACACAATCGCGTCGGCGATGTCAGAGGTGTAACCGCCGCATTTGCCGAGCACGCGCACCGGCACGACCTTGGCGTTGAATGCGGTACCTGCCACGCCGGTGCTGTTGTTGGTCACCGCCGCCACCGTACCGGCCACGTGGGTACCGTGCCAGCTGGAGTTCGAGCCCGGGTAGCCCGCCTGGCACTCGTTGTCGCCGTACCAGTCGCCCTCATCGTTCGGGTTGTTGTCGCGGCCGTTGCCGTCGCGCGCCATCGCCGCGTCGCTGATGAAGTCGTAGCCCGGCAGGATGTTGGCATTGAGGTCGGCATGGTTGGTGATGCCGGTGTCGATCACCGCCACGACCACACCGGTGCCGGTAGCCTTGTCCCAGGCCGGCCGGATGTTGATGCCGGCATTGGAGGTGCCGAAGCCCCATTGCTCGCTGAATCGGGTGTCGTTCGGGGTCAGCGTGGCACGCATGATCTGGTCGACTTCAACGTATTCCACGTTCGGGTCGGCGGCCAGCTTGCGCATCAGCTGCTCGGATTCGGCCTGGTCGAGCGGACGATCGGTCTTGACCAGGGTCGGGCCGACGGCCAGCTTGCGGACCTGCTGCAGGCCCAGCGCGCGGCCCTGGCTGCTGGCCAGGCCGGCGGCGGCACTCTTCAGTGAAGAGGCCAGTGCGGTGGTGTTGGCCACCGGCGCGCTGCCGTCGCGGTACTTCACGATGAAACGCTGGTGGGTCTGCGCGGACTGCAGGCCGCTGAGCTGGACATCACCGGCCAGCGCAGGCGTGGCCAGCAGCAGCGATGACAGGACGGACGCACCAAGGACCACCCACACTCGACGCACACGCGGTTGCGTTACCTGGGACATCGTATTTCCCTTTCTTGTGGTGTGAATGCCGGAATCGGCAGAAGCACCGGCCCGAACCCTGGGCTGGCTTGCATTGGCGAGGTTCGAAGTCCGGCGAGCCAGCGGATCCCCCTTCCGATCCGCCGTGCAGATGACGCTAAAGACCAAAACCGGACACCACAAGATTTTCAGCGTCTTTTCAGCAAGATGAAATGTTCGTTCTGAGACTTCCCGGGTCGAGGGTTTGTGAAGGTGAAGGAACTTTCTCGTGCCCTGCACGCACCTGACTGGGTCATCACATGTCCTGCAATGACTTTGCCGACATCGGCGTCCACTGCTGTCACCAACGACCGCGAGCGCCTGCCCGCCGCGTCGGACGCGCTGACTACTTTGCCTCCGGAACGCGCGCCGGCCGGATGCGCTGCCCTTTGACCGGCTCGCCGCGTGCAATCGGCTGGCCATCGGCCACGTAACCGGAGAACTGTGCCGGCAACGCTTCGCCGACACCGAACACGGGCCCGGCCTGCAGCTGGTAGTGCAGGTGCGGCTCGGAGGAGTTGCCGCTGTTGCCACAGTCACCGAGGTGCGCGCCGCTGCGGACAACCTGTCCCTGCGCAACGCGCACACTGCCCTGGCGCAGGTGCGCCAGCACCGAGTACTCCTCATTGCCGTGGTCGAGGATGACGCGGTTACCGGTGAGCTGGGCGGCATTCATCTGGCCCGGCACGTTGTCGGCCACACCCTCGATCACTTCCACCACCGTGCCATCGGCTGGCGCGAGGATCGGGCGACCGAAGCAGTAGTAGTCATCGTTGCGCAGCCCATCGCCACGGTGCGAGCGGCCATCGCGGAGCACCAGCAGATCCAGCGCGAAGCGCTGGCCGGCATGGGCCGCATGGTAGTTCTGTTCGACAGTACGCCCGCCCCAGAACACAAAGTACTCATCGTCGAACGGCAGTTGCAGCCGTGTGCGGGTCTGGTAGTCGAGGAACCCGCTCGCCGCTGCCTGCGGCGGTGCGGTCTGTAGCGGGCGGATGTAGAAGCCGCCGATCCGCCCTTCGGCATCGATGGCCCACAGCACCTGGATGATGGCCGGGCTCCTGGCGAAGCGCGCCTGTCGCAGATAGGTGTCGAATCCATCAACCTTCTCGACCTTCTCACTGACCAGCTCGGTTTCTGCGCCCCAGCCCGCCAGCACCTGCTCGCGCAGCGCCACCAGGCTCTGCGGGGACTGCAGCCCCGCCTGCATCTGCGGCGTCATCCGTTCCCACAGTGCGTCGACGTGCCCTTCGTAGAACTGCGTGGTCAGCGTGGCGCCTTGTTGGCGCGGATCTGTGGCCGCAGCCGCACTGGTGAGAGCAGAGAAGGAAACAACCAGAACTGCAAACAGGCGCGGAAGCAATGTCATGTCAGGGGTCCTTTCGATCCGGATCGGGAAGGCCGGCAACGATGGCCGCCAGCTGCGTGCGGTACTCGGCCAGGGCAGTGCGGCCCCTCGGCGTCAACTGCAAGGTGGTCAGTGGGCGCTTGCCGCGGAACGACTTGTCGATGGCGACCAGACCTGCCGCTTCAAGCTTGCTCAGATGGCTGGAGAGGTTGCCCTTGCTCAACCCGCTGAGATGCTCGACAAATCCGAACTCGGCGGATTCGGCACCTGCCAGGATCGACAGAATCAGCAGGCGCGCCGGCTCGTGGATCAAGCGGTCGAGCTGGAGCAGCGCTCTGGAATCAGGCAGCTGGGTCATTCGACGTTCGTCCGCGCCGCCATGAACGCGCGCATCGCCACCTGCAGCCGCTGGAAGCGCTGGTGGTCACGCCAGCCGACCACGATCAGTGCGATGGATGCCAAGGGGAACACCGCGGTGCTCGGGCCGAAGCCGTACGCCTGCCCGGTGAAGGCCAGCGCGGCCTGGCACAGCAGGAACACGCCCACGATGAACTCCAGCGGTGTCCGCAGCCAGCGCCACACCACCCAGGGCAACAGTGCCACCACGGCCAGGTAGCCAATGGCGCGCAGGTCCCAGGCGCGTTCGCCCATCGGTACCAGCCGGGTCAGCACGCTGCCAATCACCAGCACGCTTACCAGCGCGGTGAAGGCGATGAAGAAGCGCTGGAAATTGCGTTCGACCGGCGTGACCTGCTCTTCGACCTGGCCCAGCCGCTGGTAGTAGCGGCGTGCCATCCATTGCTTGCCGACGATCCACAGCACCGGCACGGCAATCAGCACGACGCGCAGCGCCAGGGTGGTCGGCAACAGAGCGCCGGCAAGAAACGAGGCCAGGCAGGCGATGCCGCCTGCCATCGCCGACAGGCCCCCGGCACTTCGCGAATACCGCGAGTATTCACGGGTCAGCGCCTGCAGGCGCGAGGAAGGATCAATGACGGACGGCTGCTGCATGACACGCTCCATCGGGGTCGCTTGAACTTAGTTTGCGTTGCAAACCTATTTGCGTCAAGTAATTACCTGCTGCGGTCTGGCGGGCGGGCCCACAACGCAGAAAGCCCGTCACTGGGACGGGCTTTCCAGAGGCGCAGTCGAGCATGGCTCGACGCTACGGTTCGGCGTGGGTGATCAGCCCAGCTTGACCAGCCAGTTGTGGCGGTCCGGCAGGCGGCCGTACTGGATGTCGGTCAGTTCCTTGCGCAGCGACATGGTCACTTCGCCGGCCGGGGCATTGATGTCCCCCACCGAGAAGCCCTCGCCCTTCAGCTGGCCGATCGGGGTGACCACCGCCGCGGTGCCGCAGGCGAACACTTCGGCGATCTCGCCGGAGGCAACGCCGTCCTTCCACTCGTCGATGCTGACCTTGCGCTCTTCGACCTTCATGCCGCGGTCGCGGGCCAGCTGCAGGATGCTCTCGCGGGTAATGCCCTCAAGGATGCTGCCCGAGAGCTGCGGGGTGACCAGCGTGCCGTCCTTGTAGACCAGGAACACGTTCATGCCGCCCAGTTCTTCCAGGTACTTGCCTTCGACCGGGTCGAGGAACAGCACCTGCGAGCAGCCCTGTGCCTGCGCCTTCTGCTGCGGCAGCAGCGAAGCAGCGTAGTTGCCGCCGCACTTGGCGGCGCCGGTGCCGCCCTTGGCTGCACGCGCGTATTCGGTGGACAGCCAGATCGACACCGGGGCGACGCCCTTGGCGAAGTACGGGCCGGCCGGGCTGGCGATGACGTAGTAGCCGGCCTTGTGCGCGCCACGCACGCCGAGGAAGGCTTCGTCGCCGATCATGAACGGACGGAAGTACAGGCTCGACTCATCGGCCGACGGCACCCAGGCGCTGTCGACAGCGATCAGCTGCTTCAGCGATTCGACGAAGATCTCCACCGGCAGTTCCGGCAGCGCCAGGCGCTGCGCCGAACGCTGCAGGCGACGGCCGTTGGCATCCGGGCGGAAGGTCCAGATCGAACCGTCGGCATGGCGATAGGCCTTGATGCCCTCGAAGATTTCCTGGCCGTAATGCAGCACGGCTGCAGCCGGGTCCAGCTGCAGCGGGCCGTAGGCGCGCACGTTGGCGTTGTGCCAGCCGGTGTCCTTGTCCCAGCGCACTTCCACCATGTGGTCGGTGAAGTGCAGGCCGAAGCCCGGCTTCTCCAGGATCTGGGCGCGCTCTTCAGCGCTGCGCGGGTGGTCCGAACGGGTGACGGCGAAGCTGGGAATGGACTGGGACACCGGAGATTTCCTGTTCTGGTTGCGGGTAATGCCGGGCCCGCGTCACTGCGGGCCGTGGGTCAAAGCATGCCGGTCTCGAGCCGGGCCGCCTCGGACATCATGTGCTGGTTCCACGGCGGGTCGAATACCAGGTCGACGTCGGCCTCGGCCACCGTCGGGATCATTTCGAGCTTGCTGCGCACGTCGTCGACCAGGATCTCGCCCATGCCGCAGCCCGGTGCGGTCAGGGTCATCTTCACATCGATCTCGCGCTTGCCTTCGTCCAGGTGCTTGATCTCGACTTCGTAGACCAGGCCCAGTTCGACGATGTTCACCGGAATTTCCGGGTCGAAGCAGGTGCGCAGCTGCTGCCACACCAGCTGTTCCACCTGTTCATCCGTGGCATCGGCGGGCAGCTCCAGCGGTGCCGGCGCCTCCTTGCCGATGGCGTCGCCGTCCTTGCCAGCGATGCGGAACAGGTTGCCCTCGACAAACACCGAATAACTGCCACCCAACGCCTGGGTGATGTACCCATAGCTGCCGGCAGGCAGGGTCACGGTATCGCCCTGCGGGACCATCACGGCCTCGCAATCGCGTTCGAAGTGGACAGGTTCGCTGCTACGGGAATACATGGGGACCGATATGGGGCCGTGGCCGGGGCCACGCAAGACGGCATTCTAGCCCAGCCGCCCTGCGGCCGCCGGTGCACTGCGGCAAACCACAGTATCCTGTGGGTGATCTTCAGGGAGCTTCGATGTCCTCCAATGCCGCGCGTGCCAGGACCGTGACCTGGCTCTGGCCCATCATGCTGTTGCTGGGTCTGGTTGTTGCTCCCCTTGCCTGGATGGTGCTGGCGCTGATGACCGGCCGGCAGGTCGGCTGGATGGCGGTACTGACCGCCCTGGAACTGGTGTTCATGCTGCGCATGGGTACGCTGGGCCCGGGCCGGTTGCGCATCGCGCTGGTCGTACTGGGCACGCTGCTGGTGGCCGCCGTGGCCAACTGGGCCATCGCCAGCGCCTGGATGGGCGGCTCGATCGGGCTGGATCTGTGGGACGCCACGATGCGGATGGGCCCGCACCTGGCCTGGACCCTGATCACCCTCGCCAATGGCGCAATGGAATGGCTGTGGCTGGCCCTGGGCGTGGCCGTGGGCGCCTGGCTGGCGCGCTGACCGCGCAGATTCACGCCACGCGTGGATGAGGGTAGCGGGGGGGGGGGGGGGGGGGGGGGGGGGGGGGGGGGGGGGGGGGGGGGGG
>NZ_JBQEMR010000064.1:0-9854 GCF_052045015.1 Stenotrophomonas sp. 22692
CCGGTGGGGTCACCCAGGGCAGGACACGCCGTGAACCCATCCATGGATGGCGCCATCGAGCACCATGGATGGGCTTTTGCGTGTCCTGGAGAGGGCGGCCTGCCCCCTCACACTCTGGACAGGCAGGCGCCAACGGAATGCAACCGAAGCCAGTCGCCGTCAGCCTTCCATCTGCTCCAGCTCCTTGCCCTTGGTCTCGCGCACGTAGCGGACCACGAAGACGATCGAGAGGATGGCCGCCACCGTATAGATGCCGTAGGCGCCGGCCAGGCCGATGCCGGCCAGCAGCATCGGGAAGGTCACGGTGATCGCGAAGTTCGAGGTCCATTGCGCGGCGCCGGCCACCGCCAGCGCCGGACCACGGATCTGATTGGGGAACATCTCGCCCAGCATCACCCACATCACCGGGCCCCAGGACATGTTGAAGAACACCACGTAGACGTTGGCTGCCACCAGCGCCAGTCGGCCCATGCCGCCGGACAGCTGCAGGCGACCGTCGGCCAGGCTGCCACTGGCGAAGGCAACCACCATCAGCACCAGCGCCACCGACATGCCGACCGAACCGATCCACAGCAGCGGCTTGCGCCCGATGCGGTCGATCAACAGCACCGTCAGCAGACAGGCGCCGATGCTCAGCGCGCCGGACAGCACGTTGATCAGCAGCGCATCGCTTTCCGAGAAGCCCACCGCCTGCCACAGCACCGCGCCGTAGTAGAACACCACGTTGATGCCGACCAGCTGCTGGAACATGGCCAGGCCGATGCCCACCCAGAGGATCGGGCGCAGCTTGCCGCTGACCGTGTCGCGCAGGTCGGCAAAGCGCGGCTTGTGCTGGTCCTGCGCCAGGCTGGCTTCGATCTCGGCCTGCTTGGCCGCCGCAGCGGCCTCGCCGTACAGCCGCGACAGTACCGCCCTCGCCTGCTGCTGACGCCCTTTCACGACCAGAAAGCGCGGGCTTTCCGGAATCACCAGCAACAACAGCAGGAACAGCCCCGACGGCAGCGCCTGCATCCAGAACATCCAGCGCCAGGCCTCATGGCCCAGCCATAGCGGCTCGGTCGACGCCCCAGCGGCACGGGCCAGCAGGTAATTGCTGAGGAAGGCGGCGAACAGGCCGCAGATGATCGCCATCTGCTGCACCGTGGCCAAACGCCCGCGATAGCGCGCCGAAGCCACCTCGGCAATGTAGGCCGGCGACATCACACTGGCCGCGCCCACCGCGAAGCCGCCGAGCACGCGTGCGGCAATGAACAACCAGGAGGCGTGTGCGGCACCGGCACCCAGCGCCGAAACCAGGAACATCAGCGCCGAGGCGATCAGCACGCCACGACGGCCCAGGCGATCTCCCAGCCAGCCGGCCAGGAAGGCACCGATCGCGCAGCCCAGCAGCATCGAGGCGACCTCGAAACCGAGCGCCGCCTCACTGGAGTTGAAAGCCTGGCGCAGGCCATCGACCGTGCCATTGATGACACCACTGTCGAAGCCGAACAGGAATCCACCCAGGGTGGCCACGCAGCTGATCAGGACGATGAATGCAGTGTTCTCACCGCCATGGGAGGCGATG
The DNA here is from genome assembly GCF_052045015.1 of Stenotrophomonas sp. 22692. Taxonomy (NCBI): domain Bacteria; kingdom Pseudomonadati; phylum Pseudomonadota; class Gammaproteobacteria; order Lysobacterales; family Lysobacteraceae; genus Stenotrophomonas; species Stenotrophomonas sp. 22692. The sequence goes on from NZ_JBQEMR010000064.1 coordinate 1,565, forward strand.
TTGGGCTGGGCTGGGGACATGGACGATCCTGCTGGGAAGGGGTCCGGCCATCCGACGCAGCCGGCTGACCCGCAGCGTCGCACAGGCCTCGCCCTGCCGCCAATGACCGCCACGGCCGCGCCTGCCAGACGCCCGATTTCCGCCCCGCACCGACACCGGGGGCCAACCTGTTCTAGAATTGGCGGGTTCAGGAATCGATCCACCCCCAGCCCATGCCCTTTGTCGTCACCGAAAACTGCATCAAGTGCAAACACACCGATTGCGTGGAAGTGTGCCCCGTGGATTGCTTCCACGAAGGCCCCAACTTCCTGGTGATCGACCCGGATGAGTGCATCGACTGCACCCTCTGCGAACCGGAATGCCCGGTCAACGCGATCTTCCCGGAGGACGATGTTCCTGCCGGCCAGGAAAGTTTCGTGGCCCTCAACGCCGAGCTGGCGAAGGAGTGGCCGGTGCTGACCGTGCGCAAAGACCCGCCCGCCGATGCCGGCGAATGGGACGGCAAGCCGGACAAGCTGAAGCTGCTGGAGCGCTGAGAAGCGCCCACGGCGGCAACGAAAAGGGCGCCCACGGGCGCCCTTTTCTGTTTTCCGGTAAACGCCAACCGCAAGATCCGGTATGCCAACCTTGCGATCCGGCAGGTGCCAACCTTGGTTGGCACAGAAGCGCCGACCAAGGTCGGCCTCCACCAGAGCGGGTGCGGACCAAGGCCCGCCCCCACCCGACCAGCCCTTACTGCGCCAGCTTCGCCTTCAGCGCAGCGATCAGCTTCACCGGCGCTTCGGCGGTGGCCGGCAGGCCACGCGGGTCGACCGCGGAGATGTAGGCGCCAGCATCGACGGCGACCACGCGGACCAGGAAGTTGCTGCCTTCGTAGGCCACGTCATACGAGCCCAGCAGCTGCGCGCGGCTGGCAATGGTCACACCTTCCACGCCTTCCAGCGCGGTGCCGACCTTGGCGAAAGCCTCGTCCTTGCCACCGGCGATGGTGAAACCGGTGTTGCCCACGGCCGGGGCCGCAGCCGCAGGCGCGGCCGGCTTGGTCGCCGATGCCAGCGTCGGCACCTTGTTGTCACCGGTGGTGGTCGGCAGGTTCAGGTCCGGCGGCACTTCCAGCGGACGCATTTCCGGGGCCAGGGCGTAGTCGCCCTTGACACCACGCTTGAAGCAGCCGGTGGTGCCGGCGGCAACGGCCACCGCAAGCAGGGCGTAGGACAGCACGCGGACGGTGGATACGGATTGACGCATGTGAATCTCCTGGGTCAGACCAAGACGGAAGGTCAGTGGCTGGAAAGGGCTTCGAGGGCGGCGATGTCGCCGGCAAGGTGGTCGGCCGCCGGATGATGCGGCGCCGACAGGGGCAGCAGCGGCAGGCGCAGGTCGTGACCGATGCCGATGCGGCGCAGCAGCGCCTTGACCGGAATCGGGTTCGGTTCGACACCACAGAAATCATGGAACGGATGCAGGCGCGCATCCCACGACGCGGTGGCTTCGTGATCGTGCGCGGCGGCCAGTTCGCACATCCGGCGGTAGGCGCCCGGAAGCACGTTGGAACCGACCGAGATCAGGCCATCGACGCCGGCCTGGATCGACCGGGCCGCCGTGCCGTCGTCACCGCTGAGCACGGCGAACTGCGGGCTGCGCAGGGCCAGCAGCGCCTGCACCCGGCCGGTGTCGCCCACCGCCTCCTTGATGCCGACGATGTTGGGATGGCTGGCCAGTTCGGCCACGGTCTCCGGTTGCATGTCGCAACCGGTGCGGCCAGGCACGTTGTACAGCACGACCGGCAGCCCGCCCTGGTCGGCCACCGCGCGGTAGTGCGCGATCAGGCCGGCCTGGGTCGGCCGCACGTAAGGCGGGGTGACCACCAGCGCATGGCTGGCGCCGAGCGCGGCGGCACGGCGGGTCTGTTCGATGGTCTTGGCGGTGCCCGAAAGGCCGGTACCGGCCATGACCGGGATGCGGCCGCCGATAAGCTCGACCGCGCTGGCCAGCAGCAGGTCGTACTCGGCATCGGTGAGGGTTGCCGCTTCACCGGTCGAGCCGGCTACGACAACGCCATGGACGCCACCTTCCAGTTGCAGGTGCAGCAGGCGCTGCCAACCGTCGGGATCGAGGGCGCCGTCGGCCCGGAACGGGGTCGCCAGCGCGGTGATGAGGCCGGAAAGGGACAAGGACGTGCTGCTCTTGGCTGGGAAGGGAAAACGCCCGCCACGAAAGGCCGGGGGCGACTTGAATGTTACTTGCGGCGCGAAAGCACGGGCAAGTATGCTGGACACCGGTGGATCCCCGCCTCTGGCGGGCATTCAGACTAACGCATGCATTACCCGGAATCGCCTTGACCGACACCACCCCGCGCCCCGCGCCGAGCGAAAACCACCTCCTGATCAACGCCTATACGACGCATCCGGAGTCCCCCCTGCTGTCCGTCACCCGCCGCATCGCCGACAGCGGCTGCAATCTGGTGGACGCACGCCTGGCCACGGTCGGCCGCGATGTCTCGGTCACCGCCCTGGCCACCGGCTCGTGGGACTCGGTGGCCAAGCTGGAAGCGATGCTGACCCGGCTCGAGCGCGAGGAAGGCCTGAAGCTGGTCTGGTACCGCACCGCCGCCAAGCAGGCGCAGTCCAACCTGCTGCCGTACATCGTCGAGGTGATCGCCGCCGACAAGCCGGGCATCCTGTTCCAGCTGGCCGATTTCTTCGACCGCCAGGGCATCACCATCGAGAACCTGCAGAGCACGCGCTACCGCGCCATGCAGACCGGTGCGGAAATGTTCAGCGCGCAGGTCACCATCGGCGTGCCGGCCAACATGCACATCGCCGCGCTGCGCGACGATTTCCTCGAGTTCTGCGACCACCTGAACCTGGACGCGATCATGGACCCGATGAAATTCTGATCGGAAGTGCGGATTTTTCGCGCGCCTCTCACGGGCGCGTGGCGTTTCATGCAATTGTCGTAGAAAGAACCCAGGCTCGACAGAAGGACCTCATGAACAACGGCGATACCCTGGACAGCACCACCCTCTCCCTGCCGCTGGCGCTGTCCGGTGGCGAACAGGCCACTCTCGGCGACTACGCCGGCCACTGGCTGGTGCTGTACTTCTATCCCAAGGACAGCACCCCCGGCTGCACCACCGAAGGCATCGACTTCAACGCGCTGCTGCCGAAGTTCAGGAAGGCAGGCGCGGTGGTACTCGGTGTCTCGCGCGACTCAGTGAAGTCGCACGACAACTTCTGTGCCAAGCAGGGCTTCAACTTTCCGCTGGTCAGCGATGGCGACGAAGCGCTGTGCAGCGCCTTCGACGTGATCAAGATGAAGAACATGTACGGCAAGCAGGTACGTGGCATCGAACGCAGCACCTTCCTGATTTCCCCCGACAGCCGCATCGTGCAGTCCTGGCGCAAGGTCAAGGTTGCCGGCCATGCCGATGCCGTTCTCGCCGAACTGAAGGCCTCCCAGTCCAAGTGAGTCCCACTGCCTACTGTGTCTGCCATCACCCTGCCCCGCAGCAGGCCGTGGTGGTTTTTCCCTGTCCGTAACCAGGAATCGACGATGACCCGAGGCAAGCGCATCTACGTGCTGGATACCAACGTGCTGATGCACGATCCCACCGCGCTGTTCAAATTCGAGGAGCACGACGTCTACCTGCCCATGCAGGTGATCGAAGAGCTGGACAACGGCAAGAAGGGCACCTCCGAGGCAAGCCGCAATGCCCGCCAGGTGAGCCGCTTCCTCAACGAACTGGTGCAGGAATCCGGCCTGGACAACCTGGCCGACGGCATTCCGCTGCAGCGCCCCAACGGCCTGCAGCTGCGCGGCAAGCAGAGCGCCGGCAAGCTGCGCTTCCAGACCAGTCATTTCGACGCGGGCAAGAGCTTTGGCAAGGTCATTCCCGACAATGCCATCCTCGGCGCGATCCTGGCCCTGAAGGAAGAGACGCCGGATCTGCCGGTGGTGTTCGTTTCCAAGGACATCAACCTGCGGATCAAGGCCGCCATCGCCGGCATCGTGTCCGAGGACTACGAGAACGACCGCGCGCTGGACGATTTCAGCCTGCTCTACACCGGCGCCACCGAGCTGCCGGAAGACTTCTGGAAGCGCCACGGCGACGACCTGCGCAGCTGGAGCGACAAGGGCCGTACCCATTACGAAATCCTCGCGCAGGACGGCGAGGAATGGTACCCGAACCAGTACGTCTACCTGCCCGGCGAAGACGAGGTCGAACTGCGCGTCAGCCGCGTGGTCGGCGATGGCAAGGTGGTGCTGTCGCTGGTCGATGATTTCCGCCACGGCAGTCACGCCGTGTGGGGCATCAGTGCGCGCAACCGCGAGCAGAATTTCGCACTGAACGCACTGATGGACCCGGAGATCGACTTCGTCACCCTGCTGGGTACCGCCGGTACCGGCAAGACCCTGCTGGCGCTGGCCGCCGGCCTGGCCCAGACCATGGACCAGCAGCGCTACCGCGAGATCATCATGACCCGCGCCACGGTCAGCGTCGGCGAGGACATCGGCTTCCTGCCCGGCACCGAAGAAGAAAAGATGACGCCGTGGATGGGCGCGCTGACCGACAACCTGGAAGTGCTCACGCACAACCAGGAAGGCGGCACCTGGGGCCGCCAGGCCACCAACGACCTGCTCGCCAGCCGCATCAAGATCCGCTCGATGAACTTCATGCGCGGCCGCACCTTCCTGTCGCGCTACCTGATCCTGGACGAGGCGCAGAACCTCACCCCGAAGCAGATGAAGACGCTGATCACCCGTGCCGGCCCCGGCACCAAGATCGTCTGCCTGGGCAACGTCGAGCAGATCGACACCCCGTACCTGACCGAAACCACTTCGGGCCTGACCTACGCGGTGGATCGCTTCAAGAACTGGCCGCATAGTGCACACATCACCCTGCGCCGTGGCGAGCGTTCGCGCCTGGCCGATTATGCTTCGGAGGTGTTGTGAACCGCTGCACCCGCCTGCTGCTGCCTACGGCTGCGATCACCCTCGCAGCCGTGCTCGGCGCCTGCACGACCACGCGCGGCCCGGCCAGCGTGCCGACCGCCGAGCGCACCGGCCAGTCCTGGGTGGTCACCCGCCCGATCATCGCCGCGCAGGTACTCGACACCTGCTCGCGCACCAGCCCCGGCCGCGAGGCCGGGCGGGTGTCGGGGTACTGGGCGCCCAGCCGGCAGCAGGTCGACCAGCTGGAAGCGCGGCTGTCATCGCTGGAGGCACAGGTACCGAAGGTGCTGGACTTCGACCGCCAGTACGTCGGCATCGAAAGCGCCGGCAAGCGGCTGATCTACATCAACGCCTTCCACCTGCCCGACGACAGCGGCATCAATCCGGCACGGGAAGCGATCCGCGTCTGTGACGGCGGCACGCAGTTCTGGGGCGCGGTGTTCGACCCGGCCAACAACACCTTCAGCGAGCTGCAGTTCAACGGCGGCTTCGGCGGGCCCTGAGGGGCCCCGCCGATGGGAATTCGCCTGCCCACCTGGGTCTGGATCGGCGCGGTCGCGCTGTCGTGCGTGGCCGGCATGGTGAATGTCGTCGGCTTCCTCGGTTTCGAACACCAGGCCGTCAGCCACATGACCGGCAGCACCAGCCAGTTGGGCATGGCGCTGGCCCAGGGTGACTGGCGCGCGGTCGGCCACCTGTGGGGACTGCTGATCGCGTTCTCGCTGGGCGCGATGCTCAGCGGCCTGTTGATCCAGGACAGCACCCTGCAGCTGGGCCGTCGCTACGGCGTGGCCCTGGCACTGGAATCGGCGCTGCTGCTGGTGGCCATTCCGCTGTTCGAACAGCACCAGATCTGGGGCGCACTGGCCGCCGCCATGGCCTGCGGCCTGCAGAACGCGATGGCCACCACCTTCAGTGGCGCGGTGGTACGCACCACCCACCTCAGCGGCATGTTCACCGACCTCGGCATCGGCCTGGGCCACCTGCTGCGTGGGCTGCCGCTGCAGGTACGACGCCTGACCCTCAGCGGCCTGATCATCAGCGGCTTCCTCGCCGGCGGCATCATCGGCGCCTGGCTGTTCATGCGCTGGCAGTACGACGCCCTGCTCGCCCCCGCCCTGCTGACCGGCCTGACCGGGCTGGGCTATGTGCTGTACCAGCAGTGGGCGCGCTGGCGGCACTGAGGGTCGCGCTCTGGGGGTCAGATCCCTTTTCCTGCGGAAATGGGATCTGACCCCGCCTAGCGGATCAAAGGCATCCACGCATGGCGTGGATCTACCTTCCCCTGCAGGACCACGGCACAATCGCCTGATGAGCCCGACCACTCCCGTTTCCGCCCTCACCATCGCCGGCTCCGACTCCGGCGGCGGCGCCGGCATCCAGGCCGACCTGAAGGCCTTCGCCGCGCATCGTGTGCACGGCCTTTCGGCGATCGCCGCGCTGACCGCACAGAACACCCGCGGCGTGACCGCCGTGCACGTGCCACCAATCGACTTCCTGCGCGCGCAGCTGGACGCCTGCTTCGACGACTTCGACATCCACGCGGTGAAGCTCGGCATGCTGGCCAACGCCGAAGTGATCCATGCCGTCGCCGACGCACTGGAGAAGCATCGTCCGCCCCACGTGGTGCTGGACCCGGTGATGGTCGCCACCAGCGGCGCACGCCTGCTGGAAGACAGCGCATTGCAGGCCATGCGTGAGCGCCTGATCCCGCTGGCCACGCTGATCACCCCCAATACGCCGGAAGCAGAACTGCTGGTCGGCCGGAAGATCAGCAACGGCGAAGACGCAGAACAGGCCGCCTCAGCCCTGCTCGACCTCGGTGCGGGCGCAGTGCTGCTCAAGGGCGGTCACCTGCAGGAAGGCAATCGCGTGATCGACCGCTATTTCGACGGCGTCAGCAGCGAAGAATTCATCCATGCGCGCCTGCCACTGGACGCGCACGGTACCGGCTGCACGTTGGCTTCGGCCATTGCTGCGCAGCTGTGCAATGGCCTGAGCCTGGCCAATGCCTGCGAAGCCGGCATCGACTACGTTGCACGTGGGCTGCAGCAAGGCTATGCGCCGGGCCGCAGCGAAGTGCTGGTGCTCGACCATTTCGGCGCGGCACCGCACGCATGAGCCTGACGCCACGCATCCTCGCCGTGCAGTGCAACGACGGCCATCGCTACGAAGTGATCGCCTGCGTGCCTGCACATCCCGTCGCGCGCCTGCTGTGGCTGCCGGCACTGGGCGTGGCCGCGCGCCACTACCTGCCACTGGCATTGGCGCTGGCGGCGAAGGGCGTGGCGGTCTACCTGCACGAGTGGCGCGGCAACGGCAGCAGTTCACTGCGCCCGTCGCGCACGCAGGACTGGGGCTATCGCGAGGTACTCGAACAGGATCTGCCAACCAGCCAGGCGGTCATGGCCACAGCGGATGACGACGCCGGCGCCCTGCCCTGGATCATCGGTGGACACAGTCTCGGTGGGCAGCTGGCTTGCGTGCATGCCGGCCGCAATCCGCACTACTTCAACCGGCTATGGCTGGCCGCCAGTGGCTCACCGTTCTGGCGCGGGTTCCCGCCACCGCGTGGCTGGCTGCTGCCACTGGTCTACCGCTTCCTGCCGTGGATCGCGCGGCGCCAGGGCGTCCTGCATGGCCGTCGCCTCGGCTTTGGTGGCACCGAAGCGCGCGGGCTGATTGCCGACTGGGCGCGCGTGGGCCTGAACAACCACTACGCCGCGTCCGGCATGGACGAAGACCTCGATGCGCAGATGGCGCGCGTGCATGGCAGCGCACAGGCGGTGCTGATGGAGCACGACTGGTTGGCCCCCACCGGATCGATGCAGACGCTGCTGGCGAAGCTGCCGAATGTGGACGCGCAGCTGCGCGTGCTGTCCGCGCAGGAACTGGGCACGCGCGCCGATCATTTCGCGTGGCTGAAGGCGCCGGACGCCGTGGCTGACAGCTTTTTCATTCAGTTGGATGAAAATTTTCACAAAAACTGTTGACGGTTCGCGCCGACATCCGCATAATTCCGCTCCTGTCGCAGGGCGCCCGTAGCTCAGTTGGATAGAGTACCTGGCTACGAACCAGGCGGTCGGGAGTTCGAATCTCTCCGGGCGCACCATACACAGTCAACACAACAGGTTTATGTAATTGGCGCCCGTAGCTCAGTTGGATAGAGTACCTGGCTACGAACCAGGCGGTCGGGAGTTCGAATCTCTCCGGGCGCACCACTCGACAGGTTTTCAGCATCCGCCGCTGGAAATGTTTTAAAATTTGATTGTGTACCGCGCGCCCGTAGCTCAGTTGGATAGAGTACCTGGCTACGAACCAGGCGGTCGGGAGT
>NZ_JBQEMR010000064.1:9954-10085 GCF_052045015.1 Stenotrophomonas sp. 22692
TCGAATCTCTCCGGGCGCACCATACACAGTCAACACAACAGGTTTATGTAATTGGCGCCCGTAGCTCAGTTGGATAGAGTACCTGGCTACGAACCAGGCGGTCGGGAGTTCGAATCTCTCCGGGCGCACCA
>NZ_JBQEMR010000065.1:0-8530 GCF_052045015.1 Stenotrophomonas sp. 22692
TGAGCGCCATGGATGGCGCGACCGAGGCTACATGGACGTATTCACGCCGTCCCCCTCAACCGGACCCACCCCGTCATCACACGGAACACCGCTCTGGCTTTTGATGTTGAGGTTGCCGACCAGCGGCCGGCACTACCGCGGGTGCCGGGCGCCGCCTGGCTGGCCTCCTCAGCCGGTGGCCATCCACTTCAGGATCAGGCCGGTGACATACGCCAGGCCGGTACCAGTGGCATAGCCCACCGTGCCCAACAGCACGCCCACCGGGGCCAGCGTCGGATGGAACGCCGCTGCCACCACCGGCGCCGAGGCCGCAGCGCCGATGTTGCCCTGCGAGCCAATGGCGAAGAAGAACAGCGGCGCGCGCAGCAGCTTGGCCACGACCCACAGCACCAGCACGTGCGTGGCCATCCAGATCGCACCGAGCAGGAACAGCCATGGCCGGTCCAGCAGCGACAACAGGTTCATCTGCATGCCGATGCAGGCGATCAGGAAGTACAGGAACACCGTGCCCAGCCGCGATGCACCGGCCGCTTCCAACCTGCGTGCACGAGTGAAGCTCAGGCCCAGGCCCATTGCGGTGGACAGCAGGATCACCCACACGAACTGGCTGTCCAGGCTGAACTGGCTGGCCCAGCTGACATGGGCCTTGAACCAGCCCGCCAGCGGCGCGGCGATCGCATGGGCCAGGCCGACGCCGCCCAGTGCCACGCCGACGATCACCATCAGGTCGGTCATGCTGGGAATGCGCGCGTTCTGCGCCTCGTAGGCACTGATGCGTGCCTTCATCTCGTCGATGGCGCGGGTGTCGGCACCATTGCGGGTGTCGATCTGCTGTGCGCGGTTGGCCAGGAACAGCAGGATCGCCATCCACAGGCTGGCGCAGGCCACGTCGACCACGGCGAACTGGCCGAAGGTGGTGGCATCGGTGCCGAACACTTCGCGCATGGCGACCATGTTGGCGCCGCCACCGATCCAGCTGCCGGCCAGCGCCGCCATGCCCGCCCAGGTATCACCGGCCACGGTTTCCGGATGGATCAGCTTCATCAGCTGGAACGAGACGATAGCGCCGAGCATGATGCCGGCGGTACCGGCGCAGAACACGAGCAGCAGTTTCGGCCCGAGCTTGATGACGCCCTTCAGGTCGATCGACAGGGTCAGCAGGACCAGCGCGGCCGGCAGCAGCACGTCACGCGCGACCGGGTTGTACAGCGAGGTGTTGTGGCCATCGATGACACCAGCGGTGTTGTAGATGGCGGGGATGAAATAGCACAGCAGCAGTGCCGGCACCCAGGCGAAGATCTTCTTCAGCAGCGGGGTCGGACCACTGGCGGCCCAGAAGATCAGGGCCAGGGTGGCGGCAATCAGGCCCAGTCCAACGATGTCGTTGCTGATCAGGGCAGTAGCGGGTTCGGTCGGCACGGGATCCTCTGTCGATCGAAAGAGCGGAGAAAAAAAAGCGCCGCATAAAGCGGCGCAGGTCGAGATTAACATTGTCTTCACGCCGGGTCATGCTGCAGTGCCGACCACGCCTCCATCCCCTCAGGGAGCCTACTCATGCAGCTTGGCGCCTTTTCGGTCAGTCTCTCGGTGAAGGATCTCGCGGCCTCCCGTGCCTTCTACGAAGCCCTGGGCTTCTCGGTCACCGGCGGCGATCCAGCACAGAACTGGCTGGTGCTGCGCAGCAACGGCACCGTGATCGGCCTGTTCCAGGGCATGTTCGAGGGCAACCTGCTGACCTTCAACCCCGGCTGGGACCAGCACAAGCAGGAACTGACCCACTTCCAGGACGTGCGCGAGCTGCAGGCGGAGCTGGACGCCAGGGGCATCGCGCTGGCAGTCCGCACCGATCCCGATGGCCAGGGGACCGGCTACCTGCAGCTGGCCGATCCCGACGGCAACGTGATCCTGATCGACCAGCATGTGGCGCGGCCGAACGGGCGTTGACGCGGACAGCCATTGCGTGGGTAGGCGTCGACCTTGGTCGACGGGCAGCATGCCCACCAGGGTTGGCATCTACCAGGACGGCCGGATCAGCCCGGTCGCGAGGCACTGAAATCGAGCGTGACACGCGTGCCACGCGGCTCGCAGGGCTGCAGCTGCAGGGTCCAGCCCAGGTGCTCGCAGAGCCGCGCGATCAGATCCAGCCCGATGCCGCCGCCACGATCGGCGCGCTCGCCACGGGCCATCCGCGCGTGGATGGCCGCGATCTCCTCCGGGCTCATGCCATGCCCGGGGTCCTGCAGGGTCAGCACCGCCGACGAACTCAGCCGCAATTCGATGTGGCCACGGCCACTGTTCTCGATGGCGTTGCGCACCAGGTTGCCGATCGCCGCCTGCACCACTGCCAGCGGCGCGACGATGTCCACCGGCGCGGCCTGGATGCCGATGCTCAGGTCCTTGTCGCCCAACAGATGGCGATGGTCGTCGACGATCTCCGGCAGCAGCTGGTCCAGCGCGATGCGCTCGGCACGCGCCGCCAGTCGTGCCGGATCACGCGCCAGCACCAGCAGCAGTTCGATCAGCTGCTCCACGCTCTGCGCGGTGCGCAGTACCCGCTGCATCTGCTGGCGCGCACGCTCGGGCAGGCCCGGTTGCTCCAGCGCCAGTTCGGCGGCACCGGTCATCACCGCGATCGGCGTGCGCAGTTCATGGCTGGCGGTGCTGATGAACACCCGCTCGCGTTCGACGAACTGTTCGTTGCGGTCCAGGTAATCGTTCAGTGCACCGGCAATCGTGTGCAGCTCGGAGCTGCCACGCGGGTCGACCTCTATGCGCTGCCCCTGCGCACCGGGCCGCAGATCGGCGATGCGCTGCGCCAGCAGGCTCAACGGTCGCACCATCCGCTCCATGCCGAAGGACGCCATCAGCACGGTGACGAAGATCATGATCACGCCCGCCAGCATCACCCAGCGCGTGGCGAACTGCTCCAGATCGTGGAAGTCGGAGATATCCAGCGCCAGCGCGACCCGCCCCATCGATTCGGTCTCGCGCACCATCACCGCCGTCTCGCGGCCCTTCACCATCACCCCGTCATGCAGCCCGGGATGCAGGGTACGCAGGCTGTCGGGCAGGTTGACCGCGTCGAAGCGGTAGAGGCTGAGCGTGTCCGAATCCTGCCAGCGGTAATGCGGCTCGTGTTCGACATGTTCGACGATGCTGTCGAGTTCGGAATTGAGCAGCGCGCGCCAGGCAGCGTGCTCGGCATGCTCATGCACGTAATTGCCGACGCTGAACACCGCCAGCGAAAGCAGCGCCAGGTAGCCCAGCAACCACCACAGCACGCGCCGGTACAGCGGCCCGGGCTTACGCGCCTTCATCAGTATCCTTGCCAGCGTCGCTGCCGGTGGTCACGGCCAGCCGATAACCCACCCGCGGCAGGGTGTGGATCAGCTTCTCGGCAAACGGGCCGTCAACGCTGCGACGCAACTCGTAGACATGCGAGCGCAGCAGGTCACCATCCGGCGGCTCGTCGCCCCACAGGGCGAACTCCAGCTGCTGTCGTGTCACCGCACCCGGGCTGGCCCGCATCAGCACTTCCAGCAGTTTGCGGCACGCCGGGTACAGGTGCAGCACCTGGCCCTCACGCTGGGCCTCCAGCGTCGCCAGATCCAGCACCAGGTCGCCCACCTGCAGGCGCTTGCGCGGGTTGCGGCCCTGCGCGCGCAGCAGCAGCGCTTCCAGCCGCACCTCCAGTTCCGGCAGCGCGAACGGCTTGGTCAGGTAGTCGTCGGCGCCGGCACGGAAGCCGGCAATCTTGTCCGGCAGCTCGTCACGCGCGGTCAGCATGATCACCGGCACTTCCGATGCATGCTCGGTGCGCAGCCGGCGCAGCACCTCCGGCCCCTCCATGCGCGGCAGCATCCAGTCCAGGATCACCGCGTCGTAGGGATGGCTTCCGGCCAGGTGCAGGCCGGTGATGCCATCCGGGGCCACGTCGAGCACATGCCCGCGCGACTCGAAATAGTCGAACAGGTTGGCCACCAGCTGGCGGTTATCCTCGATCACCAACAGACGCATGCACGAAACATCCACGGAAGTTCGTACCATGGTAGCGCCGCCCATGTCGGAATGCGGTCGTCCCGCCCCCTTCTGACGCTTTTCCCACCCCCGCCACCTCAGAATGGCCGTTTTGCTCCCGGAGCCTGCCGTGCCCGTAGCCCTGCCCCGCCGTTGGCGCCTGCCCCTGTTGTGGCTGCTGATCATTGCTGCATTGGCAGCGGGCATCGGCCTGCGGCAGCCGCAGCCGCCGGACGAGCCGCGCTTCGTGCTGGCCGCGCGGACCATGGTCGAGAGCGGGCAATGGCTGCTGCCGCATCGTGGCAGCGAGCTGTATGCCGAGAAACCACCGGTGTTCATGTGGCTGCAGGCGGCCGCTTACGAGGTGGTCGGCAGCTGGCAGTGGTCGTTCCTGCTGCCGTCATTGCTGGGCGCCCTGCTGAGCCTGTGGCTGGTGTCGGATCTGGCACGGCGGCTGTGGTCGCCGCGGCATTCCATCTATGCCCTCGCGGCGCTGTTCTGCACCCTGCAGTTCGGGCTGATGGCCAAGCGTGCGCAGATCGACATGGTGCTGGTGGGGATGACCACCGTCGCCGTGTGGGGCTTGATGCGGCACCTGTGCGAACGTCGTAACCTGCCCGCGCTGTGGCTGGCCGGTTTCGCCGCAGGCGTCGGCACGGTGACCAAGGGCGTGGGTTTCCTGCCGTTGCTGATGGTGCTGCCCTGGTTCGGCTGGTGGCTGTACCAGCGCCGTCGCGGGTACCGCGTGGAGGGTCCGCACCCGGCAACGCTGCTGTGGCTGATCCCGGCGTTCCTGCTGGGCGTGGGCGTGTGGCTGGCGCCGCTGGGCTGGGCCCTGCTGCACACGCCCAGCGCCGAACTGCAGGCCTACGCGCATGAGCTGCTGTTCAAGCAGACCGGTACCCGTTATGCCAATGCCTGGCACCACCGGCAGCCGGCCTGGTACTACCTGCAGGTGATCCTGACCCTATGGCTGCCGGGCAGCCTGCTGCTGCCGATGCTGTTCAAGCCCTGGTGGCGCCGTATCCGCCGTGGCGACCGTCGCCAATGGCTGCTGCTGGGCTGGGCGGTGCTGGTACTGGTGTTCTTCAGTGCCAGCCCGGGCAAGCGCGAGGTGTATCTGTTGCCGATGCTGCCGGCAATGGCACTGGCCGTGGCACCGCTGCTGCCCGGCCTGTTGCGCCGCCTGTGCGTGCGCCGCTACCTGTTCGGCTACAGCGTGGTGCTGATGCTGGCCACCGGCGTGCTCGGCGTGATGCTGATGACCGAGCACCCGTGGGCGTTGGCGCAACTGGAACGCCGCGTCATGCCGGATACGCTGCTGCCGGTGCTGGGCGATGGCCTGCTGACCTTCGCCATTGCCCTGGCCACGCTGATCGTGTGGCTGCGGGTACGTCGTGCCGCGACGCTGGTGCTGCTGACCCACGGCATGCTGTGGATGCTCTACGGCCTGGTGCTGATGCCTGCGCTGGACCCCTTCGCCTCGGCATCGGCGCTGATGCGCCGGGTCGGCGCTCGGATCGGTCCCGACGCCGAACTGGCGCTGTTGGCCTGGCGCGAGCAGAACCTGCTGCAGGCCGACCGGCCGGTGCGCGAGTTCGGCTTCAAGCGGCCCTGGGCCGAGCAGTGGCACGACGCCGGGCCGTGGCTGGCCGAGGCGCCGGACAAGCGCTGGCTGCTGGTGCTGGATGATGCGATGAGCCCGTGCGTGGACCCGAGCAAGGTGATCGATATCGGTGTTGCCAACAGGAACCGTTGGCAACTGCTTCCCGGTACCGCATGGAACCCGCAATGCCACGCCGAGCGGGCCGGGTCGACCGCCGAAGAAGACTGAACGTCGGCACGTGCTGGGCAAGCATTAACCCGGCACGAACGAGCGTCCGACCCTTCTCCGACATCCAGGTGACGAGCATGACCGCGGATTCCCGACCCGCCCTTTCCCAGCATGCCCGTCCGTCCCCTTGATGCGGTAGCGCCGCTTGCGACATCGCCACTGGCGTCACGATTTGCCGTAACTCACCTCTGGCTGCCTGTCGCAATCGGTCTGCCCTTGTTTACGCTGCTGATGGGGTTCGGCGGCGACCAATGGGTGGCCGATCACCTGTTCCGCCTTGAGGGGGGCCACTGGGCGCTGCAGGACGCCTGGGTCACCCGCACGCTTGTGCACAAGGCTGGCAAGTGGCTGAGCACGGCTGCTGCCCTCGTGGCGATCCTGCTGTGCTTCCACCACTGGCGGAAGGGTCGCGATCGCACCCTGCGGTGGGCGCTGCTTTATGTCGTAATTGCCATGGCTCTGGGCACGGGTGTGATCTCCCTGCTGAAGTCGCTGGTGCCGATGGAATGCCCCTGGGACCTGCTGCGCTACGGCGGCCACCAGCCTTTCATCGGGCTTTTCACGGCGCGCCCCGCAGGCATGGCCGCGCAGGCCTGCTTCCCGGCGGGCCACGCCAGCGCGGGTTATGCATGGTTGTCCCTGTACTTTTTTGCCTTGCTGTGGCGCCCTTCATGGCGCTGGGCCGGGTTGTGGATCGGCCTTGCCACCGGCCTGGTGTTCGGCATCAGCCAGCAGCTGCGGGGTGCGCATTTCCTTTCGCATGACGTTGCTACTGCGTTGATCTGCTGGCTGCTTTCGCTGGGCCTGTATCTGATCGTCAAACGCGTCCTGGCACGTCGTCAGCTCGACCGTCCCCACCGCCAGGAGGCAAACGCATGAGTGCATCGGTCCAACGCCCCGCCCGCCTTCCCGCGTTGGCAAACCTTCGCCGTTGGCGGCCGCAGCTGTCCACCGAAGCACTGATCGCACTGACCAGCCTGTTCTTCGCGGTGGCCGGCAACGGCCTGTTCTGGCACAGCGCGATGGCCAGCCATCCGGGCAGCCTGCGCTACGCGCTGTCGCTGCTGCTGTTGCTGCTGGGTGCGCACGGCGTGCTGCTGGGCATCCTGGTCTGGCGCTGGAACGCCAGGGTGGTGATCAGCCTGTTGCTGCTGGTGACCGCATTCGCCGCGCACTACATGAGCCGTTACCACATCTACCTGGATGCGGACATGTTGCGCAACGTGCTGGCGACCGATCCCAAGGAAAGCCGCGAGCTGATGACCGTGTCGCTGGTGTGGCCGGTGCTGTTGCTGGCGGTGTTGCCGATGATCGTGCTGTGGCGCGTGCAGCTGCGCCGTCGCAGCTGGGGTCGCAGCCTGCTCTGGCGCGTCGGCTTCCTGGTGGTGGCGGCAGTGACCGCGGTAGGCGGCGCATTGATCTCGTTCCAGGATATCTCGGCACTGATGCGCAACCAGCGCGAAGTGCGTTACCTCGCCACCCCGGCCAACGTGCTGCTGGGCATGCCGCGCGCACTGCGTGGCGACAACCCGGTGCAGCGCGCGCCGAAGCTGCCGATCGGTACCGATGCCAAGGCCACCCCGCGTGCACCTGCCAGCAAGCCGCGCCTGCTGGTGATCGTCATGGGCGAAACCGTGCGCGCACAGAACTGGGGCCTCAACGGTGGCCGCAACACCACCCCGGAACTGGCCCAGGCCAGTGTGGTCAATTTCCCGGATATGCATTCGTGCGGCACCAGCACCGAGGTTTCGCTGCCGTGCCTGTTCTCGCCATGGGGCCGTCACGACTACGACGAGAAGAAGATCCGTGCACACCAGTCGCTGCTGCACGTATTGAACCGTGCCGGCATCGCACCGTTGTGGCGTGACAACCAGTCCGGATGCAAGGGCGTGTGCGAAGGCCTGGAGTTCCAGTCGCTGTCCGATGCGACCACCCCGGGCCTGTGCGCCGACGGCCGCTGCATGGACGAGATCCTGCTGCAGGACCTGGCCACCCAGGTGCGTGCCAAGTCCGGCGACCGCGTGGTGGTGCTGCACCAGCTGGGCAACCATGGCCCGGCCTATTTCGAGCGCTATCCGGCCGCCTTCGCCCGCTTCAAGCCAACCTGCGATACCCGTGACATCGGCCGCTGCTCGCGCGAAGAGATCACCAACAGCTACGACAACGCCGTGCTGTACACCGATCACTTCCTGAGCAAGACCATCGGCACGCTGCAGGGCATGCAGGACTACGACACGGCGATGATCTACCTGTCCGACCACGGCGAGTCGCTGGGCGAGAAGGGCCTGTTCCTGCACGGCGTGCCTTACGCCATCGCCCCGGCCGAGCAGACCCGGGTGCCGATGACGATGTGGTTCTCGCCGGGCTTCGCCAGCAGCCGCGGGCTGGACCTGCAATGCATGCGCAGGCGTTCGGCGGCCTATACTGACCACGACAACCTGTTCCCGTCGGTACTGGGCCTGATGCAGGTGAAGACGGCGCTGTACGAGCGCGATCGCGACGTGTTCGCCAACTGCGAAGGTTGAGGGTGGTTTGGCAGGGCTTGCAGCCCTGCACCTGCAGAGGCCAGAGCAAAAGCAACAGCAAGAGCTGGCTTCCTGAGGGTTGGCGGGGTGGGTCCGGTGGCGGGAGACGCCGTAAACCCATCCATGGGGGCTTGGCCGCGGCATCCATGCCGCG
>NZ_JBQEMR010000066.1:0-8493 GCF_052045015.1 Stenotrophomonas sp. 22692
CCCCCCCCCCCCCCCCCCCCCCCCCCCCCCCCCCCCCCCCCCCCCCCCCCCCCACTACCGGTCCGCGCAGGACCTACTGGCGGCGTACCGATTGCACGACCGACAGGCGGCGCAGGCGGCGCATCACTTCGGCCAGGTGGTTGCGGTCGCGTACCTGGATGTTGAACGCCAGCACGGCGGCGTTGAAGTCGCGGTCCAGGTAATCCACGCGCTCGATGTTGGAATGGCTCTGCGCGATGGCGGCGGCCAGCTGCGCCAGCACGCCGGTGCCGTTCTCCACTTCCACCACCAGCGAGGTGTCGTAGTCGCCGGAAACGGTGGTGTCCCAGCCGATCGGCACCCAGCGCTCGGGCGACTTGCGCAGTTCGGCCAGGTTCGGGCAGTCCATGCGGTGCACCACGATGCCCTTGCCGGCGGTGTGGTAGCCCATGATCTCGTCGCCGGGAATCGGCTGGCAGCAGCCGGCGAAGGTGACCACGCCGCGCTCGCTGCCGTTGATCAGGATCTTTTCCTGCGAGTGGTGGCGCGAATGCGGGCCGCCACGCAGTTCGGCGTAGGCCATCAGCGCCTGCGCGGCCTGGGTCGGCATCCAGTTGCCCAGTGCGACCTCGGCCAGCAGCGCCTCCAGGCGTGGGAAACGATGCTCGGCCAGGAACGCATCCAGGCGCCCCTTCGGCAGCCGTTCCAGCGACGAATCCATCGCTTCCAGCGCGCGGTCGAGCATGCGGTGGCCCAGCTGCACGGCGTCCTCGTGCTCCAGCTGCTTGAGCTGGTGGCGGATGGCGGTGCGCGCCTTGCTGGTGACCACGAATTCCAGCCACTGCGGTTTCGGCGTGGCCGAGCGTGCGGTGATGATCTCCACCGACTGGCCCGACACCAGCTTGGTACGCAACGGCACCAGTTTCTTGTCCACGCGCGAGGCCACGGCCATGTTGCCGACGTCGGTATGCACGGCGTAGGCGAAATCGAGCGCGGTGGAGTTGCGCGGCAGCGCCAGGATCTTGCCCTTCGGGGTGAACAGGTAGACCTCGTCCGGGAACAGGTCGACCTTGACGTTGTCGAGGAACTCCAGCGAGGAACCGGCAGCACGCTGCGAATCGATCAGTTCGACGATCCAGGCGTGCGCACGGCTCTGCGCACTGTTGGGTGAATCGCCGCCGAACTTGTAGGTCCAGTGCGCGGCCACGCCGCGTTCGGCGATCAGGTCCATTTCCTCGGTACGGATCTGCACTTCGATCGGCGAGCCATACGGCCCGAACAGCACCGTGTGCAGCGACTGGTAACCATTGGCCTTGGGAATGGCGATGAAATCGCGGAAGCGGCCATCCAGCGGCTTGAAGGTGGCATGCACCGACCCCAGCGCGTGGTAGCAGCTGGGCACGCTGCGCACGACCAGGCGGAAGCCGAACACGTCCATCACCTGGTCGAACGATTTGTTCTCGTCGCGCATCTTGTTGTAGATGCTCCACGGCGTCTTGATGCGGCTGACCAGGCGGTGCTCGATGCCTTCCTTCGCCAGCCGCTGCGACAGCTGAACTTCCACCTGTGCCAGCGCTTCACGGCGTACCACCGGCTGGCTGCGGATGTGCTTTTCCAGGATCGCGTGGCGCCACGGATACAGCGCCTTGAAGCCTAGGTTCTGCAACTCGCTCTTGACCAGGCTCATGCCCAGGCGCTGGGCGATGGGCGCATAGATCTCCAGCGTCTCGCGGGCGATGCGGCCGCGCGCTTCGCGGCTCTGCGCGCCCAGCGTGCGCATGTTGTGCAGGCGATCGGCCAGCTTGATCATGATCACGCGCAGGTCGCGCGACATTGCCAGCAGCATCTTGCGGAAGCTCTCGGCGGCCGCTTCCTGGCGGTCGCGGAACTTCAGCTTGTCCAGCTTGGTCACGCCGTCGACCAGTTCGGCCACGGCTTCGCCGAACTCGGCAGCCAGCGCCTCACGGGTCAGCGGGGTGTCTTCGATGGTGTCGTGCAGGATCGCGGCGATCAGCGCTTCCACGTCCAGGCCGAGCTCGGCCAGCACCTGGGCCACGGCCACCGGATGGGTGATATAGGGCTCGCCCGACTTGCGCGTCTGCCCAGCGTGCGCGGCGGCTCCGACTTCCCAGGCGCGGCGCAACAGCGGCAGCTGTTCCGGCGGCAGGTAATGGGCGGCGCGTTCAAGCTGGAGGACGTAGTCGGGTACGGCGGCAGCGGGGGCTGCGGCGACCTTGGCAGTGGGGCCTGGGTTCATGCCCGAAGCCTATTCCAGCGCGACGTTTACGGCAAATCCTGAATGCGAAACAGCCCGCACGGGGCGGGCTGTTCGGCGATCCAGCAATGACGTTGATCGATGCGATCAATCGTCGTTCTTGGACATGTCTTCGTCGGCGACCACTTCGGCGGCGGCCCACTCCAGCGCTTCGCGCTCGGCGCGCTCACGCTCGGCCTTCTCGACTTCGTCGATCAGCGCGTTGTCGATCTTGCGGGCGGCGATTTCGCGCAGCGCCAGCACGGTCGGCTTGTCCTCGGTCTCGCTGTTGTCCAGCGTGGCCTGCACGCCGTTGGCGAGCTGGCGGGCACGCTTGGAAGCCATCATGACCAGTTCGAAACGGTTGTTAACGACTTCCAGGCAATCTTCTACGGTGATGCGGGCCATACGGGCTCCCGGCGACCGGTCGGCCGCTCAGTCGAATGAGGGAAAGGGGACGGAGTGTACTGGCAGGGGCTGGACAAAATCAAGCCAACCCTCACCCGATTCTTTTGGAATCAGTCAGTTGCGCCCGAATCAGGGGTCAACAGGGCCTGGATCAGGCCGGCGTGGCGGACCTTCTGGGCCTCCCGGCGCAGGCGGCTGGCGGTGAAGATGGCGCACAGCTCGTCCACGGCGGTGTCGAACACCTCGTTGACGATGACGTAGTCGAACTCGTTGAAGTGCAGCATCTCGTCACGGGCCGCGCCCAGGCGCTGGGCGATGACCGCCTCGCTGTCCTGGCCGCGCTTGCGCATGCGGTCCTGCAGGGCCTGCTTGGACGGCGGCAGGATGAACACGGTGACCGTGCCCGGCACCAGCTGGCGCACCTGCTGCGCGCCCTGCCAGTCGATCTCCAGCAGCACGTCCTGGCCGGCGGCCAGCTGCGGTTCAACTGATTGGCGGGCGGTGCCCTTCCAGTCGCCATGCACCCAGGCATGCTCGAAGAAGTCGCCGGCGGCGATCATTTCCTCGAACTTTTCCGCAGAGACGAAATGGTAGTGCTGGCCGTTCACTTCACCCGGGCGCATCGCACGCGAGGTGAAGGAGATCGACAGGGCGATCTGCGGGTCACGCGCCAGGGTGGCATTGACGATGCTGCTCTTGCCGGCACCGGACGGGGCGGCAACGATGTACAGCGTGCCGCGCGCAACGGCCTCCGACGGCTTCGACGGTGCGCTCATGCGGGGGAT
The DNA here is from genome assembly GCF_052045015.1 of Stenotrophomonas sp. 22692. Lineage (NCBI taxonomy): Bacteria > Pseudomonadati > Pseudomonadota > Gammaproteobacteria > Lysobacterales > Lysobacteraceae > Stenotrophomonas > Stenotrophomonas sp. 22692. The sequence goes on from NZ_JBQEMR010000066.1 coordinate 3,427, forward strand.
CCAACGGGTTGATTTCGCAAAATTTTTCCTCGATGTTCCAGATCCGGCGCGGAGGATCGCGCCAGGACGGCGGGGGCTGCGCGGAACATCCTGGAACCAGGCCCGGCAGACGCTTTCCCCGGGGTGCGGGCACGCAACTTTACCAGAGCCGCCCCGTTGCGCGCCCGCCCGGCAGGCGCCGGGCCTTGTGCCACATGGGCGTGCGGGGGCCTGTGCTATAACCGGGCCGTACCCAACGACAGCCCGGAGGCCTGCGCCTCCCCGCCATCCCAGGAGAACGGCATGCCATCGATGAGCCGCCGCCAGTTCCTGAAAGTGACCGGGACAACCCTGGTCGGCTCCAGTCTGGCACTGATGGGCTTCGCGCCCGGCATCGCGCTCGCGGAGGTCAGGCAGTACAAGCTGACCCGCGCGACCGAGACCCGCAACACCTGTACCTACTGTTCGGTGGCCTGCGGCATCCTGATGTACAGCCTCGGCGATGGCGCCAAGAACGCCGAGCCGAGCATCTTCCATATCGAAGGCGACCCGGACCATCCGGTCAACCGCGGCACGCTGTGCCCGAAGGGTGCCGGCCTGGCCGACATCATCCACAGCAAGTCGCGCCTGCTCTACCCCGAGTACCGCGCGCCGGGCTCGAACGAGTGGAAGCGGCTGAGCTGGGACGATGCACTGGACCGCATCGCACGGCTGATGAAGGAAGACCGCGATGCCAATTTCGTGCAGAAGAACGAGGCCGGGCAGACGGTCAACCGCTGGCTGACCACCGGGATGCTGGCAGCCTCGGCCACCAGCAATGAAACCGCGGTGCTGACCCACAAGGTCGTCCGCTCCCTTGGCATGTTGGCATTCGACAACCAGGCACGTGTCTGACACGGCCCGACGGTGGCAGGTCTTGCCCCGACGCTAGGCCGTGGTGCGATGACGAATCACTGGGTCGACATCAAGAATGCCGACCTGATCCTGATCATGGGTGGCAATGCCGCCGAGGCGCATCCGTGCGGGTTCAAATGGGTGACCGAGGCCAAGGCACACAACAAGGCCCGGCTGATTGTGGTCGATCCGCGTTTCAACCGCTCGGCTGCGGTGGCCGACGTGTACGCGCCGATCCGCACCGGCACCGACATCGTGTTCCTGGGCGGCCTGATCAACTACCTGTTGACCGAGGACCGCATCCAGCACGAGTACGTGCTGAACTACACCGACATGTCGTTCCTGGTGAAGGACGAGTTCGCCTTCAAGGACGGCCTGTATTCGGGCTACAACGAAGAGAAGCGCAGCTACGACCGTTCCAGTTGGGACTACGCCTACGGTGACGATGGCTTCGTGCGCAGCGACCCGACGCTGCAGGACCCGCGCTGCGTCTACACCCTGCTCAAGCAGCACTACGCGCGCTATACCGTGGAGATGGTCGAACGCATCTGCGGCACGCCGGCCGACAGCATCCGGCAGGTCTGGGAGATGATCGCGTCCACCGCCGGCAAGGACAAGGCGATGACCATCCTGTACGCGCTGGGCTGGACGCAGCACTCCATCGGTGCGCAGAACGTGCGTGCCGGCACCATGGTGCAGCTGCTGCTGGGCAACATCGGCGTGGCCGGTGGTGGCATGAACGCGCTGCGCGGGCATTCCAACATCCAGGGCCTGACCGACATCGGCCTGATGTCCGACCTGCTGCCTGGCTACCTGACGCTGCCGAAGCAGGACGAGCAGGACTACGACGCCTACATCGCCAAGCGCACGCAGAAGCCGCTGCGCGCCAACCAGATGTCGTTCTGGCAGAACTACCCGAAGTTCCACGTCAGCCTGATGAAGTCGTGGTGGGGCGACGCTGCCACCGCCGACAACAACTGGTGCTTCGACCACCTGCCCAAGCTCGACAAGCCGTACGACATGCTGCAGGCGTACGAGCTGATGAACGAAGGCAAGATCCACGGCTACATCTGCCAGGGTTTCAACCCGCTGGCCTCGGCGCCGAACAAGGGCAAGCTGATCAGTGCGTTCTCCAAGCTGAAGTTCATGGTCAGCATGGACCCGCTGGAAACCGAGACCATCGCGTTCTGGCAGAACCACGGTGCGCTGAACGACGTCGACCCGAGCGCGATCCAGACCGAAGTGTTCCGGCTGCCGACCACCTCCTTCGCCGAGGAGAACGGCGCGGTGGTGAACTCCTCGCGCTGGCTGCAGTGGCACTGGAAGGGTGCCAATCCGCCGGGCGAAGCGCGCAGCGACATCGAGATCATGTCCGAGCTGTTCCATCGCATCAAAGCGATGTACGAGAAGGACGGCGGCGCGTGGTGGGAGCCGGTGCGCGACCTGGCCTGGAAGTATTCCAACCCGGAACTGCCAACGCCGGAAGAACTGGCGATGGAATACAACGGCAAGGCGCTGGCCGATGTGTTCGATCCGAAGGACCCGACCAAACTGGTGCGCAAGGCCGGCGAGCAGCTGGCTGCGTTCGGCGACCTGCGCGACGACGGCAGCACCTCCTCTGGCTGCTGGATCTACATCGGTGCCTGGGGCCCGACCGGCAACATGATGGCGCGGCGTGACAACAGCGACCCCACCGGCATCGGCAACACGCTGGGCTGGGCCTGGGCGTGGCCAGCCAACCGCCGCGTGATGTACAACCGCGCCTCGTGCGACGTGGCCGGCCAGCCCTTCGATCCGCGGCGCACGCTGCTGGCCTGGAACGGAAAGAACTGGGGCAGCGTGGACGTGCCGGACTTCAAGGCCGACGAAGACCCGGCCGGCGGCATGGGCCCGTTCATCATGAACCCGGAAGGCATCGCGCGCTTCTTCGCCAAGGCCGGCATGGCCGAAGGCCCGTTCCCGGAGCACTACGAGCCCTTCGATACTCCGCTGCGCAGCAACCCGCTCAGCCCGGGCCAGGCGCAGACGCTCAACAACCCGGCCGCGCGCGTGTTCGCCAGCGACCGTGCCCAGATCGGTTCGCCGGACGAGTTCCCGCACGTGGCCACTACCTACCGCCTGACCGAGCATTTCCACTTCTGGACCAAGCACGGCAAGCTCAACGCCATCATCCAGCCCGAACAGTTCGTCGAAATCGGTGCTGCACTGGCCGACGAGCTGGGCATCAACAACGGCAGCCGCGTGCGCGTGAGTTCCAAGCGCGGCCATATCGAAGCCGTTGCGATGGTGACCAAGCGCATCAAGGCCCTGCAGATCGATGGAAAGACCGTGCACCAGGTGGGCATTCCGATCCACTGGGGTTTCCTCGGTGCGGCCAAACCCGGCTACATCGCCAATACGCTGACCAACGCCATCGGTGACGGCAACTCGCAGACGCCCGAATCGAAGTGCATCCTGGTCAAGGTCGAGAAGGTGTAGGAGACACGCCATGTCACTGCAATCGCTGGACATCATCCGCCGCTCGGCCACCACCACGCCCTCGCCACAGGCGCGCAGCGCGCACACCGGCCAGGTCGCCAAGCTGATCGACGTGAGCAAATGCATCGGCTGCAAGGCCTGCCAGGTCGCGTGCATGGAGTGGAACGACCTGCGCGACGAAGTGGGCAGCTGCGTTGGCAGCTATGACAATCCGCCGGACCTCAGCGACCAGTCGTGGACGGTGATGAAGTTCCGCGAGTACGAGGACGAGAAGGGCAAGCTGGAGTGGCTGATCCGCAAGGAAGGCTGCATGCACTGCAGCGATCCGGGCTGCCTCAAGGCTTGCCCATCGCCCGGCGCGATCATCCAGTACGCCAACGGCATCGTCGACTTCCAGGAAGAAAACTGCATCGGCTGCGGTTACTGCGTGACCGGTTGCCCGTTCGACGTGCCGCGCATTTCCAAGAAGGACCACAAGGCCTATAAATGCACGCTGTGTTCGGACCGGGTGGCGGTGGGCCAGGAACCGGCCTGCGTGAAGACCTGCCCGACCGGCGCGATCACCTTCGGCAGCAAGCAGGCGATGACCGAACATGCGGCCGGCCGTGTGGAAGACCTGAAATCGCGCGGCTACGAGAACGCCGGCCTGTACGACCCACAGGGCGTGGGTGGCACCCACGTGATGTACGTGCTGCAGCATGTGGACAAACCCGAGCTGTACGCCGATCTGCCCAAGGACCCACGCATCAGCCCGATGGTGGAGGTCTGGAAGGGCGTGGCCAAGCCGCTGGGCGTGCTGGCGATCGCCGCCACCGCCTTCGCCGGCTTCCTGCATTACATCGGCATCGGCCGCAACACGGTCAATGACGAGGAAGAAGAGGAAGCCGAACACGAGGCGAAGCAGATCGAAGAGGAGCAGCGGCCATGAAGTACGCCCCGCACCCGCGCCAGATCATCCGCTACCGTGCGCCGACCCGCATCAATCACTGGATCGTGGCGATCTGCTTCGTGCTGACCGCGCTGTCCGGGTTGGCGTTGTTCCACCCTGCTCTGTTCCCTTTGACCCAGCTGTTCGGTGGTGGACCGTGGACGCGCATCCTGCACCCGTTCGTTGGCCTGGCCATGGTGGTGGGCTTTGCCTTTCTGGCCTTCCGCATGTGGCGCGACAACCTGCCGACCGCCGACGACCGCGCGTGGATGCGCGGCATGCGCGATGTACTGCGCAACGAGGATGAGAAGCTGCCGCCGGTGGGCCGTTTCAATGCCGGCCAGAAGCTGTTGTTCTGGGCCATCATCGGATGCCTGTCGGCGCTGCTGCTGACCGGCTTCGTGATCTGGCGGCAGTACTTCAGCCACTTCTTCCCGATCGGGGTGATCCGCTTCTCGGTACTTGCCCATGCGCTGTTCGGCTGGGTGCTGATCTGCGCCATCGTGGTGCACATCTATGCGGCGATCTGGATCAAGGGGTCGGTGCGGGCGATGACCCAGGGCAAGGTGACCTACGGGTGGGCGTACAAGCATCACCGGCAGTGGTTCCGGGACATCCTGCGCGGGCGCCGGGAAGAGGGGTAGCGGCAGGGCCTGCGGCCCTGCACCCGCAGAGGCAACGTCAACGTCAACGTCAACGTCAACGTCAAAAGCTGGCTTCCTGAGGGGGGCCCGGGGGGGGGGGGGGGGGGGGGGGGGGGGGGGGGGGGGGAGGGGGGGGGGGGGGGG
>NZ_JBQEMR010000067.1:0-8220 GCF_052045015.1 Stenotrophomonas sp. 22692
GGGCGGTGTCGGAGTGCGGGGTGTCAGCCGCATGGATGCGGCTGCCAAGCCTACAGGGAAGTACTTGCGGCGCCCCCGCACTCCGACACCGTCCCGCCAACCCACGGATAACCCGCCTTTGATGTTGACGTTGACGTTGCTCTGACTCGTAGCAGGTGCAGGGCTGCAAGCCCTGCCGAACCCCTAGAACGGAGCCGCGGACTCGAACGCGAGCGCCTCGCCCGTCAGCGGATGCGTGAACCGCAGGCTGCGCGCATGCAGATGCACGCGTTGCGCCGGTGCCGCGCCATACAGCACGTCGCCGACGATGGGATGGCCGAGGCTGGCCATGTGCAGGCGCAGCTGATGGCTGCGGCCGGTGATCGGTTCCAGTTCCACGCGCGTGCGCCGCGCTTCAACATCACGAGCCAGCACGCTCCAACGCGTCAGCGCCGGCTTGCCGCGCTCATGGTCGACCATCTGCTTCGGCCGGTTCGGCCAGTCCACGATCAATGGCAGGTCCACTTCGCCTGCATCACCTTCGAGCACTCCCTGCACCACGGCTTCGTAGCGCTTGCCGACCTGGCGCTGCTCAAACTGCATCGACAATGCGGCCTGCATCTCCTTGCCTCGCGCATGCAGCAGCAGGCCGGAGGTTACCTGATCCAGCCGATGCACCGTCAACGCATCCGGGTACAGCGCCTGCAGGCGCGCGACCACGCAGTCCTGGTTCTCGGCGCTGCGGCCGGGCACGGACAGCAGGCCGGCCGGCTTCTCGGCCACCAGCAGCGCGTCGTCGATGTAGTGCAGGTGGATCATGCGGCTCCGTATCCGTCCAAACAAAAACGGGGAAGCCGAAGCTTCCCCGTTTTCTGCGTACCGACCAGCGGTCGGTACCTACCTTGATGGAAGACGTACCGGCCGGAGCCGGTACCGCCTGCATCAGCCCAGCAGGTGGGCGACGCCGGCGCGCTCTTCTTCCAGCTCGGCCAGGGTCTTGTCGATGTACTTCTGGCTGAAGTCGTCGATCGGCAGATCCTTGACCAGGGTGTACTTGCCGTTCTCGGTGGTCACTGCAAAGCCGAAGATCACGCCTTCCGGAATGCCGTAGGAACCGTCGGACGGCACGCCCATGGTGACCCACTTGCCGTTGCTGCCCAGCACCCAGTCACGCACGTGGTCGATGGCAGCGTTGGCGGCCGAAGCAGCCGAGGACGAGCCACGGGCTTCGATGATCGCCGCGCCGCGCTTGCCCACGGTCGGGATGAAGGTGTTGGCGTTCCACTCCTGGTCGTTGATCGCATCGGCGATCGATGCGCCATCGGCGGTGGCGAAACGGTAATCCGGGTACATGGTCGGGCTGTGGTTGCCCCACACGACCAGCTTCTCCATGCCACCGACCGGCTTGCCCAGCTTGGTCGACAGCTGGCTCAGCGCGCGGTTGTGGTCCAGGCGCAGCATGGCGGTGAAGTTTTCCGGCTTCAGGTCCGGCGCCGACTTCATGGCGATGTAGGCGTTGGTGTTGGCCGGGTTGCCGACCACCAGCACCTTCACGTCACGGCTGGCGACCTTGTTCAGCGCTGCGCCCTGGGCGGTGAAGATCTTGGCGTTTTCCAGCAGCAGGTCCTTGCGCTCCATGCCCGGGCCACGCGGACGTGCGCCGACCAGCAGGGCGATGTCGGCGTCCTTGAACGCGACTTCGGCGTCATCGGTGCCGACCATGCCGGCCAGCAGCGGGAAGGCGCAGTCTTCCAGCTCCATCATCACGCCCTTCAGGGCGGCCTGGGCCTTGTCGACCGGCAGTTCCAGCAGCTGCAGGATGACCGGCTGGTCCTTGCCCAGCATTTCGCCGGAGGCGATGCGGAACAGCAGGGCATAACCGATCTGGCCGGCGGCGCCGGTCACGGCAACACGAACGGGTGCTTTCATGGGGGTTTCCTCTTGCTTGCAAGCGTTTGATGGAACGCCGCGGGCGTGGCCACGCTGGCCTGGCGGGCGGCGGGGAACAGGGAAACGGCCACCCGTGGGTGGCCGTCTCGAAGGGGGATCAGGCGGCGAGGTGCTTGTTCCACTCCGCGACGCGCTCGGCCTGGGCGGCCAGCACGGCGTCGACGTCGCCTTCCAGGGTGATCGAATGGATCACGTCGCCCTGCTTGACCGAATCGACGATGGCCTGGCCTTCCAGGACCTTGCCGAAGACGGTGTGGCGGCCGTCCAGCCAGTCGGTCTTGATGTGGGTGATGAAGAACTGGCTGCCGTTGGTGTTCGGGCCGGCGTTGGCCATCGACAGCGAGCCGACCTCGTGCTTCACGCCATTCTTCTCGTCTTCGAACTTGTAGCCCGGGCCGCCGGTGCCACGACCCTGCGGGCAGCCGCCCTGGATCATGAAGTCGGCGATCACGCGGTGGAAGATCAGGCCGTCATAGAAACCGTGCTTGACCAGGTTCACGAAGTTGGCCACGGTCAGCGGCGCCTTGTCGGCGAACAGCTCGACCTTGATCGGGCCCTGGGTGGTGTCGAAAGTGGCGATGAGGGACATGAAGATCCTTGATGCAGAGGGGAACGCGTCTAGCCACCTAGTTTACACCTGCCTCGTGGCGGCGGCGGCTTCGACCATGGGCGCAGATCCGGGCTTCAGCCGCCGGCGGGGGAGCCCCACACGACGGTCCTGGCGGCCTCGGCCGCCGCTGCGGACAGCCAGCTGAATGGGCCCCATGACCGGCGTGAAATCCACCTTTTCGCGAATCGTCAAGTTCGACGTATAATGTTGGACTTCTTTTTCCAAATCCGGCGCCGACTGGCCCCCTTTCGTATGTCCATCGAAAATCTTCGCAACATCGCCATCGTCGCCCACGTCGACCATGGCAAGACCACCCTGGTCGACCAGCTGCTGAAGCAGTCCGGCACCCTGTCCGAGCGCACCGTCCTCGCCGAGCGCGTGATGGACAGCAACGACCAGGAAAAGGAACGCGGCATCACCATCCTGGCCAAGAACACCGCCATCACCTGGGAAGACAAGAAGACCGGCATCAAGAACCGGATCAACATCGTCGACACCCCCGGCCACGCCGACTTCGGTGGTGAGGTCGAGCGCGTGCTGTCGATGGTCGACACCGTGCTGATCCTGGTCGACGCGATGGACGGCCCGATGCCGCAGACCCGCTTCGTGACCCAGAAGGCCTTCGCGATGGGCTTCAAGCCGATCGTCGTGGTCAACAAGGTCGACCGTCCGGGCGCCCGTCCGGAATGGGTGATCGACCAGGTCTTCGACCTGTTCGACAAGCTCGGCGCGACCAACGAGCAGCTGGACTTCCCGATCGTCTACGCCTCGGGCCTGAACGGCTACGCCGGCCTGGAAGACACCGTGCGCGACGGCGACATGACCCCGCTGTACGAAGCGATCATGCAGCACGCGCCGCGTCCGGAAGTGGACCCGGAAGGCCCGTTCCAGATGCGCATCAGCCAGCTGGACTACAACAACTTCGTGGGCGTGATCGGCATCGGCCGCATCCAGCGCGGCACCCTGAAGAAGAACATGCAGGTCGCGGTCATCGACCGTGAAGGCAAGAAGCGCAACGGCAAGGTGCTGCAGGTGCTGGGCTTCATGGGCCTGGAGCGCATCGAGCAGGATTCGGCCGAGGCCGGCGACATCGTGGCCATCTCCGGCATCCAGGAGCTGACCATCTCCGACACCATCTGCGCGCCGGACTTCCCGGAAGCCCTGCCGGCGCTGACCGTCGACGAGCCGACCATCTCGATGACCTTCCAGGTCAACAACTCGCCGTTCGCCGGCAACAAGGACCTGTCCGGTGGCAAGTTCCTGACCAGCCGCCAGATCAAGGACCGCCTGGACCGTGAAAAGGTCCACAACGTGGCCCTGAAGGTCGAGCAGCTGGAAGACGCTGACAAGTTCCTGGTCTCCGGCCGTGGCGAACTGCACCTGTCGGTGCTGATCGAGAACATGCGTCGCGAAGGCTACGAGCTGGCCGTGTCGCGCCCGGAAGTGATCATCAAGGAAATCGACGGCCAGATGATGGAGCCGATCGAGCAGCTGGTGGTGGACATCGAAGAAATCCACCAGGGCGGCGTGATGGAAAAGCTGGGCACCCGCAAGGGCCAGCTGAAGAACATGGAATCGGACGGCAAGGGCCGCGTGCGCCTGGAATACTCGATCCCGGCCCGTGGCCTGATCGGCTTCCAGAACGAGTTCAAGACCCTGACCCAGGGTTCGGGCCTGCTGTTCCACGTGTTCGACCACTACGGTCCGAAGGAACAGGGCGCGATTGCCAAGCGCATCAACGGCGTGATGATCGCCAATGCGCCGGGCACCACGCCGGCCTACTCGCTGGGCCCGCTGCAGGAACGCGGCAAGCTGTTCGCAGCTGAAGGCGACAACGTGTATGAAGGTCAGCTGGTCGGCATCCACTCCAAGGACAACGACCTGACCGTCAACGCGATCAAGACCAAGCCGCTGACCAACATGCGCGCTTCGGGCAAGGACGATGCGATCCAGCTGACCCCGGCGATCAAGTACTCGCTGGAACAGGCCCTGGACTTCATCGAAGACGACGAGCTGGTCGAGATCACCCCGAAGGAGATCCGTCTGCGCAAGAAGTTCCTGACCGAAAGCGACCGCAAGAAGGCTTCGCGCGGCGGCTGAGCCAGCACCCCGTGAACCGGAGCGGCTACAACCCGGATCCACACCGGCATCCGGGTCTCCATGTCATCGCCCTGCTCGAAGCGAGCAAGGCGATGCTGGCGCTGTTGGCCGCCACCGGGCTGGAAGTGCTCGGACCGCAGCCGCTACGGCACGGCATCATGGCCCTGATCCGGCGTTTCAGCCTGGATCCGGACCATGGCACCCTGCCCTCGCTGCTGCACATGATCAGCCCCGACGCGGTCCACCTGGCCGCGGCGGGGATGATCGGCTACGGCCTGCTGCACCTGGTTGAGGCCTGGGGCCTGTGGCGGGCCAAGGCCTGGGCTTCCTGGCTGGGCTGCCTGACCGCCGCCCTGTACCTGCCGTTCGACATCTTCGCGATCATCCGCCATCCCGGCTGGCCGTCGTGGACGATCCTGGCGATCAACCTGATCGTGGTCTACGTCCTCGCCCGCGACCTGCGCAAGCGTCACCGCTGAGCACCCGCTACACTGGGGATTGGAGCCGACCAAGCCGCCCCATGCGCCCGTCCTTGCCGCCTCTGCTGACCTGCCTGCTCGCCGCGCTGCCGGCGCTGCTTTCGGCTGGCTGCAGCCCGGCCACGCCCAGCGCGCATGCGGCCGAACCTGCGAGCCGCAACGTGCCGTTCCCGTACGCCGAAACCGATGTTGCCGACCTGCAGGCGCGAATGTCCGCCGGTGAACTGGACAGCACCACCCTGACCCAGGCCTACCTGCAGCGCATCGCCGCCCTGGACCGCACCGGGCCGCGCCTGCGCGCAGTGATCGAGCTCAACCCCGATGCCCTGAAGGAAGCCGCCGCGCGCGACCGCGAGCGCCGCGAAGGACGCCTGCGCGGCCCGCTGCATGGCATCCCGCTGCTGCTGAAGGACAACATCAACGCCGCGCCGATGGCCACCAGCGCCGGCTCACTGGCCCTGCAGGGCTTCCGTCCGGACGATGCCTACCTGGTGCGCCGGCTGCGCGAAGCCGGTGCGGTGGTGCTGGGCAAGACCAATCTGAGCGAATGGGCCAATTTCCGCGGCAATGACTCCATCTCCGGCTGGAGCGCGCGCGGTGGCCAGACCCGCAATCCCTATCGGCTGAGTCATTCGCCCTGTGGCTCCAGCAGCGGCAGCGCGGTGGCCGTGGCCGCCAACCTCGCCAGCGTGGCGATCGGTACCGAGACCGATGGCAGCATCGTCTGCCCGGCGGCGATCAACGGCGTGGTCGGCCTGAAGCCAACCGTCGGCCTGGTCAGCCGCGACGGCATCATCCCGATCTCCTTCAGCCAGGACACTGCCGGGCCGATGGCACGCAGCGTCGCCGACGCTGCCGCCGTGCTGACCGCGATCGCCGGCCGCGATGATGCCGACCCGGCCACCGCGACCATGCCCGGCCGCGCGGTCTACGACTACACCGCACGCCTGGACCCGCAGGGCCTGCGCGGCAAACGCATCGGCCTGCTGCAGACGCCGCTGCTGAAGTACCGCGGCATGCCGCCGCTGATCGATCAGGCAGCGACCGAGCTGCGTCGCGCTGGTGCCGTCGTGGTCCCCGTCGAGTTGCCCAACCAGGGCGCCTGGGCCGAAGCCGAGCGCACGCTGCTGCTGTACGAATTCAAGGCCGGGCTGGAGCGCTACTTCAGCACCCACCGCGCGCCGTTGCGCAGCCTGGCCGAACTGATTGCCTTCAACCAGGCGCACAGCAAGCAGGAACTGGGCCTGTTCGGCCAGGAGCTGCTGGTAGAGGCCGATGCCACTGCTGGCCTGGCCGACCCCGCCTACATCCGCGCGCGCAGCGATGCGCGCCGCCTGGCCGGCCCGGAAGGCATCGACGCCGCCCTCGCCGCCCACCAGCTCGACGCGCTGGTCGCACCCACCACCGGTGTGGCATGGCCGATCCGCAGCGAAGGCGACGACTTCCCCGGCGAGAGCTACAGCGCCGCTGCCGTCGCTGGTTACCCCAGCCTGACCGTGCCGATGGGCCAGATCGATGGCCTGCCAGTCGGCCTGCTGTTCATGGGCACCGCCTGGAGCGAGCCGAAGCTGATCGAAATGGCCTACGCCTACGAGCAGCGCACCCGCGCACGGCGCCCGCCGCACTTCGATACCGATGCATTGATCGACGCCGGCGAGCCGTGATCGTGTTTCTGTAGAGCCGAGCCCACGCTCGGCTTCACCGGAAAATCGAAAGCGGCCGAGCATGGCCCGGCTCTACAGAGGCTGGTCAGGCTCCGCCGGCACGATCGCCGCTTCACCATCCTCCGCGCCAGGCGAACGCACATCCGCGGTGCGCGCACGTGGGCCGCGCGGCATATCCAGCTCGTCTTCGTGTTGCAGCCGCGCACGCACCTGCGGCAGCGACTGCGGATGCTCACGCGCGAGGAAGTCGAGCATGCGCTCGCGCACCAGGCAACGCAGGTCGAAGGCATCACCGGAGCTGCGCGCGCTGACCAGCAGTCGCACCTGGATCGCACGCTCGCTGGTCTCGGTCACCTGGGTCACGCAGACCCGGCCATCCCACAGCGCTTCGCCACGACAGATGCGCTCCAGTTCGGCGCGGATCGCCGCGATCGGCGCCCGGTAGTCCAGCCACAGAAACGCAGTGCCGAGCAGATCGGCACTGCGCCGCGTCCAGTTCTGGAACGGGTTCTCGATGAACCAGGTCAACGGCACCACCATCCGCCGCTCATCCCAGATGCGCACCACCACGTAACTGCTGCCGATCTCCTCGATGCGGCCCCATTCGCCTTCGACGATCACCACGTCATCCAGGCGGATCGGCTGCGTCACTGCAATCTGCAGGCCAGCGATCAGGTTGCCGAACACCGGCTTGGCCGCGATACCGGCCACCAGACCGATCAGGCCCGCCGAGGCCAGCAGCGCGGTACCGATCTTCTGCACCATCGGGAAGGTCAGCAGCACCAACGACGCGCCCAGCACGACGATGCCGCCCATCAGTACACGACTGAGCACCCGCGTCTGCGTCTGGATGCGGCGCGCCTCCAGGTTATCGGAGACATCGATGGGATGGCTGCGCAGGATCGCGCGCTCACCGGCCGCCACCGCGCGTACAAGCAACCAGATGAAGCACGCGGTCAGCGCGATGTGCAGCACATGCTGCAGATTGCCCAGCAACGGATCCTGCAGCGGTGTGGCCTGCAACGCGGGAATCAACAGCAGCAGCGGCCATGCAGTGGCCATCGGTAGCCCGAGCACACGACCGATGCGCGCACGCCGGCGATCACGCCCTTTCAGCCGATGGTAGATCCACAGGATCAGCCACGCGCCGATGCCACCCACTACTGCTGCCAATCCCAACGGCCATGCGTAGGCCTGTGCGCTTTGCCAGTGCACTGTTGCCACCTCCACTCGAACAGCCAAGCAGACAGCCTCGCGCATGGGGCATGAGCGTCACGTCAGCCGTTCGTAAGCAGGGTGTTGATCGGCAGGGCTTGCAGCCCTGCGCCTGCTGCGAGCTGGAGCAACAGCAACAGCAACAGCAACAGCAGAAGCGGGTTTCCTGTGGGATGGCGGGGGGGGGGGGGGGGGGGGGGGGGGGGGGGGGGGGGGGGGGGGG
>NZ_JBQEMR010000068.1:0-7657 GCF_052045015.1 Stenotrophomonas sp. 22692
CCCCCCCCCCCCCCCCCCCCCCCCCCCCCCCCCCCCCCCCCCCCCCCCGCTACAGAACAGCAGGCAACAAAAAACGCCGGAAGCTTTCGCTTCCGGCGTTCTGGCTACCAAACGGTAGCAGACGGATTAGACCGCCTGCACCTGGTCAGCCTGCATACCCTTCTGGCCCTGGACGGCGATGAAGGTAACCTTCTGGCCTTCCTGCAGGGTCTTGAAGCCGGTGCCCTGGATGGCACGGAAGTGCACGAACAGGTCCGGGCCGCTTTCCGGGGTGATGAAGCCGAAGCCCTTGGCGTCGTTGAACCACTTGACGGTGCCGGTCTGACGATCAGACATTTGACTAACTCCTGAAACACATGTTGAAAAAAATCGCAGCCACCGGGTATCGGGGCCGAGACTGAGTTGCAGGCGTTGGTAAAGCGGATCGATGAGCGGATCGTGAGATCAACTGCACCAGGCCACGATTCACGGTGACCCTAGCAAACACAGTGGGTCGAACGATACGCGTGTTTTCTGCAAAAAGCGATAGCCCGGACGTTCATGGGCAAACCCTGCCCGCTAGGCGTGACAAGGCTTGGCAGCCGATCAAGCCTAACTCCGAGTCCCCATTCAGGTTTTTCCTACCCTACACTGGGTAAATGACTGAAGCTGAAACCCAAGCTGAACCCGCCCTGCCCCGCATCTGGGTGGACGCGGATGCCTGCCCCACCGTCATTCGCGACATCCTGTTCCGTGCCGCTGAACGCGTTGGGATCGAGCTGACCCTGGTCGCCAATCAGTGGATCCGCACCCCGCCATCGCGCTGGCTGCGCTCGATCCAGGTGCCGCAGGGCCTGGACGTGGCCGACAGCGCCATCGTCGAGCGGGTCGCCGCCGGAGACCTGGTGGTCACCCAGGACATCCCGTTGGCCGCCCTGGTGCTGGAGAAGAAGGCCGTGGCGCTGAACCCGCGCGGCCAGCTGTACACCCCGAACAACATGGCCGAGCGGCTGTCGATGCGCAATTTCATGGAAGAGCTGCGCGGCGCCGGGGTGCAGACCGGCGGCCCGCCGCCGCTGGGCCCGCGCGACCGGCAGCTGTTCGCTGCCGAGCTGGACCGCTGGTTGGCCCGACGCCCGGTTCGCTGAACGGCCCTACCCGCCCTGGCCGGGCAGGCACAGGCGGCGCCGGCTGCTGAACCGCCGGGGCTCCCCGCTCAATGGGTCATCGAAGGCCAGCCCCTGCGCCAGCAGCTGCAGGGGCGACTCGACCGTTTCATCCGGGCGCGGCCTCAGCAGCGGATACAGGTCATCGCCCTCGATCGGCGCGCCCAGCGCCGCCATGTGCACGCGCAGCTGGTGCTTGCGGCCGGTTTCCGGCAGCAGCCGGTAGCGCCAGACCGGCCCTTCAGCCTCGATCAGCTCGATCCGGCTGCGCGCATTGGGCTCGCCCGGCACTTCGGCCATGCGGAAGAACGGTTCGCCCGGCACCAGGCGGCTGTCCCGCTGCAACGGAAACGCCAGCCCGGGCAGCGCCGGTGCCAGCGCCTCATAGGTCTTCTCGATGCGCCGTTCGCGGAACAGCCGTTGATAGGCATCACGCGTGGCTGCCTGGGTCGAGAACAGCACCAGGCCGGCGGTCAGCCGGTCCAAGCGGTGCAACGGCGCCAGTTCGGTGTTGCCGGTGCGTGCGACCAGGCGCGCCAGCAGGGTTTCGCGCACATGGCCACCGGCCGGCGTCACCGGCAGGAAGTACGGCTTGTCCGCCACCAGCAGGTGCGCATCCAGATGCAGGATGGTCTCGGCGAAGGGAACCACCGGCTCGTCGGCCACCTCGCGGAAGTACTGGATTTCCAACCCCACCTGCCAGGGCATGTCCGGCGCCAGTGCCCTGCCCTGCGGATCCTGCACACGGCCTCGTGCGAAGCGGTCCTGCCACTGCGCACGGTCGATGCGAGGGAAACGTGCACACAGGCCATCGAGCAGGCTGCTCCAGTGGCCGGGCGGCAGCTGCAGGCGGCTGGGCAGGGTCATCGGTGGCACTCCTGCGGCAGGAAAGAGCGCAAGAGTGCCACCGTTGACGCTGCGCAGACAGACCGGCAACGGACACCTCTGGAGCAAACCTCTATCATTGTCGTCTTTAGTCCACGGACCCCCCATGGCTCTCACCGCCACCATCCGCAAGGCCGAACTGCAGATCAGCGACATGGATCGCGGCTACTACGTGACCCACAACCTGACCCTGGCCCAGCACCCGTCCGAGACCGACGATCGCCTGATGGTGCGCCTGCTCGCCTTCGCGCTGAACGCCGGCGACCGCCTGGAATTCGGCCGCGGCCTGAGTACCGATGACGAGCCGGACCTGTGGGAGCACGACTACACCGGCGACATCCTGCAATGGATCGACCTGGGCCATCCAGACGAATCGCGCATCCGCAAGGCCAGCAACCGCAGCCGCCAGGTGCAGGTGGTGAACTACGGCGGCAACGCTTCGGACATCTGGTGGAGCAAGCAGAGCAAGGGCCTGGCGCGCTTCGACAACCTGTCGGTGGTCGACCTCGATGGTGCCTTCGTCGAACTGTGGGGCCAGCAGATCCAGCGCGCCATGCGCTGGAGCGTGCTGATCCAGGACGGCGAAGTGCAGCTGCTCAACGACCAGATCCAGCTCGACGTGATCCCGAACTGGCGCAAGCGCGCCAAGGCATGAGCACCCTCCGTTGCGATGTGGTGGTCATCGGCGCCGGCGCGGCCGGGCTGATGACCGCAATCACGGCTGGCCAGCGCGGCCGCCAGGTGCAGGTGATCGACCATGCCAACAAGGTCGGCAAGAAGATCCTGATGTCCGGCGGTGGCCGTTGCAACTTCACCAACACCGGCACCACCCCGGCCAACTTCCTGTCGGCCAACCCGCACTTCTGCAAGTCGGCGCTGGCGCGCTACACACCCTGGCACTTCATCGAGCTGGTGCACAAGCACGGCATCGCGTATCACGAAAAAGAGCTGGGCCAGCTGTTCTGCGATGTCTCGTCCAAGCAGATCGTGAAGATGCTGGTGGACGAATGCCAGGCGGCCGGCGTGCAGGTGCGCACCGAGTGCAGCGTGCAGCGCATCGAGCACGGCAGCGATGGCTTCCGCGTGCATACCACCCATGGCCTGTTCCATTGCGCCTCGCTGGTGGTTGCCACCGGCGGCCTGTCCATTCCCAGCATGGGTGCCACCGGCTTTGGTTATGAAGTGGCCCGACAGTTCGGCCACCAGGTGCTGCCGACCCGCGCAGGGCTGGTACCGCTGACGCTCAGCGGCAAGCACCAGGAACGGCTGGCCGATCTGAGTGGTGTCGCCCTGCCGATCGAGGCGCGCTGCAACGGAAAGAGCTTCCAGAACTTCATGCTGCTGACCCATCGCGGCGTGAGTGGCCCGGCGATCCTGCAGATCTCCTCGTTCTGGCAACCCGGCGATGCGCTGGAGCTGGACCTGCTGCCCGGCCAGGATGCCGGCGAGTGGTTGCGCCAGATGAAGCGCGAACGACCTGCCGCCGAACTGCGCACGGTGCTGGGCGAAGTACTGCCGAAGCGGCTGGCACAGCGGCTGTGCGAACACTGGCTGCCCGACCGGCCCGTGCGCCAGCTGGACGAGCCGGTGCTGCGCCAGGCCGCGCAGCTGCTGGGCGCGTTCCCGCTGGTGGCCAGTGGCACCGAGGGCTACCGTACCGCTGAGGTCACGCTCGGCGGCGTGGACACCGCCGAGGTCTCGTCTTCGACGATGGAATCCAAGCGCGTACCCGGCCTGCATTTCGTCGGCGAGGTGCTGGATGTGACCGGCTGGCTGGGCGGCTACAACTTCCAGTGGGCCTGGGCCAGCGGCCACGCGGCCGGTGGCGTGGTGTGAACCACATCGCCGTTCGATGCGTGCAAGGGGTGCGCGCATGGACGGTTCGGCGCGCATCGTGTATCTAGATTTGCAGATTGGGGAGCAGTGCATGCAGAACGCGAACGACATCACCATCCGCCTGCTGATCGTCGATGACAGCGGCGAGAACGCCGAGGCCATCGTCAGCACCCTGCGCAACAGCGGCATCGCGGTGCGTCCGTGGCGCCCGCAGGATGCTGCCGAACTGTCCCAGGTGCTGGCCAGCCAGGCCATCGACCTGGTGCTGGCTTCGCCCTCGCAGGGGATCCCGCTGCCACTGGTGGCCCAGCATATTGCTGCCAGCGGCAAGGACATTCCGCTGGTGCTGCTGGCCGAACGCATCGACGAGGACGAGCTGGTACAAGCCAGCAGCCACGGCATCCGTGCCCTCGCCCTGCGCCAGCGTTCCGAGCACCTGCTCGCCGTGGTCCGTGATCAGTGGGTGGACCTGCAGGCTCGTCGTGGCCTGCGCCGCATCGAGGCGCAGATGCGCGAGACCGAGCGCCGCTGCGATGCCCTGATCGCTTCCTCGCGCGACCCCATCGCCTACGTGCATGAAGGCATGCACATCCGCGCCAACGACGCCTATCTGGAGATGTTCGGCTACGAGCATTTCGACGATATCGAAGGCATCTCGCTGCTGGACATGGTCGCCGCCCAGCATGTGGAAGGCTTCAAGCAGCTGCTGAAGGGCCTCAGCCGTGGCGAGGCGCCGCCGCCGCAGTACCAGCTTGACGCGCGCCACGAGGATGGCAGCGCGTTCCCGGCAACGATGGAATTCACCCCCGCCACCTACGAGGGCGAATCCTGCCTGCAGGTGGTACTCCGCCGCCGCATGGAATTCGACCCGGAACTGGCGCGCGAGGTCGAGGACCTGCGCCAGCGCGATCAGGTCACCGGCCTGCTCAACCGACCGACCTTCATGCTGCAGCTGGAAAGCGCGGTGGCCCAGGCCGGGCGCAGCGAAGGCCAGTTCGGCCTGCTGCTGATCGAGCCGGACCACTACGCGCGCCTGCTGCCGGATATCGGCCTGGCCTCGGCCGACATCCTGATCGGCGCCCTCGCCGCCCTGCTGGCCGAGGTGGTTGGCGAGGACGCGCAGCTGGCCCGTTTCGGCGAACACAATTTCGCCGTGCTGCAGGCCGGGCCCTACGCGCAGACCGTGGCACTGGCCGAGCGCATCCGCGAAGCCTACGCCGCACACGTCTTCAGCATCGGCGCGCGTTCGGCCACGGTAACGGTCAGCATCGGTGGCGTGCAGGTGGGCGAGAAGATCGCCAGCATCGGCCAGGTGCTGGCACGCGCCAGCGAATGCACGCAGGCCGCCGCCGAACTGGGCAACACCTGCCGCATCTTCGACCCGGCCGCTGCCGACCGCGTGGAGGAAGAACGCGTGCTGCGCTGGGTCACCCGAATCCGTGAAGCACTGGCCGGTGATGGCTTCCAGCTGCACTACCAGCCGGTGCTGAACCTGCAGGGGGAGTCGCTGGAGCTGTATGAGGCCTACCTGCGCCTTGAGCACAATGGTGAACTGCTGAGCCCGACTGCGTTCCTGGGCATCGCGGAGGAACACGGCCTGCTGGCCGACATCAACCGCTGGGTGGTGTCACGGGCGATCGCTGTGCTGGGCCAACGTGCACGCGAAGGCCATGCCACGCAGATGCTGGTGAAGGTGACGCCAGAGTCGTTCGACGACCCGCAGATGATCGCCACCCTGCGTCGGGAACTGCAGGCACAGGGCGTGCCCGGCGAACGGCTGTGGCTGCATGCGCCGGAAGCAAAGGTGTTCACCCATCTGCGCAGTGCGCAGCAGTTCCTTGCCGAAGTGGCGCCGCTGGGCTGCCGCATCGGCCTGGAGCAGTTCGGATCGGGGCTGGATTCGTTCCAGCTGCTGGCCCACTTCCAGCCGCAGTTCCTCAAGCTGGACCGCGGCTTCACCAGCGATCTGGCCGCCACCCGAGAAAACATCGACCGCATCAGCCAGATCACCGCGCGCGCACAGGAAGCCGGCATCCGTACCATCGCCGAGTTCGTCAGCGATGCCAACTCGATGACCCTGCTGTTCAGTGCCGGCGTGGATTACGTGCAGGGCGACTTCGTCGGTCCGGCGTTGCCGGAGATGGGGTTCGAGTTTGGTTGACGCCTCTCTGTAGAGCCGAGCGATGCGCGGCTGCGAGACTCAAGCGAAGAGCAGCCGAGCATGGCTCGGCTCTACACAAAGAGAAGGCCGGCTTTCGCCGGCCTTTTCATTGATCAGGTCATGTCGACCAGATTGTCGATCTTCACGTCCGGGTTGACGTCGGCCTCGTAGTCGACGCCCTCCACGCCAAAGCCGAACAGGCGCAGGAAGTCGGCCTTGTAACCGGCCAGATCGCTGATCTCGTACAGGTTCTCGTTGGTCACCTGCGGCCACAGCGCAACCACCTTGCCCTGCACGTCTGCCGCCATTTCCTTGTAGTCGGCACGCAGGCGGCCTTCCTCATCGACCAGCGCAACGGTATGGCCCTCGCCATCGACCAGGTCGTGGCGCAGGCGATCGATCGCCACGCCGTCGGCCTTGCCGCCGTAGAGGATGTCGTACAGCACATCCAACTGCTCGATGCAGCCTTCGTGGGTGCCCTTTTCCTTCATCACCTTGAACAGCAGCGACAGGTACAGCGGCATGGTCGGAATCGCCGAGCTGGCCTGGGTCACCACCGCCTTCAGCACCGATACGCGTGCATCACCACCAATCTTGGCCAACTTCTCGCGCAGGCCCAGCACCTTGGTGTCCAGGTCCTTCTTGGCGGCACCGATCGAGCCGTTCCAGTAAATCGCCTGGGTGATCTCTTCGCCCACATAGGTGAAGGCGGTGGTGGTGCAGCCGTTGGCCAGCACGCCGGCATCGGCCAGCGCGTCGATCCACATCTGCCAGTCCTCACCGCCCATCACCGCGACGGTACCGGCGATTTCTTCCGGGGTGGCCGGCTGCAGATGGGTCTCGGTCAGCACTTCCTTGTCGGTATCCAGGCCACGCAGCGTGATCGGCTCGCCGATCGGCTTCAGCGTAGAGCTGATGATTTCACCGGTCTTCGGGTGCTTGCGGCGCGGCGCTGCCAGGCTGTAGACGACCTGATCGACCTGGCCGAGATCGGCCTTGATCATCTCGATGGCCCTGGCCTTCACTTCATCGGAGAAGGCATCGCCGTTGATGCTCTTGGCGTACAGGCCGGCTTCGTCGGCGTACTTGTGGAATGCGGCCGAGTTGTACCAGCCCGCGGTACCCGGCTTGGTCTCGCTGCCCGGGCGTTCGAAGAAGATGCCGAGGGTCGCAGCGCCACTGCCGAAGGCAGCGGTGATGCGCGCAGCGAGGCCGTAGCCGGTGGAGGCGCCGATCACCAGCACGCGCTTGGGGCCGTTCTGGATCGGCGGGCGCGCGCGGATGTAGTCGATCTGCTGCTTGACCGCGGCGTCGCAGCCGGTCGGGTGGGTGGTGACGCAGATGAAGCCGCGGACGCGCGGTTTGATGACCATGGATACCTCGGGTTGGCAGATGCGGCGCGCGGGGCGCTCAGCAGGAATATGGGTGCGCGCCTGCGCGCGCGAACCGCAGGATCGTAGTGCGCGGGGGAAGATTGCACAACCGACGCTGGCGTAGGGTGGTGTTTCTTTTGCGCAGGGTTGCACCCTGCACCCGCAGAGGCAACGTCAACGGCAGAAGCCGGGTTCCTGTGGGTTGGGGGGGGGGGGGGGGGGGGGGGGGGGGGGGGGGGGGGGGGGGGGGGGGGGGG
>NZ_JBQEMR010000069.1:0-7286 GCF_052045015.1 Stenotrophomonas sp. 22692
GCGGTGGCATCACATCGAACCCGGCACGCCGGGCATGGCCCGGCGCTACCGCATCAGGCGGCGGGTTTCTTCACTACCGACGACGGCACCAGCCAGCGTGCGGCGTGGATGCCCAGCTCGTACAGCAGGCACATCGGGATCGCCAGCATCAGCTGCGACACCACGTCCGGCGGGGTCAGCACCGCCGCCACCACGAAGATGCCGACGATCGCGTAACCGCGGCCTTCCTTGAACTGCTGCGGCGTCACCCAGCCGAGCAGCACCAGGATCACCATCGCCACCGGCAGTTCGAAACTGCCGCCGAAAGCGAAGAAGATCGCCAGCACGAAATCCAGGTAGGCATTCGCATCCGGAGTGATCGCAATCACGTCCGGGCTGAAGGTGGTCAGAAAATGGAACACCGCCGGCAGCACCAGGAAGTAGGCGAAGGCGCAGCCGGTGTAGAACAGCAGTACCGACGACACCAGCAACGGCACCGCCAGGCGCTTCTCACGCGCATACAGGCCCGGGGCAACGAACGCCCACAGCTGGTACAGCAGCCAAGGCACCGCCACGAACAGGGCCACGAAGAAGGTCAGCTTCAACGGTGCGAAGAAGGCACCGGCCGGGTTGGTGGCGATCATCGTCTGCCCGTTCGGCAGCTGCGACACCAGCGGTTCGGCCAGCGCGTTGTACAGCTTCTGGGTAAACGGCAGCAGGGCCAGCAGCACCACGCCCAGGCCCAGCAGTGCGCGCACCAGGCGGCCGCGCAGTTCCACCAGATGTTCGACCAGCGAGCTTTCGCCGAAATCCTGTTCACTCATGGCTGGCGCTCCGTGCTCTGCGGCGGCGGCGCACCGGCTTCAGGGGGTGTCGCCGGCGTCGGCTCGGGAGCAACGCTCTCCTGTGCCGGCGCAACGGCATCGGGCGCAGCGCTCATATGCGGCGGCAGATCCGCAGGCGCCGGTGCGCGAACCTCCTGCGCCAGCGTATCGCCCTGCTGCCGGGCCTCCTGCGCTTCGCGACGGATCGCTTCACCGCTGGCGCGCAGCTGGTTCTCGGTGTCCTGCATGCCCTGGCGCACGTCCTGCATCTGCCGCTTGATGTCCTCGGCCTGCAGTTCGCGCTCCAGTTCCTGTTTTACCGAATCCCACTGATTGCGGGCACGACGCACCCACAGGCCGGCGAAGCGGGCCGCCTTGGGCAGGCGCTCGGGACCGAGCACCACCAGGGCGACCACTGCAATCACCAGCAGTTCGCTGAAGCCGATATCGAACACCGCAACCGCTCCGGATCAGCGAGCGTTACGGTCGTGCTCGTCCTGCGCAGTGCGCGAGGCGTCCTGGCTGCGCGACTCATCGCCCAGCTGCGCGTTCGGCTTGTCTTCGTCGCGCATGCCCTTCTTGAATTCCTTGACCGCCGAACCGAGATCCTTGGCGCCGCTGGTCAGGCGCTTGGTGCCGAACACCAGCAGGACGATGGCCAGCACGACCAACCAATGCCAGATGCTGAAACTGCCCATAAAGACGCTCGTTACGTTAGTGATCAGGCTGTCGAGCATAGCGCACCGGGTGTTAGCCGGCGCGCGTGACGAAAGTCAGTTTCCGCCCAGCGTTTCCGTGCGGATTTCGCCGTCGTTGACCGGCTGGAAACCCTGCTGCTGCGGCGGCGGGTTCTGCGGCACGTTCTGCAGCGGCGCGGTGGTGGCCTCGGCTGGGGCGGCCGGCGCTGCCTGAACAGGCGCTGGAGCAACCGCCGGGGCCGCTGCCGGACGTGGGGCGCTGCCGCCGTTGCCGCTGCGGTTGTTGCGCGCGGCGTAGGTGGCCTCTTCCAGGCGATCGCGGAAGGCGACCACATCCATCGACGGCGAACCGGCGGCGCGGCCTTCGAAGATCATGCGCGGCGTGGTGTTGCTGCCGTATGCATCCAAGTTGGCGGCATCATCGATCTGCAGCACCGCACCATCCAGGGCGACACCGGCGAACAGGCCGCGGGCGCGCGACCAGGACCAGATCTCGGCCTTCAGCTGGCCGTCGGTGGCAGCGGCGGCATTGCGGCCGACCGGGCCGGCGGCGACACCGGCATCGGCGCCCAGCGTGAACTTGCCGTTGACCAGATTGTCCAGGCTGCGGTCGTTGCGGAACACCAGCACCACATCGGAGGACTGCACACCGGCCTGGAAGCCGATGCTGCCGCCAGTGAGCTTCACGAACACCGGATTGGACCAGGCGCCATTGGGCATGCGCACCGACATCAGGCCGTGGCCACGGCGACCGCCAATGACCAGACCGGCCTTGATCGTGTCGGGAATGACGATGACCGCGCGGCCTTCGTCGAGCAATTTGTCCGGAATGCCCTGTTCAGGGATTTCCTGGATTTCAGCCAGCACGCGCACGGCATTGCGGGCACGCTGGTCTTCCTGCGGTCCGGCCATGGCCTGGCTGGACAGCAAGCTGGCGGCGATCAGCAGGGCTTGGATCGGGCGACGCATGGCAGGCTCCAGAAGTCAGTCCATAGGAAGATATAGCAAGTGACTGAAATTAGTAGTGTTGTCATGAATCTCCAATGAGCGTTCCCTGCTCACATTGACGCGCGCTATGCCTGCAATCCGAACCCTGCATCCCGGCACGGCGCCGGATCGGCGACAATACCGCCCATGCTCGACGCACCCGATACCGCCGTGCTGGCGGTCAACCTAGGCACGCCCGAGACGCCGACGGCCCCCGCCGTACGCCGTTACCTGGCTGAATTCCTGTCCGACCCCCGCGTGGTCTCGATCCCGGCACTGCTGTGGCAGCCGCTGCTGCGCGGGTTGATCCTGCCGCTGCGCAGCGGCCGTTCGGCGGCCAAGTACGCCCAGGTCTGGCTGCCCGACGGCTCACCGCTGATGGTGCACACCCGGCAGCTGGCGCAGGCGATGCAGGCCCTGCTGCCGACCCTGAAGGTTCGCCATGCGATGCGCTATGGCGAACCCGCCCTGGCCAGCGAGCTCGACCGCCTCGCCGCCGAAGGCGCGCGTCGCATCGTCGTGCTGCCGTTGTACCCGCAGTACTCCACCACCACCACCGCCTCGGTCGAAGACCGCGTCGATGCGTGGCAGCGCCGCAACCCGGGCGTAACCGTCAGCCTGGTGCGCGACTACTCGGTCGATCCGGGCTGGGTCGAGGCCGTGGCCGGCTCGATCCGCCGCTACTGGGAACAGCACGGTCGCGGCCAGAAGCTGATGTTCTCCTTCCACGGCATCCCGCAGCGCCTGGCCGATGCAGGCGATCCGTATCCGCAGCGCTGCGAGGCCAGTGCACAGGCCATCGCCAGGGCACTGGAACTGGGCAGGGACGAGTGGCAGATGGGTTACCAGTCGCGGTTTGGCCGCGAGCGCTGGCTGCAGCCCTATGCCGAACCCAGCCTGTGGGCGCTGGCCGAATCCGGCGTGAAGCAGATCGACGTTGTCTGCCCGGGCTTTGCCACCGATTGCCTGGAAACGCTGGAGGAAGTGGCGCTGGGGTTCACCGAGACGCTGGCCGAGCGCGGCGCGACGATGCGCTACATCCCGTGCCTCAACGCCGATCCGGAACACGCTCGCGCCCTGGCGCGGCTGGCCGTGGCCTCGCTGGCATGAGTCTGCAGCCGTTTGAACTGGAGGTCGGTGGCGCGCGCGTCGCCGGCCTGCGCAACCACGGCGACGGCCCGCGCGTGTTGGCCCTGCATGGCTGGCTCGACAACGCGGCCAGCTTCGTGCCGCTGGCGCCGCATCTGTCGTCGCTGCAATTGGTGGCGATCGACCTGCCCGGTCACGGCCACAGCGCGCATCTGCCGGCGGGTGCCAGCTACACCACGGCCGCCGCGATCTGCCACGTACTCGATGTCGTCGATGCACTGGGCTGGGACCGCTTCAACCTGCTCGGCCATTCGATGGGCGCCGGCATCGCCAGCCTCACCGCCTCGGTCAGTGATCGGGTCGAACGGCTGGTGGCGATCGAAGCACTCGGCGGCCTGCGTGGTCCCGAGGAAGAAACCGCCAACCGCCTGCGCGAGCATGTGAATGCCACGCGTGGGCTGGCACGAAAGCAGTTGCGCGTGTTCCCCGACCTCTCCGCGCCGATCCGCGCGCGGATGATGACCAACCAGCTCAGCGAACGCTGTGCACGGCTGCTGGTCGAGCGCGGCGTGGAGCCTGTCGAAGGCGGCTACCGCTGGTGCAGCGACCCGCGCCTGATGCTGCCCACTGCGATCCGCCTCAGCGAAGGCCAGATCGACAACCTGCTGCAGGCCATCGCCTGCCCGACGCAGGTGATCTACGCCACGCCGGCACAGTCCTACTATCCCGAGCCGATGCGCAGTGATCGCCTGCAGCACCTGCGCAATGGCCGTCTGGCGGTGTTTGCCGGCAACCATCACCTGCACATGGAAGATCCGGAACAGATCGCAGATGTGATCCTGCACTTCTTCAACAACGACAACGGCGGCTGAGCGCAGGCACTGGCGCGCTTCACTCTGCGCGTCTGCGGCCGATACATCAGTTGCGGGCCCTTGCGTCCGCAGCACGCAGGTCCGGTCGGGCCTGCGGCGTGTGTCTGGTTCTGCAAGGAAGTCCGCATGCCCGCTCCATTGCACCGCCACCCACAGGATGTGGTCACGGTGTCCCGTCTCCGCGTCGCTGATCGCGTCGCATTCCCCGAATTCCCGGCTCGCGCCCTGGTCACGCACTCCTGCGTGCGCCGCGGCGTGGCCGTTGTCGTTTGCTGATCCAGGAGTCGCCGATGTCCGTTGCATCCTCCCGTCCCCCCGATACCGCCCGACTGCCGCATCTGCAGCAGCTCGCCCGCCGCGCTGACCGCCGCCTGCTGATCGGCAGCGCGGTCCTGGCCCTGGCTGGCCTGGTGCTGGCCCTGCGGGGTCCGCAGCTGCAGGCCGCCGCGTTGGTGGCCGTCGCCGTGCTGCCAGCCGCGTGGTTCGGCGGACCGCAGGCGGGCCGGGCCGTCGCCCGCAACGGCTTGGCATTGCTGTTGTCGCTGCAGCTGGCCGTGTTGTGCGCGATCGCCGGCCTGTCACCGGCGTTGCCGATTGCCCTGCTGCTGGGCGTGCTGCTGGGCCACCGCGATCGCCTTCCGGTGTGGCTGGCCGGTGGCGTCGGCACGCTCGCGCTGCTGGCACCGCTGCAGGCGGGCTCTGCCGCGTGGCCAACGCTGCTGCAGGCCGGCATGTTCGCGGGCCTGACCTTGTTCCTCGGCCAGGTCGCACTGCGCCTTCGGCAGCAGACCGAGGCCCTTGGCCATGGCCCGCATCGGCTTGCCGCGCTGGCACGTGACATCGCCACCGGTGCCGATCTTGGTGCACATGCCGACACCAGCGCCTATGCACCGGGTTCACTCGCCCACGCCCTGGCCGACACCGCACGCCACGTGCGGGCACAGCGTGGACGCGAGGCGGCGGCCCATGCCGAGAACGCGCAGATCCGCCAGGCGCTGGATGCCTCGCGGACCGCGATGATGATCGCTGACAACGACCACGTGATCCGCTATGTGAACCGCTCGGTGGTAGCCCTGCTGCGCAACCAGCAGGCGACGCTGCGACAGGCCTTCCCCGATTTCGATGCCGAACGCCTGGTCGGCAGCAGCATCCATCGTTTCCATGCCAACCCGGACCGTATCCGCGCCATCCTCAACGGCCTGCAGGTCACGCACAACGGCAAGGTGCAGATCGGACCGGTGCACTTCGCCCAGGTGGTCACCCCGGTGTTCGACGCGCAGGGCATGCGCCTGGGCTTCGCCGTGGAGTGGCATGACCGCACCCATGAGCTCGCGCTGGAGAACGCCGTGGCCGGCATCGTTGCAGCGGCAGCGGCCGGTGACCTCGACCAGCGCCTGCAGGCCACTGAAGGTGCCAGCTTCCTCGATGGCCTGACCGGTGGCATCAACCAGCTGCTCGATACGCTCGGCAGCACCGTCAACGAAGTGCGGCAGATGCTCTCGGCATTGGCCAACGGTGATCTGGATCGGCGCATGCACGGCGAGTATCACGGCGCTTTCGCTGCGATCCAGCGCGATGCCAATGCCACGGCCGGGCAGTTGGCACGCATGGTCGGTCGCATCCAGGAATGTGCGGCGTCGATCAGTACCGCCGCCAGCGAGATTGCCGCCGGCAACGGCGCATTGTCCGAGCGCAGTGAGCGCCAGGCCGCGCACCTGCAGGAGACTGCAGCATCGATGGAGGAACTCACCGCCACCGTGCGCCAGAACGCCGCCCATGCGCGTAAGGCCAGTGCGTTGGCCGCCTCCACGCAGAGCGCTGCCAGTGACGGCAACACGGCCATGCAGCGGGTGGTGGATACCATGCAGGCCATCGAAGGTGCCTCGAAGCGGATCGGCGACATCACCGGCGTCATCGACGGCATTGCCTTCCAGACCAATATCCTGGCGTTGAACGCAGCGGTGGAGGCGGCACGCGCCGGCGAGCAGGGCCGAGGCTTTGCCGTGGTGGCCAGCGAGGTGCGCGTGCTGGCACAGCGTTCGGCGGCGGCCGCACAGGAGATCAAGAAGCTGATCGACGAAGCAGGCCGGCAGGTGGGCGAAGGTGCCCAGCTGGTGGCCGACGCCGGCCAACGCATGCAGGGCATTGTGGGCGGCGTGGAGGATGTCAGCCACCTGATGCGCGAGATTTCCGCAGCGTCGCAGGAGCAGTCGATCGGTATCGAGCAGATCAACCAGACCGTGGTGCAGATGGATCAGGCCACGCAGCAGAACGCGGCGCTGGTGGAAGAAGCCACCGCTGCCGCACGTGAGCTGCAGTCGCAGGCAGGGACGCTGACTGAGGCGGTCTCGGTGTTCCGCCAGCAGGAAGCACATGAGGAGGCTCTGGTCGCCTGATCCCGTTTTTCAGGTGATCCCGATGAAGACGGCGCCCGCGGGGCGCCGTTTTTTTGCGTGTTGTGCGTGATGGGTCACGCCGGTAGCGGCCCGCACTGGTTGGCGCCGTGGTTTCTCGCGGAGAGCATCCACGCGCGGCGTGGACCTATTCGGCAAACGATTGCGGCGCGGGCCTGCTGTGGGTTAGTTGGCAACCTTGGTTGGCGCCTGGGTTCCTCGCGGAGAGCATCCACGCATGGCGTGGATCTACCGCTGATCCCTCTGCCATCGGTAGTCGCCAACCTTGGTTGGCGCCGC
This sequence comes from Stenotrophomonas sp. 22692, assembly GCF_052045015.1. Lineage (NCBI taxonomy): Bacteria > Pseudomonadati > Pseudomonadota > Gammaproteobacteria > Lysobacterales > Lysobacteraceae > Stenotrophomonas > Stenotrophomonas sp. 22692. The sequence goes on from NZ_JBQEMR010000069.1 coordinate 7,143, forward strand.
CGCTCGCGGCGGTTCCATCAACGCGTCTGCCGGCCAGTGGCCGTCGTTACCCGGTATTTCCTGCGCTCAAAGAAAAACCCCGCTGCGCAAGCAGCGGGGTTTTGGGTGTAAACCCTGGCGATGACCTACTCTCGCATGGCTTGA
>NZ_JBQEMR010000070.1:0-6957 GCF_052045015.1 Stenotrophomonas sp. 22692
CCCCCCCCCCCCTCCCCCCCCCCCCCCCCCCCCCCCCCCCCCCCCCCCCCCCCGCTACCCGCTCGCGCGGTGTCAGGCGTATGCGTCCAGCAACCCGCGCTGGCGGATCAACTGCGCGGACGACAGGCTGGCGTCGCCTGGCGACGGTTCTCCGTCACCTGCCATGCCGCCGCCACCGGACTGGCCCGACGCATTGCCGTCACCACCGGGGGCCTGGTGGCCGACATCGGCATGAGCCAGCTGGAAGCCCTGCTCGCCGAGAAGTTCGCGCAGGCGCGGCAGGCTGCTTTCCAGTGCCTGGCGTACATCCACGTGCGGGCTGCTGAAGCTGGCATGCACCTTGTCGCCGTTCAACTGCAGGCGCACGTCGACCGGGCCCATGTCGTCCGGACTCAGGCGGATGTGGGCATGGCCGATCTTCTGGTCGGCCAGCCAGCCCAGGCGCGCACCGATTGCCTGGTCGAAACCATCGTCGCCGAGCACCGGCTTCGGTGTCGGTTCGCCATTGAAGATGGCATTGCCCGTGGCCAGCGCGGCCTTCAGATCCTGCACAGCCGCGTTGCCCGGTGCATGCAGCAGCGGCGCCGTGGCGCGGTCGCCGATGAGGGTTGCGTCGCTGCCTTCACCGCGCTCGCCGCGCTTGCCGGGCAGCACCAGCTCAGGCAACGGCAGAGTGGTCGCCTGGTCGGCCCCATTGGGGGCGTCGCCTTCGGCGGTGGCCGTAGCGGTCGCCGCTGCTGTGGAGGGCAGGGCTGCTGCGACCGGCAGTGCAGCGGGCGAGGGCAGTGCGTTGCCGTCTGCATCGGTGGCCGTCGCCACTGCTGGCAGAGCGGCGGCAGGATCGGCAGGTGTCGGTACCGCCAGTACCAGTCCTGCCAGGCCGAGCGGCGGCCATGGGGCTTCCTCGGTCGTCGCCGAGGCGTCCTTTTCGGCAGCGGGCCTGGCTTGCACCGGGGGCACCGTCGCCGCAGTCTCTTCGGGTACGACAGCGCTGTCCGGCCTGCGCTCGGCGCTGGACTGGCCATTGCTGTCGGATGCCGGCCCCTGTGCAGGCGACGTGGGCATGTTCGAGGGCCTGGAGGATCCATCGGCGCCCGGCGCACCCCCCTGCAGCAGCTGGCTGAAATCCTTGCTGCCCTCACCGCGTGGCGCGCGCGTTGCGCTGCTGCCGGAATTCTGCGGCTGCGCGTTGGCGCTGCTGGCCAATGGCGCGGGCATCACGAGCGGCCTCCCTGCTCGGCGCCGTCCTGGTCTTCGATCTGTACCAGGCGGGCGCGGCGGGCACCGATGTCATCCATCTCGCGCTGGTCGCGGCGGTCCGTCACCACCTTCTCCTGTGCGCGGTAGCTGGCGGCCAGTTGTTCCAGCACGGCCTTGTCACGGCTGGCCAGGATCAGCCGGGCGCGCTCGGCTTCCACCTTCTCGCGGTTGCCATTGACCGTGGCCTGCTGCTGTTCGACCGCACTGTCGAGGCGGTCGAGAAACGCGCGCCGGTTCAGCAGCTGCGCCGGGCTGGTCGCCGCCATCTGCGCATTCGCATACTCCTCGACGTAGCGGCGCAGTTCGTCCAGTCGCGACAGATGGGTATCGAGCACGCGCTGGCGTTCGGCCAGATCGCGGGCCACCGCGTCCTCGTGTTCCTGGGCCCGCTTCAGAAGGGGATCGATGCGCTTGGACTGGTTCATGGCTTAACTCTCTTGTTCCACCAGGCGCTGCAGCGCCGCCTGGCTGTGCGGGAGATCTGCGGCCTTGGCAACGTCCTGGCCGAGGAACTCCATGATTTCCGGCCAGCGTTCCAGGGCTTCGTCGGTGGCCGCGTCGTTGCCGCGCTGGTAGGCACCGATGGCGATCAGGTCGCGGTTGGCCGAGTAGGCCGAGACCAGTCGCTTCAACTTGCGGATGCGCAGGCGCCACGGCTCGTCGGCGATTTCCGTGACCACACGGCTGACCGACGATTCGACGTCGATGGCCGGGTAAAGGCCACTGTCGGCCACGCGCCGCGAGAGCAGGATGTGGCCGTCGAGGATCGCGCGCGCTGCATCGGCGATCGGATCCTGCGGATCATCGCCTTCGGTCAGCACCGTATAGAACGCGGTGATCGAGCCACGGCCCTTGGCGCCGTTGCCGGCGCGTTCGACCAGTGCCGGCAGCTTGGCGAACACCGACGGTGGGTAACCGCGGGTGGTCGGCGGCTCGCCGACCGACAGGCCGATCTCGCGCTGCGCCTGGGCGAAGCGGGTCAGTGAGTCCATCAGCAGCAGCACGTTCAGGCCCTGGTCGCGGAACCATTCGGCGATGGCGGTGGCACGGTAGGCGCCGTGCAGGCGCGCCAGTGGCGGTCGGTCGGCGGGGCTGGCCACCACCACGGCGCGGCGCAGTCCTTCTTCGCCCAGCGTGGTCTCGACGAAATCGCGGACTTCGCGGCCACGTTCACCGATCAGGCCGACCACGATCACGTCGGCGGCGGTGTAGCGGGTCATCATGCCCAGCAGCGTCGACTTACCGACGCCAGAACCAGCGAACAGGCCGACACGCTGGCCGCGGCCGATCGGCAGCAGCGCGTTGATCGCGCGCACGCCCACGTCCAGCGGCTGGGTGATCGGTTCACGTGCCAGCGGATTGATCGACACGCCGGCCATGCCGACATGGCCCTCGGCGCGGATCGGGCCCTTGCCGTCCAGCGGCACGCCGTCGCTGTCGATGACGCGGCCGAGCAGGCCTTCGCCCACTTCAACGCCGCCACGGCGTGCGGACGGCACCACCCGCGCATTGGGCAGCAGGCCGTGCAGTTCCGCACTCGGCATCAGGTAAGTGCGCTCGCCGGCGAAGCCGACCACTTCGGCATCGACCCAGCCACCATCGACCACTTCCACCTTGCAGCTGGCACCCAGCGGCGCTTCGCAGCCGACCGCTTCCAGGGTCAGTCCGACCGCGCGGCGCAGCACGCCTTCGCGGATCAGGCCACGGCCATGGGCGGTATCCACGCGCAGGCCATCGAGCCGACGCGCCAGGCGCAGGTTGCGGGCGATGGCCCAGTCGGCCGGTGGCAGCGTCGGCTGCGGATCGGGGGTCATGCATTGGCTCCGGTCTGGCGGATCACCGCGTCCAGCGCGCCGCGCAGGCGGGCTTCCAGGGTGCCGTCGATGCGCACGGCTTCGGCATGTACGCGAAGATCGCCGCGGCTGAGGCTGGGGTCTGGCACCAGGCGCTGTTGTGGCGGCAGGCTCAACAGCGGGGCGAGGGCAGCGATGTCGTCCGGGTGCAGTCGCACTTCGACCTCGCGGGTGCTGCCACCCACCGCGTCGATCGCCTCACCGACCAGCTGTGCCAGCAGTGCCGGGTCAGCTTCGTAGGCGCGGCCGACCAGCGCGCCAGCGATGCGTACCGCCAGTTCGCCCAGTGCGCCGACGACTTCGTTCTCCAGACGCACCAGCGGTCGGCTGAAGTTGTCGAGGATGCCTTCGATCTGCGCGGCGAGGCGACGCACTTCCGCCTGTCCCTGGCCGTAACCTTCGCTATGGCCGTGCTGGAAGCCTTCCTTCTCGGCGCTGTCCTGGATCGCCTGGATTTCCTCCAGGGTCGGCAGCTGCAGCGGCGGTTCGGGTTCGTGTTCCGGGTCGGGCTCGGTGAGCTCGAACGCATCCTCCTGATCCAGCGCCGGTTCGGGCTGGGCCAGCAGGTCCGGGGCAAGCCAGCGCACGACGTTGCTCACAGCATGGCCTCCGCGCTGCCACCGATGGTGACGGTGCCTTCATCGGCCATGCGCTTGACGATGGCCAGGATCTCACGCTGCGCGCCTTCCACGTCGGACAGGCGCACCGGACCGCGGGCCTCCATGTCTTCCAGCAGGATCTCGGCCGCGCGCTGCGACATGTTGCGGGTGATCTTGTCGCGCACCTTGATGTCGGCGCCGCGCAGGGCCAGGCCCAGGCGCTCGCCGCTCACTTCGCGCAGCACCAGCTGCATTTCGCGATCGTCGAGGTCGACCAGATCGTCGAACACGAACATCAGGTCCTGGATGCGGTTGCTCAACGGCGCATCGATGCGGGCGATTTCGCCCAGGATCGCCTGGTCCTGGCCGCTGTCCATGAAGTTCAGGATGTTGGCCGCGCACTGCACGCCGCCAATGTTGGACGACTTCAGGTTCTGGTTGCCGGCGAACTGGCGCTCCATGATCTCGTTGAGTTCATTGAGTGCGTTCGGCGGAATGCCGTCGAGCGTGGCGATGCGCAGCAGCACGTCCACGCGGGTGCGGTCCGGCAGCAGCTTCAGCGCGTCGGCGGCCTGGTCGGTTTCCAGGTGCGCCATCACGATGGCGATGATCTGCGGGTGCTCGTTGCGCACCAGATCGGCCACCGCGCGCGGGTCCATCCACTTCAGCGCGTCCAGCCCGGTGGTGTTGCGGCCGAGCAGGATGCGGTCGATCAGGTTGCCGGCCTTCTCGCTGCCCAGCGCCTGCACCAGCATGTTGCGGATGTAGTCGTCCGAGCCCACGCCCAGCGAGGTCTTCGAGCCCAGTTCCTGGCCGAACTGGTCCATCACCCGTTCCACCTGTTCGCGGGTGATGTCGGTCATGGTGGCCATGGCGATGCCGATCTTCTGCACCTCCTTGGGTTCCATGTGGCGCAGCACTTCGGCTGCATCCAGCTCACCCAGGGACAGCAGCAGCACGGCCGCGCGCTGCACGCCGGTCAGTTGTGCCTCAGTCATTGGCCACCCAGCCCTTGACCACCTGGGCCACGCGCTTGGAGTCGGTCTTCACGGCTTCACGCGCCATCCGCAGTCGTTCCTCATATGAATCCACCGGCAGGGCCAGTGCATCCGGCCCGCCCAGGCTGGCCCGGTCGGCGCCCAGCGCCGGCAGCGGCATGCCATCGTCATCGACCAGCTGCACGTCCGCGGTGTGCGGTTCCAGTGCCTGTTCGTCGTTCTTCCTGTTCTGGCCGGTGATCGCACGCAATGCCGGGCGCAGCACGCCGAACAGCAATGCCAGCACCACCACGGCGCCCAGCAGCATGCGGCCGGCATCGTGCACCCACGGCAGCTCCCACCAGGCCGGGCCTTCGACCGGCGTGGTATCACGCACGAACGGGGCGTTCATCACCGATACGGTGTCGCCACGCTCGGCATTGAAACCGACGGCCTGCTTGACCAGTGCCTCGACGCGGGTCAGTTCGGCGGCCGACAACGGCTGCGGGCTGACCTTGCCGTTGGCACCGGCGCGCGGCACGTTGTCCACCAGGACCGCCACCGAGACGCGCTTGATGCGGCCCGCCGGCTGACGGGTGTGCTGCAGGGTGCGGTCCAGCTCGTAGTTGCGGGTCGCGTTCTTGCTGCTTTCGGTCGGCGCCTGCGCGGTGGCCGGCGCGGCCTGCTGGCCCGGCGGGCTGTTGCTGGTCGCGCCCGGCACGCCTTGCGGGCCCGGGGTGCTGGTGGTGTTCTCGCTCATCTGCTCGCTGCGCAGCTTCTGCGGTTCACCGTTGTAGAGCTCACGGGCTTCCTCGGTTACCGAGAAATCCATGTCCACGCTCACTTCCGGATTGACGCGGCCGGGGCCGGTCATCGGCTCCAACAGCTCGCGGATGCGCTGGTTGAACGAGGTTTCCTGGCGGCGCACCTGTTCGAACTGGGCAGCGTTGACCGCCGCCTCACTGTTCGGGTCGCTGACGCTGAGCATGCGCCCGCTCTGGTCGACCACGGTCACCCGTTCCGGGGCGAGATCCGGGATGCTGGCCGCGACCATGTGCACGATGGCGTCCACCTGGCTGCGTTCCAGCTGCTGGCCGCCACGCAGTTCCAGGGTCACCGAGGCGCTGGCCACGTCACGCTGGCGGGTGAAGGCGCTGGGCTTGGGAATGGCCAGGTGCACGCGCGAATCGCGCACCGGGCGCAGCGTGTTGATGGTGCGCGACAGCTCGGTTTCCAGCGCATGCTGGTAGCGCGCGCTTTCGACGAACTGGCTGACGCCGAAGCCCGGGTCGCGCTCCATCAGCTCGAAGCCGAGCTTGCCGCTGTCGGTCAGGCCGGAGCCGGCCAGCTTCAGGCGCGCGTCGTGCAGGTTCTTTTCCGGCACGGTGATGCCACCGGTGGCCGGGTCGAGTGCGAACGGAATCTGCGCGGCGCGCAGCAGGTCGGTCGCTTCAGCGGTCGCCTTCTGGTCCAGGCCGGTGTACAGCGGGACCATGCCCGGCTTCTGCGACCAGAAGAACACGGACAGGCCTGCCGCCACCGCCACCGCGATCATCGCCATCAGGCCCAGCCGACGGGTGATCTGCAGACTCTGCAGGCGGTCGAACCATTGCCCGGCCTTTTCGGCGTTCAGGCTGTCCTTGGAGAGCGTCAGTGCCATGCGTCTCTATTCCTTACAGCGGCATGTTCATCACGTCCTGGTAAGCCTGGACGAGACGGTTGCGGACTTCCACGGTGGCGCGGAAGGCGATCTGGGACTGCTGCGAGGCGACCATCACCTTGGCGAGGTCGGCGCTGGGGTCGCCCATTTCGAAGGCTTTGGCGAGGGCGCCGGATTTCTGTTGCGCATCGTTGACGCCGGCAATCGCACCACGCAGGGTTTCGGTGAAGCTGGCCGGCTGGGCCTGCGGTGCGTCCAGCACCGTGCCCGGCAGGGCGTTGCTGCGCGGCGTTTCGCCCAGCGGGTTGAGCGCCGGCTGTCCCATCTGGGTCTGATAGGAGCGGATCTGCGAAAGGATCGAAGTGACGGAGTGGGACATCTGCAACGGTTCCAGAAACAGGGATGGGGTTGTGTGCTGGAGCCAGTGCAAGTGCCGTGCCGAAACCGGTTTTCGATTCAGTGAAGTGAGGAGGTTGGGTGTGCTGGCAGGGCTGCGCCCTGCACCCGCCGAAGCAACGTCAACGTCAACGTCAAAGGCGGGGCATCTGTGGGTTGGCGGGGTGGGTCCGGTTGCGGGGGACGCCGTAAACCCTTCCCTGGGGGCTTGG
>NZ_JBQEMR010000071.1:0-5793 GCF_052045015.1 Stenotrophomonas sp. 22692
CCGCATCCATGCGGCTCACGCCCCCTCAACCGGACCCACCCCGCCTTCGACAGTTTCTCGCCATCTGTCGGTAGATCCACGCCATGCGTGGATGAACATCTGTCAGATATCGAAGGATTTGAATGAAATCAGGAAGCCGCCGTTGCGACCGTCACCGGGAGCCTGTCAGAGGCGGGGCGGTGTGGGTTGGCAGGACCGTTGGCGCCATGGATGGCGCCATCGAGCCCCCAAGGACGGGTTTACGGCGTGTCCTGCCAACCCACACCGCCCCGCCATCCCACGGAATGCCCGCTCTTGCCGTTGCTGTTGCAGTTGCAGTTGCCTTGGCCTCTGCGGGTGCAGGGCGCCGCCCTGCCCGACCAACCCCTTGATTTCGGGACAATCATCCCTACCCCTTGGCGAGGCCGCACGCGCTGGCGCGGCATTGCACATGGAGCCCTATCGATGACCGACACCATCCAGACCGAAACCCTTGGCTTCCAGACCGAAGTCAAGCAGCTGCTGCAGCTGATGATCCACTCGCTGTACTCCAACAAGGAGATCTTCCTGCGCGAGCTGGTCTCCAACGCCGCCGACGCCGCCGACAAGCTGCGCTTCGAGGCCCTGACCCAGCCGGCCCTGCTGGAAGGCGACAGCGAACTGCGCGTGCGCGTCAGCTTCGATCCGACCGCCCACACCATCACCATCGAAGACAACGGCATCGGCATGAGCCGCGCCGAAGCCATCGCCCACCTGGGCACCATCGCCAAGTCGGGCACCGGCGACTTCCTGCGCCAGCTGTCCGGCGACCAGAAGAAGGATTCGCAGCTGATCGGCCAGTTCGGCGTCGGCTTCTACAGCGCCTTCATCGTCGCCGACGAAGTCGAAGTGACCTCGCGCCGCGCCGGCCTGGCCGCAGCCGAAGGCGTGCGCTGGACCTCGCGTGGCGAAGGCGATTTCGAGGTCGCCACCATCGACAAGGCCGAGCGCGGCACCCGCATCGTCCTGCACCTGAAGGAGGGCGAGCACGACTTCGCCGATGGCTGGCGCCTGCGCAGCATCCTCAAGAAGTACTCGGACCACATCGGCCTGCCGATCCAGATGCCGAAGGAAGGTGGCGAAGAAGGCGCTGCGGTCGAATGGGAGACCGTCAACCGCGCCAGCGCGCTGTGGACCCGCCCGCGCACCGAAATCAGCGACGCCGAATACACCGAGTTCTACAAGCATGTGGCGCACGACCATAGCGACCCGCTGGCGTGGAGCCACAACAAGGTCGAAGGCAAGCTGGAGTACACCTCGCTGCTGTACGTGCCCGGCCGCGCGCCGTTCGACCTGTACCACCGCGACGCGCCCAAGGGCCTGAAGCTGTACGTGCAGCGCGTGTTCGTGATGGACCAGGCCGAGCAGTTCCTGCCGCTGTACCTGCGCTTCATCAAGGGCGTGGTCGATTCCAACGACCTGTCGCTGAACGTCTCGCGCGAGATCCTGCAGTCCGGCCCGGTCATCGATTCGATGAAGGCGGCGCTGACCAAGCGCTCGCTGGACATGCTGGAGAAGCTGGCCGCCGACAAGCCGGAGCAGTACGCCACGTTCTGGAAGGAATTCGGCCAGGTGCTGAAGGAAGGCCCGGCCGAGGACTACAACAACCGCGAGAAGGTGGCCGGCCTGCTGCGCTTCGCCTCCACCCGCGGCGAGGCCGATGCGCAGACCGTGTCGCTGGCCGATTACATCGGCCGCATGACCGAAGGCCAGGACAAGATCTATTACCTGACCGGCGAGAGCTACAGCCAGGTGCGCAACAGCCCACACCTTGAAGTGTTCCGCAAGAAGGGCGTGGAAGTACTGCTGCTGACCGACCGCATCGACGAGTGGCTGATGGGCTACCTGACCGATTTCGACGGCAAGGGCTTCGTCGACATCGCCCGTGGCGACCTCGACCTGGGCGCGCTGGAAACCGAAGCGGACAAGCAGGAGCAGGAAGCGGCAGCGAAGGACAAGCAGGGCCTGGTCGAGCGCCTGAAGACGGTGCTGGGCGATGACGTGGCCGAAGTGCGCGTGTCGCACCGCCTGACCGATTCGCCGGCGGTGCTGGCCATCGGCGAACAGGACCTGGGCCTGCAGATGCGCCAGATCCTGGAAGCCAGTGGGCAGAAGGTGCCGGACAGCAAGCCGGTACTGGAGATCAACCCGGGTCATCCGCTGATCGCCAAGCTGGATGCCGAAGCCGACGGCGCACGTTTCGACGACCTGGGCCGGGTGCTGTTCGACCAGGCCGCACTGGCCGCCGGCGACAGCCTGAAGGACCCGGGCGCCTATGTGGCGCGCCTGAACAAGCTGCTGCTGGAGCTGTCGGCCTGATCGAGGCGGTGGTCGCCGGGCATGGCCCGGCGGTGCCTTGGTAGAGGCCCACCTTGGTTGGCGCCCCAATAGCGTGCCAACCAAGGTTGGCACCTACCAGGGCGGGTCAAGCATGCCAACCAGGGTTGGCACCCACCAGGGGCGGCGGTTCGCGCTTGCCGAGGGGGTTCAGGCTTCGCGATCCAGCAGCGAGCCCAGCATCTGGTCCTGGCGGCGGATCACCGTGGCATTGGCGGCGAAGGCCACCACCTCGGCTTTCGCCGCCAGCAGATCACCCAGCGGTGCGCGGGTATCGGCGCCAATGGACGTCACCGAAGCCTGCACCCCGCCCTGCTCCACCGCACTACGCTGCAGCTGCAGGCGTTGGGCATCGGGAGTCGCCAGGTTGGCCACGTTGTGCGCGGCCACCTGCACGCCCTGCTGGGCCGCACGCATCCCGCCGAGGGCGATTCCCATCACGTTGTTCATGGCGGTCTCCGGGCCGCACTGCGCAGCCCTCCGGACCGGTTAACGGCCGGCAGGCCGCGACCTTGAGTCCACATCGGCCCGACAGGCCCGAGTGGTAGCATATCCCTCTGATTTCAGCGCCTTTTGCCAATGCTCAGTTTTTTCCGCCGCAAGAAGCCCCAGGATGCCCCCGCAGCGGAGGCACCCAAGACCCAGCACTACTCGGCTGAAGAGCTGGCGGCGGCGTTCCCGTCGGCCGCACCGGTCGAGGACAAAGAGCCTGCACCGGTAGCCGTACCGGCCGCGCCTGCGCCGGTCGAGCCGCCGCCGGTAGCCGTCGTTCCGGTCGCTGTCGAGCCTACCCCTGTGGTTCCGGCGCCGGTCGTTCCCGCTCCGAGCGCTCCGCAACCGGCTGCCCGGATCGACGTCGCCCCGGTGGCGGCCCCGGCCATCGAACCGGCACCCGCACCACTGCCTGAGCCCACCCCGGCACCGGTCACCGACGACCTGCCTGCCGCCGCCTCGGTTGACGCCGTTCCGGCGCCTGCCGGCAAGCCCGGCTGGCGCGAACGCCTGCGCAACAGCGTCATCGCGCGCAGCTTCGGTGGCCTGTTCTCGCGCAACCCCAAGCTCGACGACGACCTGCTGGACGAGCTGGAAACCGCACTGATCACCGCCGACGTCGGCGTGGGTGCCACCACTGATCTGGTCGAGGGCCTGCGCAAGCGCATGAAGTCGCGCGAGTTCGCCGACGCCAATGCACTGCTGGCCGCGCTGCGCGCCGAGCTGATCGCAATCCTGCAGCCGGTGGCCAAGCCGCTGGTGATCGACCGCAACGCCAAGCCCTTCGTGGTGCTAACCGTCGGCGTGAACGGCGTTGGCAAGACCACCACCATCGGCAAGCTGGCCAAGCGCTTCAAGGACGAGGGCCACAGCCTGATGCTGGCCGCCGGTGACACCTTCCGTGCCGCCGCCGTGGCCCAGCTGCAGGCCTGGGGCGAGCGCAACGGCGTGGCGGTGGTCGCGCAGGGGCAGAACGCCGATGCCGCTTCGGTGGCGTTCGACGCGCTGCAGGCCGGCAAGGCCCGTGGTACCTCGGTGCTGATCGCCGACACCGCCGGCCGCCTGCACACCCAGTCCGGCCTGATGAACGAGCTGGGCAAGATCCGCCGCGTGCTGGGCAAGATTGATCCCACCGCACCACACGAAGTGCTGATGGTGATCGACGGCACCACCGGCCAGAACGCGCTGTCGCAGCTGCGCCAGTTCAATGCCGCGGTGAACGTGACCGGCCTGGTGGTGACCAAGCTGGACGGCACCGCCAAGGGCGGTGTGGTGTTCGCGCTGGCCCGCGAGTTCGGCATTCCGATCCGTTTCGCCGGCATCGGCGAGCGCCCGGAAGACCTGCGCGTGTTCGACCCGGAAGCCTTCGTCGACGCCCTGCTGCCCGAAGCGCTGGGCGCCTGATACACCCGTGCAACCAGCCATGGGGCTGCTCTACTGCAGCCTGGTAGAGCCCCCCCACGGGTGGCTGCCTCTCTGGAACACCGATGCCTCGCCAGCCGCACGCCAGCGCCAGCACTGCCCAGGAAGACGGTTTCGTCGTCCGCCTGGTGCACTGGTTCGACGACCACGGTCGCCACGACCTGCCCTGGCAGCACCCGCGCAGCCCCTATCGGGTGTGGTTGTCGGAAATCATGCTGCAGCAGACCCAGGTGGCCACGGTCATCCCGTACTTCCAGCGGTTCCTGCAGCACTTCCCGACCCTGCCCGACCTTGCCGCCGCCAGCAACGACGCGGTGATGGCGCAGTGGGCCGGGCTCGGCTACTACGCCCGCGCACGCAACCTGCATGCCGCCGCAAAGCGCTGCGTGGAACTGCATGACGGCGACCTGCCGCGAGATTTCGATGCACTGCACGCCCTACCCGGCATCGGCCGCAGCACTGCCGGCGCGATCCTCAGCCAAGCCTGGAACGACCCGTTCGCGATCCTGGATGGCAACGTCAAGCGCGTGCTGAGCCGTTACCACGGCATCGACGGGTTTCCCGCCCTGCCGGCCATCGAGAAGCAGTTGTGGGCCATCGCCGAGGCGCACGTTGCGCAGGTCCCGGCCGGGCGCATGGCCGATTACACCCAGGCGCAGATGGATCTGGGCGCCACCGTCTGCAGTCGGGCCAAGCCGACATGCGTGATCTGCCCGCTGCAGGACAACTGCGTGGCACGCCGCGAAGGCCGCACCGCTGAGTTACCGACGCCCAAGCCCAGCAAGACCCTGCCCGAACGCGAAGCGGTCGCCCTGCTGTTGCGCGACGCCCAGCAGCGCGTGCTGCTGCAGAAGCGGCCGGATACTGGCATCTGGGCGCAGCTGTGGACGCTGCCGCAGGCCGAGACGGGCAGCGACCTGCAGGACTGGTTCGACACACATGTGGACGGCTCGCTGGAAGATGCCGACGAACTGCCGGTGCTGCAGCACACCTTCAGCCACTACAAGCTGCATCTGCAGGTACTGTCGCGGCAGGTACACGGCCTGCGCGTGGAAGAACCCACGCTGCGCTGGGTGGCTGCCGACGAACTGCCCGCGCTGGGCCTTCCGGCGCCGATCCGCAAGCTGCTCGACGGCGCCACGATCAAGACGCCGAAACGAACCTCCAAGAAATCCCGCAACCACGAGTGAGTGCCATGCCCCGAACCGTCTTCTGCCAGTACGAACAACGCGATGCCGAGGGCCTGGACTTCGTGCCCTACCCCGGTGAGCTGGGCCAGCGCATCTTCAACAACATCGGCAAGCAGGCCTGGGCCGCGTGGCTGGCGCACCAGACCATGCTGATCAACGAGAACCGGCTGTCACCGCGCACGCCGGAGCATCGCGCGTTCCTTGAAGGCGAACTGGTCAAGTTCCTGTTCGAGAAGGACGCGGAGAAGCCCGCAGGCTTCGTTCCGGAAGCCTGACCTGCCGGTAGCGGGGGGGGGGGGGGGGGGGGGGGGGGGGGGGGGGGGGGGGGGGGGGG
>NZ_JBQEMR010000072.1:0-5347 GCF_052045015.1 Stenotrophomonas sp. 22692
CCCCCCCCCCTCCCCCCCCCCCCCCCCCCCCCCCCCCCCCCCCCCCCCCCCCCCCAAGCCCAGGAATCACGCTGTAGCGCCACCACGGAGGGGCTCCGCCGTTCGCCGATCCCCGCCGAAGGCGCGCCTCCCGCGCTGCAACATGCCCACGCGCAGACCTGCGCCATCATGGGCACCCCGCCCCCGCCAGGATCGTGCCATGCAGCAGTACCTGCTTCTGATCTACATCGAGCCTGCCCTGCTGCAGGCCCTGCCCATCGAAGAATTCAACGCGCTGATGCGCGACTGCCTGGCCCATGCCGACAAGCTGCAGGCCGAAGGCACGCTGCTGGCCGCGCAGAAGCTGCAGCCGGTCGACACCGCGCAGACCCTGCGCGTGCGTGATGGCCACAGTCGCGTACTGGATGGTCCGTTCGCCGAAACCCGTGAACTGCTGGCCGGCTTCAACCTGATCGTCGCCCCCGACCGCGACGAAGCCATGCGCATCGCCCGCGACTTCCCGTGGGCACGCTTCGGCAGCATCGAAGTGCGGCCGCTGGAAGACATGGACGCCGAGCGCGAACGCTGCGGCGCCCCGGCTGCCGCTATGGCAGCAGCCGTACCCTGATCTCGCGCGGGCCGACGCCTTCGTTGCCGCTGTAGTCGCGCACATTGGCGCGCACGATGTACTCACCCGGCGGCAGCGCCGACGGCTGCCAACGCCCGGTATCCATCAGGCCGTCACGCACGGTGTTGGTGGCCAGATAACGGAAACGGGTCACCGCGCTGCCATGCACGGTGATCCCACTGTCGGGGGCGTAGGCCACGCGCACCGCTTCCTTCTGCGGCGGCATGCGGTTGAACACGATGTTCCAGCGCGGCTGCTCGTAACCCTGCAGCGGCTGCCCAGCCGCATCGAGGATCTGGTAGCCCACCTGGTACATGCCCAGGCGACGGCGTGGCAGGTTGTTGTCGACCTGGTCCCAGGCCTCCACCACGATCTGCACACCGCGGCCCTGGCGCGCCACCATCACCACGCCGTCGCTGCCGGCGGCCATGGGCTGGTCGGTGTCGTCCAGCAGCGCCACATCGGTGATGCGCGGTGCGAAGTGGTCGGCGTAGTTCTGGAAGCCCAGTGCCACGGCATTGGTCTCGAAGCCACCGGTACCCACGGCCAGGTGCACATGCGCCTGGTTGTTGATGCTGCCCAGGCGATCGCCGACGTGGATGCGCATGCCGCGCCGCACGCGCATCCGCTCCAGCTTGCCCTGCTCGTCGTACAACGCCTGCCAGCGCGCATCGAACGGTTCATTGCGTGGGGTGCGGCCCACCCGCATGTGGATGTACTTGAGGCGATCCACGGCCAGGCCCTCGGCCTGCTCGCCCAGGCTCCAGGCCGCCATCGGGCTGCTGATCTTGCCATCGGCGATCGCCAGCACGGTCTGGCCCACATCACCGCGCACGTCGAATCCACCGTGCAGGTGATGGCGACTCTCGCCGGTGAAGTTGCCGCGCACTTCACCCAGTGTGCCGACCACTTCGTGCCAGCCATCCTGCGGCGCCAACGGCCAGCGCCCGCCGGTATCGGGCAAGGCGGCATCGGCGGCCGGGCCGACCAGTGCCGGCGCGGGCAGGTCGCCTACCGGCAGTGGGCGCAGGCGATGCAGACGGTAGCTGGCGGCGTCGGCCACCAGCACGCTGCCATCGGCATCCATCGCCAGGCCACTGGGGCGGGCCAGGCGCGGCAGGCGACCATTGCCGACCAGCGCGATCTGGTGGCCCTGCGGCGTCACCTGCACGATGCGGCCATCCATGTCGCCCACGTACAGCACGCCATCGTGGGTGGTGGCCAGCGACAGCGGCCCATTGATCACGCCACCGGCGGCGACCACGGTGCTGACCGTGCCATCAGCGCCTATGCGGCGTACCGCGTTGTTTAACAGATCGGCCACCAGCAGCGCGCCCTGCGCATCGAAGGCCAGTGCCACCGGCGTATCGAAGCGCGCCGCAGCGCCCACGCCATCGGCCATTCCCGGGCGCTCACCGCCGGCAAGGGTGCGCACGTTGCCATCAGTACCGATCACCCGGATGCGGTCGTTGTAGGTATCGGCCACGTAGACCTGGCCCTGCGCGTCCACCGCGATGCCCATCGGCGCATCAAAGCGCGCCTGCGCGGCCGGCCCATCGGCATAGCCCTGTTCACCACCCGCCAGCGTGGTCACCTGCCCATCGGTGCCGATCCGGCGGATCGCATGGTTGCCGGTGTCGGCCACATACAGGTTGCCCTGCGCGTCGGCGGCAATGCCCGAGGGCGTATTGAAACTGGCCTGCAGTGCCGGGCCATCGACGCGCCCCTCGCCCTGCCCGGCCACCGTTTCAACACGGCCATCGGGAAGGCGGCGACGGATCCGGTTGTTGTCGCCGGCATCGGTGAAATAGACGCTGCCATCGGCACTGCGCAGCAACGCGTACGGATCGGCGAAACGTGCCTGCGCGGCGGCGCCGTCGCGGTTACCCGGGTGGCCATCGCCGGCCAGCGGTTCGATCTGCGCGGTCCACGCCAGCGGCGTTGGAACCGGACCCACCGGTTCAGCCAGCGTATGCAGCGGTGTCTCCCACCAGGTCGCAGCCAATGCCACTACCGTCGCCAACGCTACGCCTGCCGCCATCCATTGCCACCGTGCCATCGTGCTGCGCTGCCTGCCTGCTGCCTGAAGAGGCACCGACAATAGACGCTGAACGCACGATCCGCCATGGCCAATCAAACGGCCAAACGCCAGAGTTCCATCCATCGCGCTTGTTCTCGCTGGCTGCAGCGGGTTCAATGCGGTTCCCACGGATGGAGATCCTCCATGCCCCGCATCCTCCCCCTCGCCGCCCTGCTGATTGCCGCATTGGCCAGTTCATCCGCCACCGCCTCGATCACGTTGGTGCCACAGAAGCCGTCCGTCACCGCCGATGCAATGCACCAGGCCTATGCCACGCGATGGGATGAGGCCATCCAGCAGTCGCGCAGTGGCAACACGCTGGGCGCGCTGATCGCGATGGAACGGCTGATGGAAGATCCAATGCTGGATGACTTCGATGCCGAACATCGCGGCCGCGCCGCGCAGGTGGCTGGCTGGACCGCGATGGTGCAGAAGAAGCCGGATCAGGCCCGCCGCTACCTGCAGCGCGCTCAGGAAGCACTGCCGGACGATGCGCAGATCCTGCTGACCCTGGTCTCGGTGGAACTGTCCGAGAACCAACCAGCGCCCGCCACGAAGCACCTGGTGCAGGCACTGAAGCATGCCGACGCGCCGTTGCCGGTGGACCGCCACGCGATCAACTACCTGCAGTTCCGCCTGCGGGACCAGCCGCAGCAGCGCATGGAACTGCTGCAGGCGCTGTTCGACAACGGCTGGAAGAGCGGCGGCCTGGAACCCACCGGAATGTGGCTGGCACTGGCCACGCTGCAGGCCGACAACGGCCGTGGCGACGATATTCCCGCCACGCTGGCGCGCATCACCGGTCCCGCCGAAATCATCCGCCTGCGCAGTGACAAACGGTTTGACCGCTATGTCGACCGCGCCGATGCCCGCTTCGATCCGGTGCAGGCTGCACAGAAGCACCTCGACGAACTGCGGGTTTCCGGCCTGCTCGACCGGGCGCTGGATGCACGCATGGCCGAGTTCAGCAGCACGCTGCTGATGCTGGACCGCAACGAGGAAGTGCTGGCACTGACCGATGGCATGGCCAGTGCGGCGGCCGAGGGCGAGTCGCCCTCGGCGGCGGAAGCCGAATGGGTGGCGTGGCTGCTCAACAGCCGGCTTACGGCGCTGCGCCGGCTGGGCCGTACCGATGATGCGCTGGCGGCAGCCAAACTGGCCGCACGCATCGGCGCACTGGGCCCGGATGGTGCCGAGCACCAGTTCAACGTCGGCTTCGTGTTCAGTTCGCTGGGCCGCATGCAGGATGCCGCCACCGCGGTGAATGACATGCCGGGCCTGGCCGGATACGGCAAGGCGGCCCAGGCACTGCTGCAGTTCGTTGCCGCCCGTGAACGTGGCGATGCCAAGGCCGAACAGGCCGCGCGTGCAGCGATCCTGGCCCAGGGCGATGACGCGCGCCTGTTCCAGCGCGAGATGCTGCTGGACGAGGGCAATCTCGACGGCGCCGCTGCCGTGCTGATCGAACAGCTGCGCTCACCCGTCGAGCGCGGCGAGACACTGGCCTCCCTGCAGGACATGCGCACCTATCCGTCGCTGCCCGGTGACGTGAAGATCGATGCGGCCTGGCGTGCGCTGAAGCAACGCGCCGACGTGCAGGCCGAGGTTGACCGCCTGGGCCGGATCGAACGCTACGAACTGGTCAGCACTTCCACCTCGCGCTGAGGAGCTTTTGTGTAGCGCCACTGGCCTAGCGCGCCGGCACCTCGGTACGGATGCCCATCGCCTCGCGGTAGCGCGCGTACAGCGCCATCACCTTGTCCACATAGGCCAGGGTTTCGGCATAGGGCGGCACGCCCTTGTAGCGGGTGACCGCGCCGATGCCGGCGTTGTACGCAGCCGCTGCCAGCGGCCGGTCACCGTTGTAGCGACGCAGCAGCGCACGCATGTAGCGGGCGCCGCCATCGATCGACTGCTGGGGCGAGAACGGATCATTCACGCCGTACTCCTGCGCGGTGTCCGGCATCAACTGCATCACGCCCTGTGCGCCCTTGCTGGACACCGCCAGCGCATCGAAGTTGCTTTCAGCATGGGCAATCGCGCGCAGCCACGCGTCATCGACGCCCGTAGCCTTGGCCGCAGCCTTGAACTGTTTGGCGTGCTGCGCCAACTGCGGCTTGCCGACCTTGCCCAGGCCTTCGTGGGCAGGTTCACCTGGCGGCGTGGCCACTGTGAACTTCAGGAACACCCGCGAGCCGGGCAGGTTGCGGGTGGAGTAGACCAGCGCGCCATCCTGCTCGCGCTCGTACAGCACGCCGCTGAACACGCCCATGTTGCCCCACAGGTTCGGGGCCTGGATGGCGTTGTCGTCGATTTCCTTCGCGGTGCAGCGTGAACCGGGTTCCGGCGCGGTGGCCAGGCTGACGGTGTTGCCCTGCACGCAGCGGTAGACGGTGCGCGCGGCGGCCAGCCCGGGCCACAGGCTGGGCAGCAGCAACAGCGCTAGCAGGAGAGGGCGACGGGGCATGGCGGCCGGATGATCCGGCCGTGCCCGCTAATGTTGGGTGAATGGGGGCCGGCAGGGCTGCGCCCTGCACCTGCAGAGGCAACGTCAACAGCCAGAGCAGCGCTGGGCAGTTGAGGGCTGGTCGGGTGGGTGTGGCCCGGCAGGACACGCCGTAAACCCATCCATGGGGGCTCGATGGCGCCATCCATGGCGC
>NZ_JBQEMR010000073.1:2500-5338 GCF_052045015.1 Stenotrophomonas sp. 22692
ACCGAGATTCCGTAAGTAGCGACGAGCGAACGCGGACTAGCCCTTAAGCTGATTTGGTTCTAGGAAAACGCTCTGGAAAGAGCGGCCATAGAAGGTGATAGCCCTGTATCTGAAAGGGCCATTTCAGTGAAGACGAGTAGGGCGGGGCACGTGAAACCCTGTCTGAACATGGGGGGACCATCCTCCAAGGCTAAATACTACTGACCGACCGATAGTGAACCAGTACCGTGAGGGAAAGGCGAAAAGAACCCCGGAGAGGGGAGTGAAATAGAACCTGAAACCGTGTGCGTACAAGCAGTAGGAGCTCCGCAAGGAGTGACTGCGTACCTTTTGTATAATGGGTCAGCGACTTACTGTTCGTGGCAAGCTTAACCGTATAGGGGAGGCGAAGGGAAACCGAGTCTGATAAGGGCGCATAGTCGCGGGCAGTAGACCCGAAACCGGGTGATCTAGTCATGCCCAGGGTGAAGGTGCGGTAACACGCACTGGAGGCCCGAACCCACTCCCGTTG
Source organism: Stenotrophomonas sp. 22692 (assembly GCF_052045015.1). Classification (NCBI taxonomy): domain Bacteria; kingdom Pseudomonadati; phylum Pseudomonadota; class Gammaproteobacteria; order Lysobacterales; family Lysobacteraceae; genus Stenotrophomonas; species Stenotrophomonas sp. 22692. The sequence continues at coordinate 3,012 of NZ_JBQEMR010000073.1, forward strand.
CAAAGGTAGGGGATGAGGTGTGATTAGGAGTGAAAAGCTAATCGAACCCGGAGATAGCTGGTTCTCCTCGAAAGCTATTTAGGTAGCGCCTCATATGTATCCTCTCGGGGGTAGAGCACTGTTATGGCTAGGGGGTCATCGCGACTTACCAAACCATTGCAAACTCCGAATACCGAGACGGACTGTATGGGAGACACACGGCGGGTGCTAACGTCCGTCGTGAAAAGGGAAACAACCCAGACCCACAGCTAAGGTCCCAAATTTTGTGCTAAGTGGAAAACCATGTGGAAAGGCACAGACAGCCAGGAGGTTGGCTTAGAAGCAGCCACCCTTTAAAGAAAGCGTAATAGCTCACTGGTCGAGTCGGTCTGCGGGGAAGATTTAACGGGGCTAAGCACAGAACCGAAGCTTGGGGTGCATAACTTTGTTATGCGCGGTAGAGGAGCGTTCCGTAAGCCGTTGAAGGTGGATTGAGAAGTCTGCTGGAGGTATCGGAAGTGCGAATGCTGACATGAGTAACGATAATGCGGGTGAAAAACCCGCACGCCGAAAGCCCAAGGTTTCCTTGCGCAACGTTAATCGGCGCAGGGTGAGTCGGCCCCTAAGGCGAGGACGAAAGTCGTAGTCGATGGGAAGCAGGTTAATATTCCTGCACCTCGCGTAAGTGCGATGGAGGGACGGAGAAGGTTAGGTGTACCAGGCGTTGGTTGTCCTGGGGAAAGGCGGTAGGTTTGGATCTTTGGCAAATCCGGGATCCTTTAAGACCGAGCACCGAGACGAGCCTTTATGGCGAAGTCACTGATACCACGCTTCCAGGAAAAGCTCCTAAGCTTCAGCTTACGCAGACCGTACCGTAAACCGACACAGGTGGGTAGGATGAGAATTCTCAGGCGCTTGAGAGAACTCGGGTGAAGGAACTAGGCAACATGGCACCGTAACTTCGGGAGAAGGTGCACCCTTTTTGGTGGCTCGTGCGAGCTATAGCTGAAGAGGGTCGCAGTAACCAGGCCGCTGCGACTGTTTATCAAAAACACAGCACTCTGCAAACACGAAAGTGGACGTATAGGGTGTGACGCCTGCCCGGTGCTGGAAGGTTAATTGATGGGGTCAGCCGCAAGGCGAAGCTCTTGATCGAAGCCCCAGTAAACGGCGGCCGTAACTATAACGGTCCTAAGGTAGCGAAATTCCTTGTCGGGTAAGTTCCGACCTGCACGAATGGCGTAACGACAGCGGCGCTGTCTCCACCCGAGACTCAGTGAAATTGAAATCGCTGTGAAGATGCAGCGTTCCCGTGGCAAGACGGAAAGACCCCGTGAACCTTTACTATAGCTTTACACTGAACGTTGAGTTCGTCTGTGTAGGATAGGTGGGAGGCTATGAAACCATGGCGCTAGCTGTGGCGGAGCCATCCTTGAAATACCACCCTGTCGTGCTTGACGTTCTAACCTGGGCCCATTATCTGGGTCGGGGACCGTGTATGGTGGGTAGTTTGACTGGGGCGGTCTCCTCCTAAAGAGTAACGGAGGAGCTCGAAGGTACGCTCAGCGCGGTCGGACATCGCGCACTGTGTGCAAAGGCATAAGCGTGCTTGACTGCAAGATCGACGGATCAAGCAGGTAGGAAACTAGGACTTAGTGATCCGGTGGTTCTGTATGGAAGGGCCATCGCTCAACGGATAAAAGGTACTCCGGGGATAACAGGCTGATACCGCCCAAGAGTTCATATCGACGGCGGTGTTTGGCACCTCGATGTCGGCTCATCACATCCTGGGGCTGTAGTCGGTCCCAAGGGTATGGCTGTTCGCCATTTAAAGTGGTACGCGAGCTGGGTTCAGAACGTCGTGAGACAGTTCGGTCCCTATCTGCCATGGGCGTTGGAGATTTGAGAGGGGCTGCTCCTAGTACGAGAGGACCGGAGTGGACGAACCTCTGGTGTTCCGGTTGTCACGCCAGTGGCATTGCCGGGTAGCTATGTTCGGAAGCGATAACCGCTGAAAGCATCTAAGCGGGAAGCGCGCCTCAAGATGAGATCTCCCGGGGCACAAGCCCCCTGAAGGAACCATGTAGACTACGTGGTTGATAGGTCAGGTGTGTAAGTACAGCAATGTATTGAGCTAACTGATACTAATGATCCGAGAGGCTTGACCATATAACCTCAAGTTGCCTTGGCTTTACGACAGCGTCGTAAGAGCATCCAAGTGCACGCTACGTCACAAGAACTACGAGAGGCAGGCGCCTTATCCAGCTGTATTGGATGGCGACGCTCCAACCGCCTCCCTGGTGAAATTAGCGCTGTGGAACCACCCGATCCCATCCCGAACTCGGAAG
>NZ_JBQEMR010000074.1:0-4603 GCF_052045015.1 Stenotrophomonas sp. 22692
CCCCCCCCCCCCCCCCCCCCCCCCCCCCCCCCCCCCCCCCCCCCCCCCGCTACCTGCGGCACAATGCGACCCACACCGTTCCGACAGGCGTCACCTGTGACGGTTCAGACGGCGCGCACTCTCGGTTACGCTTGGCGCCTGATCCATTCGAGCGTTGACGATGAATCCACTGCGCTGGCCCTTCCGCGCCCAGTTCTTCCTGGGCTTCCTGATCTGCGCGGGCCTGCTTGGCTACGCGATCTTCCTGCAGCTGAAGATGGGCCTGGAGCCGTGTCCGCTGTGCATCTTCCAGCGCTTGGCCTTCGCCGCGCTCGGCCTGCTGTTCCTGATCGGCGCGCTGCATGGTCCGTCCAATCGCCCCGGCCGCGCGACCTATGGCGTGCTGGCCTTCATTGCCGCCGCAGTGGGTGTCGGCATCGCCGCGCGCCACGTCTACGTGCAGATGCTGCCGCCGGAAATGGGTTCCACCTGTGGCCCGCCGCTGGCCTTCCTGAGCGAGACCATGGGCCCGCTGGAAGTGTTCCGCACCGTGCTGACCGGTACCGGCAACTGCGGCAACATCGACTGGACGTTCCTGGGCCTGACCATGCCGATGTGGTCGGCCGTGTGGTTCGTGCTGCTGGCGCTGTGGGCGCTGGTGGTGTCGCTGCGCAAGGTCAAGCGCTGAAGCAGGGCAGTGCCGGCCGCCGGCCGGCACTACCTCAGAAGTCCTGCTGCAGGCTCAGGTAAGCGCCACGGCGCGGCCCCCACTGCGGGGCGAACACGCCGACACCGCCGCCATCGCGCAGCTGGTAGCTGCGGTCCAGTGCGTTGATCACGGCCAGCTGCACATGCAGCGGATGACCGCTGTCGGCGTTGAAATCGTGTCCGGCGCTGAGATTCACCTGCAGGTAGGACGGCAGCTCGCCACCATTGGGCACGCCCTCAATGTCCGAACGCAGGCCGCTGCCGAACACGTAGTTGGCCCCGATCCGGTTGTGCCCGGCGAAGGCGTAACTGAGGCCACCGGACGACGTCAGCTTCTGGTCGTGGTCGAGGTGGATCCAGTGGTTGGCCACATAGGCCAGCGCGTCCGGATCGAGGTTGTACTGGCCGGTGATGACGTCGGTACCGATGGCCTTGTTCAGCGCGGCGTTGAAGTAGGCGCTGAACGGACCGTTGCTGTAGTCGGCACTGAACTCCAGGCCGCGGATATGGCCACGGCGATAGTTGAAGGTCGAATAGATGTAGGCGGCGCCGAACTGGCCTTCGTCCTGCAGGCGGGCGACGCGTCGGTCATACGCATCCAGGCCCAGGGTCAGGTGCTCGCCCAGTTGCTGCGAGACGCCGATGTCGTAGTAGTCGCTGCGCTCGGCCAGCGGCGTGTTGTTGCCGCCGCTGGGCTGCTGGTTGGTGGTGCCGTCGTATAGCGCGATGTCGCTGCTGGCGATCAGTTCGCTGGCCGGTGGCGTGAAGTAACGTGAATAGCCGGCGTGCACGGTGGTGCTGTCGCTGGCATTCCAGACCACGCCCACGCGCGGGCTGAGCTGGCCCTCGGTGTGGCCGAAGGCTTTGTAGCGGTCGCCACGCAGGCCGTAGTTCGCGGTCCAGTCGTCGCCGAGCTTCCATTCGTCCTGCACGTACAACGCCAGCGTGCTGGCATGGAACGCGCTGCGGTCAGGTATCAGCAGCGGTGTGGTGCTGGACTGCTGGCCGGCATCATCAACCGGGAATACCCAGCTGTTGTTGCTGGCCCGCGCGTTCTCGTAGTTGCCGTACAGGCCGTAGCGCAATGTGTGGTCGTTGCCCAGTGGGGTGGAGAAGTCGGCCTGCAGGGTGTTGGCGCGGTTGCTGCGCTGGACCTGCGAGGCGACGCCGCTGAACACCAGATCGCCGACCACATCAGGATTGAAGCCGACATCGCTGTAACGCTGCCCGGCCGAGACCTGGTAGGCGGTGTCGCCCAGTGTGCCCTGCAGCACCAGCATGCCGAAGCGCGTGGTCTCGCGCTGGGTCTCATCCAGCTGGCTGGAATCGAAGGTGGTGGTGTCCAGGTAGCCGAACTGCGGCGTCTGGCCGGGGTTGACCGGAATCTGGAAGCGGTTGTTGGCGAAGCCGGCGAACACGCTCAGGCAGGTGGTGTCGTTGACCAGATAGGTCAGGTCGGCGAACGCCTTGCCTTGGTGGGTATCGTCATGCTCCGGCTTGCGCGAACGGGTCGGGTTCTCCAGGCCGACTTCGTTCTGATCGTAGTTGCCGGTCAGGAACCAGCTCCAGCGCCCCTGCGAGCCCCACCATGAGGCATTCGGATTGACCTTGCCGAACGAGCCGGTGGTGATGCCGACGCTGCCGCCATTGCCGAGCTCGGCGCCGCTGCGGGTGGTGATGTCGACCACCGCGGCGGTGCGCTCGCCGAACTGTGCTGGCAATGCCCCGTCCATCAGCCGGATGCTCTTGATCGTGCGCGCATCCAGGGTCTGGCCGAAGCCGGAGATCGATTCGGGCAACAGCACGCCGTTGATGCGGTACTGCAGATTGGCGTGGTCGCCGCGCACGTGCACGCCGCCATAGGAATCCTGGACCACGCCCGGCGCCTGCAGCAGCACCTGGCTGAGCGGCGCGGAGGCGCCCAGCGGCTGCTTCTGGATGTCCTCGGCGGTGATCTGGTACTGGCTGCTGCCGATGTCCGGCGACAGTGCGTTGCGGGCCTGGTCGAGTTGGGCGCTGACGGTGACCGTGTCGAGATCCTTCACGGGAGCGGCGGCATCGGCGGCCACAGCGAGGGAAGGCAGGCTGGCCAGGGTCAGGGCGAAGGTGATGCCGGTAGCGAGCAGGGAGGGCTTCATGGCGGATACGCTGTGGAAGGGGCCAATGGGGATTGAGTGTTACTTCGTAACAATGCGTGGCGAATCATGCGCCTGTCCGGCTGGCCGTGAGCATGCCGCTTTTGGCCGGTCGCGATGCCCTTTCCCCGGCGTTCAGTCATGTGCAGACGACGTTCGACCCTTTGCGACAGCGGTCGGCTCTGCGACCATGAACGTCTCCCACCTCCGGAAGCCTGCAATGAGCCTGTCCGCCGTTTCGCCTGTCCCCGATCCCGTCGCAGCGGCCACCGGCGCTGCCTGGTCGCCGGAGAGCTGGCGTGGCAAGACCGCGCTGCAGATGCCGACCTATCCGGACCCTGTGGCGCTGGACGCTGCCCTGCACGAGCTGAAGCGGCTGCCGCCGCTGGTCACCTCGTGGGAGATCCTGGCGCTGAAGCAGCAGCTGGCCGAGGCCCAGGAGGGCAAGCGCTTCCTGCTGCAGGGTGGCGACTGCGCCGAGAATTTCAGCGACTGCGAATCGGGCACCATCTCCAACCGCCTGAAGGTGCTGCTGCAGATGAGCCTGGTGCTGGTTCACGGCCTGCGCCAGCCGGTGATCCGCGTCGGTCGTTTCGCCGGCCAGTACGCCAAGCCGCGTTCGGCCGATACCGAGACCCGCGACGGTGTGACGCTGCCGAGCTACCGCGGCGATGTGATCAACGCGCCGGCCTTCACCGAGGCGGCGCGCCTGCCGGACCCGAAGCGGATGCTGCAGGCCCACGCGCACTCGGCGATGACGATGAATTTCGTGCGTGCGCTGATCGACGGTGGCTTCGCCGACCTTCACCACCCCGAATACTGGAACCTGGAATGGGTAAGCCACTCGCCGCTGGCCGCCGAGTACCAGAAGATGGTGGCCTCGATCGGTGATGCGGTGCACTTCATGGAGACCCTGGCCGGGGCCCGCGTGCACAACCTCAACCGCATCGATTTCTACACCTCGCACGAGGCGTTGCTGCTGCCCTACGAGCAGGCGCTGACCCGGCAGGTGCCGCGCCAGCAGGGCTGGTTGAACCTGAGCACGCATTACCCGTGGATTGGCATGCGCACCGCTGCGCTCGATGGCGCACACGTGGAATACCTGCGTGGCGTGCGCAATCCGATCGCGATCAAGGTCGGCCCATCGGTGACGCCGGACCAGCTGCTGCGCCTGATCGACGTGCTCAACCCGCATGACGAACCGGGCCGCCTGAGTTTCATCCACCGCATGGGTGCGGCGCAGATCGCCGAGAAGCTGCCGCCGCTGCTGGATGCGGTCAAGCGCGATGGCCGTCGCGTGCTGTGGGTGTGCGATGCGATGCATGGCAACACCGAAAGTACCGCCAACGGTTTCAAGACACGTCGCTTCGACAATGTGCGTGGCGAAGTGGAGATGTCGTTCGATCTGCATGCGGCCGCAGGCACGCGCCTGGGGGGGGTGCACCTGGAGCTGACCGGCGAGGACGTGACCGAATGCACCGGTGGCGCACGCGAGCTGACCGAGCGTGATCTGGAGCGCGCCTACCGTTCGACCGTGGACCCGCGGTTGAACTACGAGCAGTCGCTGGAGATCGCGATGGCGATCGTGCGCAAGCAGGAGCAAGTGCGGTAAGGGTTTTTCGGCAGGGCTTGCAGCCCTGCACCTGCCCAGAATCCGAAGCAACAGCAACAGCAACAGCAACAGCAGAAGCGGCATTCCGTGGGATGGCGGGGCGGTGTGGGTGGTCAGGACACGCCGTAAACCCGTCCATGGGGGCTCGATGGCGCCATCCATGGCGCCA
>NZ_JBQEMR010000075.1:0-4450 GCF_052045015.1 Stenotrophomonas sp. 22692
CCCCCCCCCCCCCCCCCCCCCCCCCCCCCCCCCCCCCCCCCCCCCCCGCTACCGATACAGGCATCCGACGGAATTCCGTCACACCCCTCTGCCCCGGCTCCGGCACACCCCTTGCATATCCCGGTGAAGCAACCCTCAGGAGCTTCACCCCGTGGCCGCAGCCGCTGACAAAACCAAGAAGACCGCCGAGAAGGACAAGGCCGCCAAGCCGCGTAGTCCGATCCTGATCACCGCACTGGTGGCCGTACTGGCCGCCGCTGCCGCCGGTGGCGGCGTCTGGTTCTTCACCCAGTCCAAGCACGAAGAGAAGACCGCGCAGACCCCGAAGAAGGCCAGCACTCCGGCACCGGCGCAGTACTTCGCGCTGGACCCCGCGTTCGTGGTCAACCTCAACGGCCCGGTCGACGGCCCGCGCTACCTGCAGCTGGAAGTGCAGCTGATGACCCGCGACCCGACCGCGCTGGAAGCGATCAAGACCCATGCCCCCGCCATCCGCGCACGCCTGCTGATGCTGTTCTCGCAGGTCAGCCCGGACCAGATCGCCGATGTCGCCGGCAAGCAGAAGCTGCAGGCCGCTTCGCTGGCCGAAGTGCAGAAAGTGCTCAAGGCCGAGACCGGCAGCAACGGCGCCGACGATCTGCTGTTCACCAGCTTCGTGACCCAGTAAGGGCCCACCGATGAATGACCTGCTGTCCCAGGACGAGATTGATGCCCTGCTCCACGGCGTGGACAGTGGTGCGGTCGAGACCGATCCGGAACCGCCATCAGGCGAGGCGCGTTCGTACGACTTCGCCAGCCAGGACCGCATCATCCGCGGTCGCATGCCGACCCTGGAAATGGTCCACGAGCGCTTCGCGCGGCTGTGGCGGATCGGCCTGTTCAATCTGATCCGCCGTTCGGCCGAACTGTCGGTGCGCGGCATCGAGCTGATCAAGTTCAACGACTACATGCACTCGCTGTATGTGCCGACAAACCTGAACCTGATCCGCTTCAAGCCGCTGCGCGGTACCGGCCTGATCGTGTTCGAACCGACCCTGGTGTTCGCCATCGTCGACAACTTCTTCGGCGGCGACGGGCGCTACCCCACCCGCATCGAAGGCCGCGAGTTCACCGCCACCGAAATGCGGGTGATCCACCTGCTGCTGAAGCAGACCTTCGCCGACCTTCGCGAAGCCTGGGCACCGGTGATGGATGTCGACTTCGAGTACATCAACTCGGAAATCAACCCGCACTTCGCCAACATCGTGACGCCGCGCGAGTACGTGGTGGTGTGCCGCCTGCACGTCGAGCTCGACGGCGGTGGCGGCGACATCCACGTGACCCTGCCGTACTCGATGCTGGAGCCGATCCGCGAGCTGCTCGACGCCGGCATCCAGAGCGACCGCAATGACCGCGACGAGAGCTGGGGCCAGACCCTGCGCGAACAGCTCAACATCGCCGAGGTGACCCTGTCCAGCGTACTGGCCAGCAAGCGCATGACCCTGCGCGACCTGACCCAGCTGAAGGTCGGCGACATCCTGCCGATCGAACTCAGCCCGCAGGTGCCGCTGTGCGTGGAGAACATTCCCGTGTTCACCGGCGAGTTCGGCATCGCCAACGGCATGAACGCCGTGAAGATCACCGCTACCCATCCGCCGGGCACCCGCCCGCGCGCACCCGTCATCCAGGAAGACCCGCAATGAACGATATCGACGCCCTCGAACCGACCCCGGCCCAGTTCAGCAGCCTGCAGGCCGATGAGGCGAACGGTCCTGACCTGAACCTGGACGTGATCCTGGACGTGCCGGTGACCCTGTCGCTGGAAGTCGGTCGCGCCCGCCTGCCGATCCGCAACCTGCTACAGCTCAACCAGGGTTCGGTGGTGGAACTGGAACGCGGCGCCGGCGAATCGCTGGATGTGTTCGTCAACGGCACCCTGATCGCCCATGGCGAAGTCGTGGTGATCAATGACCGCTTCGGCGTGCGCCTGACCGATGTGGTCAGCCCGAGCGAGCGGATCCGGAGACTGCGTTGAGCCTGCTGGCCTCCACCCTGCTGGCGGCCGGCAAGACCGCCGCCCCGGTTGGCCCGCAGGTCGGCCAGCATGCGGCCGCCGCACCCAGCCTGTTCGGTGCGGTGCTGGCGCTGCTGGCCGTGCTGGCCCTGGTCGTCGGCCTGGGCTGGTTGCTCAAGCGCATGCCCGGCAGCGGCTTCCGCCCGGCCGAAGGCATGAAGCTGGTGGCCAGCCTCAGTGTCGGCGCCAAGGAACGCGTGGTGGTGGTCGAGGTCAATGGCCAGCAACTGCTGCTGGGCGTCACCGCCGGCGGCATCAACACCCTGCATACCCTGCCCGAACCGCTGCCGCCGCCGGCACCGGTGCGCGTGCCGGACTTCAAGAACCTGCCGAATTTCGCCCAGCTGCTGCAGCAGCGGCTGCGCAAGGACCCCTGACATGCGTGTCACCCGTACCCGTCTTGCCACCCTGATGCCGTGGCTGCTGATGCTTGCCCTGTGCCTGTTGCCGGCACTGGCCTTCGCCGCCCCGGGCGCCCCGACCACGCCGCTGCCGGACATCAACGTGGGCAAAATCGGCGGTGCGCCGGTCAGCCTGCCGCTGCAGACCCTGCTGCTGATGACGGCGATCACCCTGATCCCGTCGATGCTGCTGGTGCTGACCTCGTTCACCCGCATCATCATCGTGCTGGGCCTGCTGCGCCAGGCATTGGGCACCGGCCAGACGCCGTCCAACCAGGTGCTGCTGGGTTTGGCGCTGTTCCTGACCGCAATGATCATGCTGCCGACCTGGGACAAGGCCTGGAGCACCGGCATGGCGCCCTATCTCAATGGCGAGATCGACTTCCAGACCGCCTGGACGCTGACCACCTCGCCGCTGCGCGCCTTCATGCTGGCGCAGATCCGCGAGACCGACCTGATGACCTTCGCCGGCATCGCCGGGCACGGCACCTACGCCAGCCCCGATGCGATTCCGTTCCCGGTGCTGGTCGCCTCGTTCGTCACCAGCGAACTGAAGACCGCCTTCGAAATCGGATTCCTGATCTTCATCCCGTTCGTGATCATCGACCTGGTCGTGGCCAGCGTGCTGATGTCGATGGGCATGATGATGCTGTCGCCGATGCTGGTGTCGGCACCGTTCAAGATCCTGCTGTTCGTGCTGGTGGATGGCTGGGTGCTGACCGTGGGCACGTTGGCGGCGAGCTTCAATCCGGCGTGATCGAAAGGCAGTCGAGCCTGGCTCGACTCTACATAAGCAGATGGAATCCGAATGTCTCCCGAACTTGCCTTGACCGAACTGCGTGGCGGCCTGATCACCGTATTGTGGGTGGCTGGCCCGCTGCTGCTCACCGTGCTGGTGGTGGGCGTGGTGGTGGGCGTGGTGCAGGCCGCGACCCAGCTCAACGAACCGACCATCGCCTTCGTCGCCAAGGCGGCGGCGCTGACCGCGGTGCTGTTCGCGCTGGGCAGCCTGCTGATCGGCCACCTGGTGGAGTTCACCACGCTGCTGTTCCAGCGCATTCCACACCTGATCGGCTAGGACACGCGCTTCGATGGACGCCGCCACCCAGATGGCAGCCGACGGCCTGCAGGCCTTCGGCATGATCGGCACCGTGCTGTGGACCATGCTGCGCATCGGTGCCGTGGCCATGGCCATGCCGATGGTCGGCACCCGTGCCGTTCCCGCGCGGGTGCGCGTCGTGCTGGCCGGGACCCTGGCCATCGCGCTGGCGCCGCTGCTGCCGCCAGTACCGGACTGGACGGGCTTCGATGCCGCCACGGTCCTGACCATCGCCCGCGAACTGGCCATCGGCGTGTCCATCGGCTTCCTGCTACGGCTGGTGTTCGAGGCCGGGGCGATGGCCGGCGAACTGATTGCCCAGGGCACCGGCCTGGCCTTCGCGCAGATGAGTGACCCACTGCGTGGCGGCACCTCGGGCGTGATCGGCCAGTGGTTCTATCTGCTGTTCGGCCTGCTGTTCTTCACCGCCAACGGGCACCTGGCGCTGATCTCACTGGTGGTGGACAGCTACCGGGCGCTGCCGATCGGCGCGCCGCTGCCCGACCCGCACGCCTTCTTCAGCATCGCCCCGACCTTCCTGCTGACCGTACTGCGCGGCGCATTGACCCTGGCGATCCCGCTGACCGTGGCGATGCTGGCAGTGAATCTGGCGTTCGGCGTGCTGGCCCGTGCGGCCCCGGCACTGAACCCGATCCAGCTGGGCCTGCCGGTCTCACTGCTGCTGGGCCTGTTCCTGCTGGCGTTGCTGGCCGGGGAAATGGGCCCGCCGGTACAGCGCCTGTTCGACGCCGCCATCCAGGCTGCGGACGCGGTCACACACTGAACTGATCATCACGTTTTACTGCTTGCCATGCCTTTGTTTCTGTAGAGCCGAGCCCATGCTCGGCTGTCTTCGGCAGGAGCGGCAGCCGAGCATGGGCTCGGCTCTACAGGGGC
>NZ_JBQEMR010000076.1:0-3835 GCF_052045015.1 Stenotrophomonas sp. 22692
GGGGGCGTGAGCGCCATGGATGGCGCGACCGAGGCTACATGGACGTACTTGCGCCGTCCCCCGCAACCGGACCCACCCCGCCACCCCACAGGAACCCAGCTTTTGCTTCTGCTGTTGCATTGGCCGTTGCCTCTGCGGGTGCCGGGCGCAGCCCGGTCGCGCGCACTCTCACCGCCCGTGCGGATCCGGCCGGTGATGCACGTACTCGACCACCGTGCCATCGGGATGCACCGCATTGAACGCCGCCCCGGTCGGCACCACCTGCAGCGGGAAGATGATCTCGGCACCGGCCGCGACCAGTTTGTCGTGATAGGGCCGAACGTCATCGACCAGCAGCGTCCCCGTGGTCGAAGTGAATGGCGCCAGCGCCTCATCGCAACCTTCGATCAGCAGGAATGCACCGACCATCGCCAGGCGTAGGCCGGCATCGGGAAACGGGAAGCCCGCATCGGCCACCACACCCTGCAACTGCTCGTAGAACGCCACGCTGCGCTCCAGTTCGCCAGGGGCAACGAATACCCGGATCAGCACGCGTGGGCTGCGCTGGGTGGAGGTATCACAGCGGTCACGCCAGAGATGATCGAAGTCGCGGTGTATGTTCATGGGCGGGGTCCAGGGCCGGTGACACCTCATTATCGGCAGCCCCACGCGGCCTGCTGATGACCGCCGGTGATGGCCTGATAACCGCTGGCCGGGTTGCCTCTGTGACTTAGGTCCTGTTGACAGGTGTGAACGCCCTCGCACAATCTTCACAGGATTGGGTCGCCCTGCGCGGCCCGGACAGGCAGGTTGTCACGCCGGGAGGAGGGTCCCAGGCGCAGACCGGCCCGTCCTTCGGCCTGCGGGAGGTTGCCTGGCAATTCCTGCGCGGCATGAACGCTGCACCCTTCGGCGGCACTTTCCCTGGACCGATTGCCTTGGCAACGGAATTACGCCTGCCGATGAAAACGTTTACAAAGCCGCTTGCACTGTCCCTGGCCCTGTCTGTCGCACTGGCCGCCCCGGCCTGGGCTGACCCCGCCGCGTTCACCGTGCTGACCCTGGAACAGGCCCCGACCGCCGAGACGATGCCGGCCCTGGCCGCCCAGCTGAAGACCCTGCAGGTGGACGCGGTGAGCGTGCGCCAGGTGCAGCGCGGCATCGGCCAGGTCGATCCGCTGCAGGTGCTGGCCGATGGCCTGGGCTACGAGTACCGCTTCATCGCCGCCGGCAGGGACGATGGCCAGATCCAGCGCGGCCAGGCCGTGCTGACCCGGCTGCCGATCGCCGCTGAATCCGGCCCGGACCAGCCGGGCCTGAGCTACCTGCGCCTGGACGATGGCCGCCACACGGTGGCGGTCTACACCGATGCCGGTGCAGGTGCCGCGCAGCTGCCAGCGCTGGTCACCCGTTCGCGGCTGGGTGCACCGGCGGTGCTGCTCGGTGCGGTGGCCGGTGAATCGGCCAAGGCCGCAGGCTTCGATCCGGCGCGTGTCGCCCTGGAAGCCGATGCCAGCTATTTCAGCGATGGTTTCCAGGCCGCCAGCAGTGCGCCGTTCAAGCTGGAAGGCAACACCCTGCGCGCCACCCTGCTGACCCTGGCCTATGCCGCCGACAAACATGGCGACAGGCCGTGGATGGACACCACCCTCAACGCCGATGCGCGCGCTGCGCTGCTGCTGAAGGCGATGACCGAGGATGAGAAGTTCCAGATGCTGCACAGCTACTTCGGGCTGGGCAAGGACGGTGGCCCGTTGCCGGAAGGCGCGGTCGGTTCGGCCGGCTTCGTGCCGGCAGTGCCGCGCCTGGGCATTCCGTCGCAGCAGTCGGCCGATGCCGGCGTCGGCGTGACCAATCCGGGCGGCATCCGCCCCGGTGATTTCGCCACGGCGATGCCATCGGGCCCATCCACCGCATCGAGCTGGAACCGGCAGGTCGCCTTCGCGGGTGGCGCGATCATGGGCCGCGAGGCATGGCAGCAGCGCTTCAACATCCTGCTGTCGGGCAGCGTCAACCTGCAGCGTGATCCGCGCAATGGCCGCAACTTCGAATATGCCGGTGAAGATCCGCTGCTGGCCGGTTCGATGGTCGGCGCGCTGATCCAGGGCGTGCAGAGCCAGCACGTGATCTCCTCGATGAAGCACTTCGCGCTGAACGACATGGAGACCCGCCGCAACTTCCACGACGTGCGCATTGGCGAACAGGCCATGCACGAGTCGGACCTCCTGGCCTTCGAGATCGCGCTGGAAGCCGGCCGCCCGGGCGTGGCGATGTGCTCGTACAACAAGATCAACGGCACCTACGGCTGCGAGAACGGCTACCTGATGAACCAGGTGCTGAAGCAGGAATGGAAGTTCCCCGGTTTCGTGATGTCCGACTGGGGTGGCGTGCACAGCGGTTCGAAGGCGGCGCTGGCCGGCCTGGACCAGCAGTCGGCCGGCGAAGTGTTCGACGCGGCGGTGTTCTTCGATGAGCCGCTGCGCCTGGCCGTGCATGGCGGCGTGGTGCCGCAGGCGCGCCTGAATGACATGGTCGCGCGCATCCTGCGCACGATGTTCCTGCATGGCAACTTCGACAACCCGCCGCAGCACCAGAAGGTCGATGCCGAGGCCGGCTTCGCCGTCGCCCAGCGCACGGTGGAAGAGGGCAGCGTGCTGCTGCGCAATGAAGGCAACCTGCTGCCGCTGGCCGACACGGTGAAGCGCATCGTCATCATCGGTGGCCACGCCGACAAGGGCGTGATCGGTGGCGGTGGTTCGTCGATGGTGGGCGTGACCGCCAAGGGCACCAATGCGGTGCCGGGCGTGCTGCCGACCACCTGGCCGGGCCCGGTGATCTTCCACCCGTCCTCGCCGCTGGAATCGCTGCGCGCAGCGCGTCCGGACGCGACCATCGAGTACGTGGACGGCACCAACGCCGCCGCCGCGGCCAGGGCTGCCGCGCAGGCCGACGTCGCCATCGTGTTCGCCACCCAGTGGGCCGCCGAATCGGTGGATCTGCCGGACATGCAGTTGCCGGACAACCAGGACGCGCTGATCTCGGCGGTGGCCAAGGCCAACCCGAAGACGGTGCTGGTGCTGGAAACCAATGGGCCGGTGCGCACGCCATGGCTGGCGCAGGTGCCGGCGATGCTGCAGGCCTGGTACCCGGGCATCCGCGGTGGCGAAGGCATTGCCGCGCTGTTGACCGGCCAGGTCAATCCGTCCGGCCGCCTGCCGGTGACCTGGGTGGTGGACGAATCGCAGCTGCCGCGCCCGCACATCGACGGCCTCGGCTTCAAGCCGGCCAAGCCGTTCGGTGATGTGTTCGATTTCGATATCGAAGGTGCCAACGTCGGTTACAAGTGGATGGCGGCCAAGGGCCTGAAGCCCACCTTCGCGTTCGGTCATGGCCTGTCCTACACCTCGTTCGCCTATGAAAACCTCAAGGTGAGTGTGGAAGGCTCGCGCCTGGTCGCCAGCGTGGACATTCGCAACACCGGCAAGCGCGCCGGTGCCGACGTGGCCCAGCTGTACCTGAAGCTGCCGGCCGGCAGCACCACGCCGATCCGCCTGATCGGCTATGACAAGGTGACCCTGCAGCCGGGCGAACAGCGCCGCATCCGCATCGAAGCCGAGCCGAAGACGCTGGCGCACTACGATGCGCAGGCCCGCCAGTGGAAGATCGACGGCGGCACCTACCAGGTGCAGCTGTCGCGCAATGCCGCCGAGCCGCTGCAGACGGTGGACGTGCAGCTGGTGGAGCAGGTGCTGCGCTGATGCCTTGAAGACACGGCCCCGGAAGGGGCCGTGTTTGTTTGTGGGGTACCGCTGCGCTCGCCGGGCGTGGCCCGGCTCTACCAGGGCTGTGGTGATCG
>NZ_JBQEMR010000077.1:0-3366 GCF_052045015.1 Stenotrophomonas sp. 22692
CCCCCCCCCCCCCCCCCCCCCCCCCCCCCCCCCCCCCCCCCCCCCCCGCTACCGAAGCGGAGGCGTTACCGCGGCTTCGCCGGCGGCGGGTTCTCGCGCACCCAGTCCTTGCGTTGTTGCGGCGTCATCTGCGACCAGCGCTCGCGCAGTGCGTCGCGCTGCGCGGGCGGCAGATCCCGCATCTGGCCGAACAGGGCCCGGGCCTGCTCACGCTGTTCCGGGCTCATGTGCTCGAAGCGGCGCAGGCCACGTCGGGCCTTGTCGCGTTCCTCAGGGCTCATCGACTGCCAGCGCTGGCCATGCGAGAGCATGCGCTGGCGCTGGCCGGCATCGGCGCTGTTCCAGCGGTCGCGCAGCGGTGCCAGCAGGGATTCCCGCTGTGCTTCACTCAACTGTTCCCAAGCCGGCAGCGGCGCGGGGCGTGCGGCAGGGGCGGGCGCGGCGCTCTGCGCCAGTGCCGGGAGGGCCGGCAGCAGCGACAAGGTCAGCAGCAGCGGCAGGAGATTGAATCGGGGCATGGTTCACTCCATCGCCAGGTCGGTATCGCCCAGCCACAGGTACAGATCGGGATTTTCGTCGTAGAGCGCGCTGTTGTCTTCCACCGAGGCAAGCACAGGTGCCGGCGCAGAGCCCGTCAGCGTGCCATGGCCGCTGAACTGCAGGCCGATACCCAGTGCCACCACCAGCGAACAGGCACTGGCCAGCCACCAGCGCCAGCGCCCGCGATGGGCGGCCGTGGCGCCGTGGCGAGCCTGGCGCAGCCGGGCCAGCGTCGCCGGCGACAGCGCGTGCAGCGACTGTGCGTGCAGGCTGCGCAGGGTGTCATCGGAAGGCAGGGAGCGGTTCACGGGTGGATCTCCAGGTAATCCTGCAGCGCCTGGCGGGCGCGTGCCAGATGGGTTTTTACCGCGCCTTCGCTGCAGCCCATGGCGCGGGCGGTGGTGGCCCCGTCCAGGTCCTGCAGCACGCGCAGGGTGAAGGCTTCGCGCTGGCGGGCGGGCAGGCGGCGCAACGCGTCTACCAGATGCTGGTACTGCTGGCGCTGTTCATGCGCCTGTGCCGGGTCCGGGCCGGGATCGGCCCAATCGATCCCGCCGCCTTCCGCGTCCTGGTTGTCGCGCCAGAACGGCAGGCGGAAGCGGCGCCGGCGCTGCACGTCGATCACGCGCCGGCGCAGGATGCTCCAGAACAGCGGCGCCCATTCGGCCGCCGGCTTGTCGGCGTAGTCCAGCATGCGCAGCAGCGCGTCCTGCACCGCGTCCATGGCGTCTTCGCGCTGGCGCAGGCCGGCCTCGGCGAAGCGGAACGCACGCGGGCCGACGCTGGCCAGGAACGCTTCCAGCGACGCCGGCAGGGCATCGGTCTCGGCGCTCGGGGGGACGGGGCTGCTCACCAGCACAGGGTACGGTTCCTCGCTCGGGGTCACCATCGACAACGCGTGAGCGCGGCTTCGGTTGACGCCGGGCGCGCACCGGGTTCAGCCCATGGTTATGATGGGACGACGAAGACAGAGCAGGAGCGTTGCCAGTGAGTGACGGGTTCGTAGCGCTGTACATCTTCATGCTGGCAGCCATCGCCGGCCACGTGATCATTTCGCGGGTGCCGGTGATCCTGCATACCCCGCTGATGTCGGGCTCCAACTTCATCCACGGCATCGTGCTGATCGGTGCGATGGTGGTGCTGGGGCATGCGCAGACACCGCTGGAGAAAGCGCTGGGCTTCCTCGCCGTGGTGCTCGGTGCCGGCAACGCCGCCGGTGGCTACGTGGTCACCGCGCGCATGCTGGAAATGTTCAAGCCGAGCGCGCCCAAGGGCGGCAAGGACGAGTCGAAGGAGCCGCAGGCTTGAACATCAGCACCGTCGAACTGCTCGATTGGCTGGTCAAGGCCAGCTACCTCGTCGCCGCCACGCTGTTCCTGCTGGGCCTGCAGCGCATGGCCTCGCCGCTGACTGCGCGCAGCGGCATCCGCTGGGCCGGGCTGGGCATGCTGCTGGCCACGGTGGCGACGTTCTTCCTGCCCGAACTGCACAACGTGCCGCTGATCCTGGTGGCGCTGCTGCTCGGCGCGGGCCTGGCCTGGTGGTCGGCCGGCAAGGTCGCCATCACCGACATGCCGCAGATGGTGGCGCTGTACAACGGCATGGGCGGTGGCTCGGCGGCGGCGATTGGTGCAGTGGAACTGCTGCGCTACGCCTTCCTGGCCAACCGCGATACCACCCACTGGAGCGCGCAGGCGCTGGCTGACCTGGCCGCGCGGCAGCCGTCCGGCACGGTCCTGCTGCTGGCCGTGGTCGGCGCGGCGATCGGTGCGGTGTCGCTGTCCGGCTCGGTGATCGCCTGGGCCAAACTCGATGGCCGCCTCGACAAGCGCGTGACCTGGCCGGGCCAGCAGGTGATGAACCTGCTGGTGGCACTGGCGGTGGTGGTGCTGGCGATCATCGCCGCGAGCACGCTCCACACCTGGGCGATCGTCGCCTTCTTCGTGCTGGCATTGGCGCTGGGCGTGCTGATGACGCTGCCGATCGGCGGCGCCGACATGCCGGTGGTGATCTCGCTCTACAACGCCTTCACCGGCCTGGCGGTGTCGTTCGAAGGCTACGTGCTGGGCAACGAGGCATTGATCATCGCCGGCATGATGGTCGGCGCGGCGGGCATCCTGCTGACCCGGCTGATGGCCAAGGCGATGAACCGGCCGATCCGCAACGTGTTGTTCTCCAACTTCGGCGGCGGTGCCGGCGGGGAAGCGCAGGCGATCACGGGTGCGCAGAAGCCGATTGAAGCGTCGGATGTCGCGGCGATGATGGCCTACGCCGAGCGCGTGGTGATCGTGCCCGGCTACGGCATGGCGGTAGCGCAGGCGCAGCACAAGATCTGGGAACTAGCGCAGCGGCTTGGCCAGCGTGGGGTCAAGGTGAAGTTCGCGATCCATCCGGTGGCGGGGCGCATGCCCGGGCACATGAACGTACTGCTGGCCGAAGCGGGCGTGCCCTACGACCTGATCGCCGACATGGACGACATCAACCCGGAGTTCGCCAACACCGACGTGGTGCTGGTGATCGGTGCCAACGACGTGGTCAATCCGGTGGCGCGCACCGACCCGGCCAGCCCGATCTACGGCATGCCCGTGCTGGACGTGGTCAACGCGCGCAACGTGGTGGTGATCAAGCGTGGCAAGGGCACCGGCTTTGCCGGCATCGAGAATGCGCTGTTCTACGCCGACAACACCCGCATGCTGTACGGCGACGGTGCGGAAGCGGCAGCCTCGCTGGTGAGCGAACTGAAGGCGCTCGACGGCGGGCATTGAGGCCGTACCGGTAGCGGGGGGGGGGGGGGGGGGGGGGGGGGGGGGGGGGGGGGGGGGGGGG
>NZ_JBQEMR010000078.1:0-3068 GCF_052045015.1 Stenotrophomonas sp. 22692
CCATGGATGGCGCCATCGAGCCCCCAGGGATGGGTTTACGGCGTGTCCTGCCTGCCCCTCCCGACCCGCCCAGCACGTAGAAACCCAGAGCCATGAACCAAGCTGTTGCCGTTGCTTTTGCGGGTGCTCTGGCTTGAAACGGGTGCCGGGCAGCGCCCGGCCGGGTATCCTTTCCCTCTGATGTCCGACCTTGTCCATGCCAGCCGCGAAGCCCTCAGCGACGGCGGCGCGCTCGCCTCGCACCTGGATGCATTCGTCCCGCGTCCGGCACAGCTGCACCTGACCGAAGCCATCGCCGATGCGCTGCAGCAGCGTGATCTGCTGCTGGCCGAGGCCGGTACCGGCACCGGCAAGACGTTCGCCTACCTGGTGCCGGTGCTGCTGTCCGGGTTGCGCACCATCATCTCCACCGGTACCCGCGCGCTGCAGGACCAGCTCTACCACCGCGATCTGCCACGGGTGCGCCAGGCACTCGGTGTCGGCCTGCGCAGTGCGCTGCTGAAGGGACGCGCGAACTACCTGTGCCGCTATCGCTTGCAGCAGGCGCGCGGCGAGCCGCGTTTTTCCAGCCCCGAACAG
This sequence comes from Stenotrophomonas sp. 22692, assembly GCF_052045015.1. NCBI lineage: Bacteria > Pseudomonadati > Pseudomonadota > Gammaproteobacteria > Lysobacterales > Lysobacteraceae > Stenotrophomonas > Stenotrophomonas sp. 22692. The sequence continues at coordinate 580 of NZ_JBQEMR010000078.1, forward strand.
GCTGCGCAGTTCCAGCGGATCCTGGCCTGGTCCGGTCGTTCGGAGTTCGGTGACATCGCCGAACTGGAAGGCCTGGCCGATGATTCGCCGCTGCTGCCGATGGTCACCTCCACTGTCGACAACTGCCTGGGGACCGACTGCCCGTTCTGGGATGACTGCTTCGTGGTGCGCGCGCGGCAACGCGCGCAGGCCGCCGATGTGGTGGTGGTCAACCACCATCTGCTGTTGGCCGACCTGGCACTGAAGCAGGACGGCTTTGGCGAGTTGTTACCTGGGGCGCAGGCCTTCGTCATCGACGAGGCGCATCAGTTGCCCGAACTGGCCGCGCAGTTCTTCGGCGAAGGTTTTGGCATGCGTCCGTGGCAGGAACTGGGCCGCGACTGCCTGGCCGAAGCGCGCGGCGTCGGGGGCGCGCAGTCGGCGCTGCAGGAACCGGTCGACCAGTTGCAGCAGGCGCTGTTGGCGCTGCGCTCGGCAATGGAAGGGCTGCCAGCGCGTGGCACGCAATGGCGTGCACTGGCGATGCCGCAGGTGCGTGATGGCTTCGATACGGTGATGGCTGGCCTGGTGACGCTGGAGCAGGCGCTGCAGCCGCTGCGCGAAGCCGCGGCGGGCCTGGATGCCTGCCATGCGCGGGCGCGCGAGGCGGTCTCGCGGCTCAGTCGCTGGCTGGGCGATGACGAACCCACCCTCGATTTCGATACCGATCCGGAGGAGACCGCCAGCGCCGCCGATGTGCTCTGGTACGAGCTCACGCCGCGTGGTTTCCGCTGCCAGCGCACGCCGATGGATGTGTCCGGCCCGTTGCGCGAGCATCGCGAACGCAGCCGCGCCGCATGGATCTTTACCTCGGCGACACTGACCGTGGGCGGTGGTTTCGATCACATCGCCACCCGCCTGGGCCTGGACGACCCGCATACGCTGGTCCAGCCCAGCCCGTTCAACTGGCCGGAGCAGGCGTTGTGCTATCTGCCCGAGGGCCTGCCTGATCCGGCCGCGCGTGGTTTCGGAACCGCGCTGATCCAGACCCTGCGGCCGGTGCTGCAGGCCTCGCAGGGCAGGGCGTTCCTGCTGTTCGCCTCGCACCGTGCATTGCGCGAGGCCGCCGAGGCACTGCGTGATGGGCCATGGCCGTTGTTCGTGCAGGGCGAGGCGCCGCGCGCGACGCTGCTGCAACGCTTCCGCGAATCGGGCAATGGCGTGCTGCTGGGCTCGGCCAGTTTCCGCGAGGGCGTGGACGTGGTCGGCGAAGCGTTGAGCGTGGTGATGATCGACAAGCTGCCGTTCGCAGCACCGGATGACCCGGTCTACGAGGCACGCCTGGAGGCGATCCGCAGCCAGGGCGGCAACCCGTTCCGCGATGAACAGCTGCCGCAGGCGGTGATCGCGTTGAAGCAGGGCGTCGGCCGCCTGATCCGCAGCGAGAGCGACCGCGGCGTGCTGGTGCTGTGCGACCCGCGCCTGTTCAACCGGGGTTACGGCCGGGTGTTTCTCGATTCACTGCCACCGTTCCGCCGTACCCGCAGCCTGGCCGATGTTCAGGCCTTCTTTACGCCACAATGGGCGCCCGTGGCCGATGATGCGGCTGCCCGGGCCGCTGTTGCGACCGGCCCCGAGCCGGCGCCCGGTGCCACGTTCCCCCTGTTCTGACCCGATCCGATGAAACTGCTCGCCTTTGAAACCGCCACCGAAGCCTGTTCCGTTGCCCTGCATGTCGATGGGCAGGTACTGGAACGCTTCGAGATCGCCCCGCGCCGGCATGCCGAACTGAGCCTGCCGTGGGCCGAGGCGCTGCTGGCCGAGGCCGGCATCAGCCGTCGCCAGTTGGACGGCATCGCGCTCAGCCGCGGCCCCGGGGCGTTCACCGGCGTGCGCCTGGCGATCGCGATTGCCCAGGGCATCGCACTGGCGCTGGACCGGCCGCTATTGCCGGTCTCGACGCTGCAGGTGCTGGCGCTGCGGGCACCGGAAGAAGAAACGCAGATCCTGTCGGCGATCGACGCACGGATGGGAGAGTTGTACGTTGCGCGCTTCGAGCGTGTTGACGGCCTGCCGCTCGCGCGCGATGGCGAGCGTGTATGTGCACCGGCAGCAGTGGCGCTGCCGGACGGGCTGTCGGCCTATGGCGTCGGCACCGGCTTCGGCGCGGCCGACGGCGCGCTGGTGGCGCAGTTGGGCAGTGGCCTTCGGGGATTCGATGCGACAGCACTGCCGCGGGCATCGGATGTGCTGGCACTGGCGGTGCCGGCGTTCGCGCGTGGCGAGGCGATTGCGCCGGAGAAGGTCGAGCCCGCGTACCTGCGTGACAACGTGGCGCTGACCCTGGTCGAGCAGCAGGCTGCGCGCGAGGCGAAGGCGAAGGCCAACGGCTGAGCCCCTCGTGGCGGAGCGCGAAAGCACAAGCCGTGGTTTGGCCGGGCGGGTGGGCTGCGCAGGGGGCGCTGCAAGTACGTCCATGTAAGCTCGGTCGCCGCATCCATGCGGCTCAC
>NZ_JBQEMR010000079.1:0-2924 GCF_052045015.1 Stenotrophomonas sp. 22692
CCCCCCCCCCCCCCCCCCCCCTCCCCCCCCCCCCCCCCCCCCCCCCCCCCCCCCCACTACCGAAGCGGCGCGGTAGATTCGCGCCATGCGTGGATGCACCCCCAGCCGGTACAATCACCGCTCTGTTTTCCCCCAAAGCACCGGAGCGACCCATGTCCCGCCAGATCATCAACACCGAAAAGGCCCCCGCCGCCATCGGCCCGTACTCGCAGGCCGTGCGCGCCGGCAACACCGTGTATTTCTCCGGCCAGATCCCGCTCGACCCGGCCACCGGCGACATCGTCGGCGCCGGTGACATCGAAGCGCAGGCCCGTCGCGCCTTCGACAACCTCAAGGCCGTGGCCGAAGCCGCCGGCGGCTCGCTGGACAAGGTCGTGCGCCTGGGCCTGTACCTGACCGACCTGGGCGAGTTCGCCAAGGTCAACGCGGTCATGCAGGACTACTTCCAGGCCCCGTACCCGGCCCGTTCCACCATCGAAGTCTCCGGCCTGCCGAAGGGCGCCAACTTCGAGGTCGACGCGGTGATGGTCATCGACTGACCGCCACGTGGCACGCAAGGCGGCGGTCACCCCGGTCCTGTCACCGTCCGGCGAAGCATCCCTGGCGATGCTCGCGGGCGTCGGTCCGGCCGTGGCCGCCAAACTGCAGGCGCGTGGCCTGGCCACCCTGCAGGATCTCTGGCTTCACCTGCCGCTGCGCTATGAAGACCGCACCCGGCTGACCCGCATCGAAGACCTGCGCAACGGCGTGCCGGCGCAGGTGGAAGGGCGGGTAGTCGCGGTCGAGCGCGGCATGCGCTACCGGCCGATGCTGAAAGTAGCGGTGGAGGACGAAGGGCAGGGCACCCTGGTGCTGCGCTTCTTCCATTTCCGCCAGCAGCAGGTCGGCCAGTTCGCGGTCGGCAACCGGCTGCGCTGCTTCGGCACGCCCAAGCCGGGCCACCTGGGCCTGGAAATCGTCCATCCCAGCTACCAGGTGCTGGGCCGCAACGACGATCCCGAACTCGGCGACCGCCTCGACCCGGTGTATCCCACCGTCGAAGGCGTGGGCCCGATGACGATGCGCAAGCTGATCGGCCAGGCGCTGGACCGCCTGCCCGAGGAAAGCACGCTGGAACTGCTGCCCAGCGGCTGGCTCGATGGCCTCGGCCTGCCGTCGCTGCGCAGTGCGCTGCTGACCGTGCACCGGCCGCCGCCGGATGCCGACCTGGCCGCACTGGCCGCCGGCACTCATCCAGCGCAGCGTCGCCTGGCGATGGAAGAGCTGCTGGCCCACCACCTCAGCCTGCGTCGCCAGCGCATCGCGCTGCAGGCGCACCATGCACCGCCGCTGGCCGGCCCCGGCAAGCTGGCCAAGGCATTGCTGAAGCAGCTGCCATTCGCGCTGACCGGCGCACAGGCGCGCGTGTTCAAGCAGATCCGCGAGGACCTCGCGCGCCCCAGCCCGATGCTGCGGCTGGTGCAGGGCGATGTCGGCTCCGGCAAGACCGTGGTCGCCGCGCTGGCGGCGATGCTGGCGGTGGAGCAGGGTAAGCAGGTCGCATTGGCCGCCCCCACCGAACTGCTGGCCGAACAACATCTCAACAATCTGCGCGGCTGGCTGGAACCGCTCGGCGTGCGCATCGCCTGGCTGGCCGGCAAGGTCACCGGCAAGGCGCGCGCCAAGGTGATGGAGCAGGTCGCCAGCGGCGAAGCGCAGGTGGTGGTGGGTACCCACGCGCTGATGCAGGAGGCGGTGGTGTTCCAGGATCTCGCCCTGGCCATCGTCGACGAGCAGCATCGCTTCGGCGTGCACCAGCGGCTGGCGCTGCGTGACAAGGGCGCAGGCGGCAACAGCGTGCCGCACCAGCTGGTGATGACCGCAACGCCCATTCCGCGCACGCTGGCGATGTCCGAGTACGCAGACCTGGATGTCTCGGCCATCGACGAACTGCCGCCGGGCCGCACCCCGGTGCAGACCGTCGCATTGAACAACGATCGTCGCCCGGAGCTGATCGAGCGCATCGCCCTGGCCTGCCAGGAAGGGCGGCAGGTGTACTGGGTGTGCACGCTCATCGAGGAAAGCGAAGAGCTGGACGCCACGCCTGCGCAGGCCACCTACGAATCGCTGCAGGCGCTGCTGCCCGGCGTACGCGTGGGGCTGGTGCATGGCCGCCTGAAAGCCGCCGAGAAGCTGGCGACGATGGTCGCGTTCAAGGCCGGCGACATCGATCTGCTGGTGGCGACCACGGTGATTGAAGTGGGCGTGGATGTGCCGAACGCCTCGCTGATGGTGATCGAGAACGCCGAGCGCCTCGGCCTGGCCCAGCTGCACCAGCTGCGCGGCCGCGTCGGTCGTGGTTCGGCGGTATCGCGCTGCGTGCTGCTGTACCAGGCGCCGCTTTCGCAGATGGCACGCGAGCGCCTGCAGACCATGCGCGAAACCAACGATGGTTTCGTCATTGCCGAAAAGGATCTGGAACTGCGCGGCCCCGGCGAACTGCTCGGCACCCGCCAGACCGGCCTGGCCGGTTTCCGCATCGCCGACCTGGCCCGCGATGCCGGCCTGCTGCCCGGCGTGCACGACCTGGCCGAGCGCCTGCTGGCCCAGCAACCCACGCTGGCCGACCGCGTGGTGCAGCGCTGGATCGGCACCGCCGTGCGTTACGCCTCGGCGTAAGGCACGGGCTCTGACCCCATTCCCGGCATGCCCATCCACGCATGGCGTGGATCTACTGTAGAGCCGAGCCTACGCTCGGCTGCCGTTCGCGCTGCGCGCGTGAATCGAGCATGGCTCGACTCTACAGACATCGCTTTCGATCATTTCCATCTTCATCCACGCATTGCGTGGATGTGTCGACCAAGGTCGACACCTACCAACAGCGGTAGCGATCTGTCGAAGGCGGGGTGGGTCCGGTTGCGGGGGTGTCCGCGGCATGGATGCCG
>NZ_JBQEMR010000080.1:0-2884 GCF_052045015.1 Stenotrophomonas sp. 22692
CCGTTGCCATGGGTGAAAAGGGGGATACGGGAGTTGCAAAGCAGAAGTACTCCCGCGAGGAGGCTGAGCAGGAAGCGCTAAGTCAATGTGCGACGTGGGGTGCGCGAAACTGCGTGGTCAAGATCTCGTATGAGAACCAATGTGTGGCGATTGCATCTCCCACTGCTTCCCAGACCGGCGCCCATATCGCCCGAGATGGCAGCATTGCCAAGGCCGGTGCTGTGGCGCTTTCGGGTTGCAAGAAGCAAGGAGGTTTCGGGTGTGAAGTTATGTACTCCGAGTGCAGCGATCCCATCTTTGAGAGGTTCTAGAAGCACTCCTGTCGCTGCGAATTTTCTTTGGGGCATGCCAACCTGGTTGTGGCTGCGGCACGAGTTGCATTGACGCAATCGGATTTCGCGAGAGCTGCGGATACAGGCTTTGGAGCTGTGGACCTTGGGCAGCCATAGCCTCGCGCGGTACTGGAGTACTGGTATGAGACGCGTTGTACCGTTGTCCCAAATGGCTTCATTCTTTCTGGTGCTTCTTGCATGCGATGCTCGTGCCGAGGGGCGGTGCCTGCCGGGACAGTACCCGGTTGGAGGACAGGGTTTAGGGGTGTGCTCCGATACCCGGAGACAGCAGCCAAGCTGGCCAAGCGGCACAGAGCGGTCCGATCGCGACTGGGCGCTGGATCAGGACCTGGGGCGCGATAGCCGGGGCAGCAAGCACCGGTGATGTGGGTGCCTCGGTAGGCCAGGGAACAAAGAGTGAAGCGATATCGGAGGCGCTGGAACGCTGTGGGAAATATGGCGCGAAAGGCTGCAAGATCGATACGACCTGCAGAAATCAGTGTGTGGCATATGCTGATCCTTCCCCTGGCAGTAAGGGTACTGCTCGGAACCTGTTTTTGAGTCCTTCTAGCTGAGTCAATTCAGGGTACTTGCGGCTTCGCCGAATCGCCCGGGTCGCAGGGCAACAGTGAGACTGTCGTTTCGCTGAGCCTTGGCTGACGCTAGTAGTTAACCTTATGAGCGGCGGTGCGAGAAAGAACTGAGATCGAGCCCGCATTTTGTAGCTGTGCTTTGGCCCGTCTTAGCGGCATAGCTCCTTGATCGGGGTGCCAGCGGCCGCCTGCTTCAGGAAGCCAATAATCTGCTCGTCGGTGAAACGCTTCTTCATGTCCGTCCTCGGTATGGGGACGGACTCTACTTAAGTTAGGCTGGCCCTGGAAACCGGGGGCACGTCCCACCTATATCGTGACCGGAAAGAAGTCGATCGCCGAGGAACTGATTGACAAGAACCTGGGCTATATGCAACTGGCGCTCACGTCGGTGAGTGTGCTGGATGTTGCCGGCGACGTAACGCTGGATAGCGCAAAGACCCGTGCGATGTGGTTCATTGGGCTGGGCACCGGCGGACCGGCCGTTACGGCGGGCGCCATGCTATTGCTGTACCAGATCGCCATGTCATTGTTCATTGGTTTTGGTCCGCTGTTCATCCTCTGCCTGCTGTTTGAGCAGACAAAGTCCCTGTTCCAACGATGGTTGTTCTATGGCATCGGCACCATGTTCTCGATGGCGGTGTTGGCTGCGATGACCGGCATTGCCATGGAAATGGTGGCGCGCGTGGCGGCTTCGTTCTGGGGCGCGTCTGCGCTGGGTGCACTGCTGGGGTCGAACCTGACCGAGGGCATGAGCAGCATGGCGCTGCAGCAGGGCGGTATGGGCCTGATCCTGACGACGCTGATTCTGACTGCGCCCCCAATGGCTGCGATGTTCTTCCAGGGCACCCTGGGTACCTTCATGGCATATTCGCAGATAGGTGGTAGCCCGGTAGCGCAGGCGCCCAGCTCAAACGGCCAGCCGCCGGGTAGTTACATGCCGCCTCAGACTTCTAATGCGGAGAAGCATGTTTCACCACCAGTAACCTATGCAACCAGTGGAAGGTCTATAGGTGAAGGCGGGTCTAGCGGAAGTCTTGGGCCTGGTACGCATGGCAAGGCTGCTGGAAGTTAGTTGAGGCTTGCTCAGCGCATGATTCAAGGATTGGAGTAAACACTATGATCAAGTTCTTTCTTGCGGCCGCGCTGCTGATAGCCCCTTTTTCCGCTCTGGCGGAGGGGAGATGTCCCCCTGGGCAGTACCCTGTTGGAGGGCAGGGCGTCGGCGGGTGTGCGCCTATTCCTGGCGGAAGCAGCTCTCCCTCCACTGGATCTTCTGCGCCGGTTCCGGGCGGGAAATGGGAGACGCGCTGGGGAGCCATCGCTGAGGACAAAAAACCAGCAACTGGTGGCTTGATGGCAACCGGTGTTTCCGTATCCCAGAAATCGAAGCGAGCTGCGGAAGCGGCGGCGATCGACGGATGTGTCCGACGAGGAGGGAGCAAGTGTGAGATTCGTTTGAGCTATCACGATCAATGCGCCGCAATCGCCGATCCGTCGCCCCGCTCGGGCGGAAAGGCTGCCGGAAATTCAATCGTTGCCAGCGCTGAAACACTTGACGAAGCTCAATCGCTCGCGTTGAAGGAATGCGCCTCTGTGAATGATGGAGGAGCGTGTGAAGTGGCCTACTCGGCCTGCAGCATGTCGGAGTTCAGGGCGTATCGCTGATCGCCAGTTCTGCGTGAGGGCTGTCAGCAGTTATTCATGCTGCACCGGAAGGTGGCGTTACTTGTGGCCGCATCTGCTATGGCTGTGATGTTGTTCCGAGGCGTCTGGGAGACTTCATGCATGTTCGCAGATGGCTGGAAATTGAGTTCGGGCGTGGCTGTATGATCATGACTGGTCGGTTGATGCAAGCGGTCATCGCAGCAATGTTCTCTCTAGCATTCTCATCCGCAAGTGCAGAAGGGAACTGCCCTCCCGGTATGTATCCGATTGGAGGGCAGGGAGTACAGGGCTGCG
>NZ_JBQEMR010000081.1:0-2788 GCF_052045015.1 Stenotrophomonas sp. 22692
TGGCGCCAAGGATGGCGCCATCGAGCCCCCATGGATGGGTTCACGGCGTGTCCTGGCTGAGGCCCCCTGCCTCCCAAGCACAACAACGACTCGGCGCCAAACGCCTCAACCCCGCGCTTTACTCGGATTCACCAGATTCCCGAAGAAGATCGCGTTGATCAGCAGCCGGTCCGTCCCGTGCCAGTACTTGCGGTGCGCCGGATCATCGGCAAACAGCACAACGTTACCCTGCCCCTGCGCCGACACCAGCAACCATGCACTGCCCGCCACCCGCGTACGGTTGCGCTCGGACAGGTAACCATTCACCCGCGGTGGCGTATCAATGCGCACCACCGTCGAGAACGGATTCGTGCTCGGCTGCAGCGTCACCGTGTTCTCCTTGTTGATCGCCAGCTGCCGGCGCGGCACGCCGAACGCCAGCGGATGGCTGGTATCAACATCGGCACTGAGGATGTTGCCGCTCACCCGCTCGATCGCGGCGATGTCGCGCTGGTCGCCGAACGCGCGGCGGCTTTCGTCAGCAGCGTCTTCTTCCTTGCCGAGCTTCTCGCCGTCGGCCAGCTTCTGTTCGATCGCCCACTTCGAGGCACTGCCGTAGGTCACCAGCGAACCACCGGCCTGCACCCAGCGCTTCAGTGCAGCCACTGCCGTGGCATCGACGCCCGTATAGGTACCGCCGGACAACACAATCGTGGTGTAGCGGTCCAGCGGCACCTTGCCCAGCTGCTGCGGATCCAGCTTGCTGGCCGGCAGGTGCAGCTGCTGGTCGAGCAGGAACCAGGCCGAGCCGATCTCGGTGGCGGCCACGCCCTCGCCCATCACCAGTGCCACCGCTGGCTTGCGCAGCGCCTTGACGCCATCACTGCCGAGGTCGATGCCTTCGCGGCTGCGGCCGCTGGACAACGCATGTACGCGTACGCCGGCATCGCGTGCAGCAGCACTCACCGCATCCAGCAGCGCCGCGCCCTGCAGCGGTTGCCCGGCCACCGGAACAACGATGCTGCCAGCGGCGAAATCGGCCTCGCCCTGTGCAGTCGAAGCGGTAAATGGCTGGAACGTTGCGCGTGTGCTAAAACCTTTGGCCTGCAGCACCGCCAGCGCACGCCCGGCGTTGTAGTCGCGCCAGTCGATGACATAGGCGAAGCCGGCCTGGCCACCCAAGACCGCGCCCTGCTCCTCCGGCAGCGCGGCCACGCGGGCGCCACCTTCGATACGACTGCGGCTGCCGGCGAAGGCCACACCGTAGGCCGGTGCGATCGCATAGCTGGTGCTGCCGTAGAACACATCCCCCTTGATCGGCGGCGTTTCGGCAAAGATCGAATGCACCAGGCGGAACTGCGCCTGCTGCACCGGCACCACGTAGGCGCTGCCGGCATCGAAGCGCTGCCCATCGACAGTAACTGCACGATCCAGCGCGCGCACCTCGATGCGATGCAACAGCAACAGCTCCAGCAGGCGACGGGTCAGTGCCGGGTCATGCGCGTCGCCGAACACGAAGCTCTTCACCGGCTGCTGCGCAGCCTGCTTCAACGCGCTCTGGAAGAACTGCTTCTGCAGGTCGAACAGGCCGTTGCGTTCGGTCACCGCGCCGCGCACCGTGCCCAGACCGGTGGCGACCTGGTTGCGGATGGTGAACGGGAAGGTCAGCAGGCCATTCACCGATTCCTGCACGCGACCGCGCGAGCTGGCCTGCTCGACGGTAACGCCGACAGCGCCATGGAAGTCCGGGTAGGTGGAGCCGTACACCGGCGAGAAATTGTCGAAATTCTCGCCGGTGTAGTACAGCGAACCCAAGGCATCCAGCGCCTGAGCGTGGTACTTGGCCAGGGTCTTGTTGAATTCATACGATGCCGCCGGAATCAGCGGGCTGTGCATGCTCTTCGGCGAAGGCTCGAAGTAGTAGGTGCTGTCCTTGCCCATTTCGTGGAAGTCGATCTGCACGTTCGGGTACCACTGGTGGAACACCTCCACCTTCGGCCGCGAGTCCTGCTGGGTCAGGGCCAGCCAGTCGCGGTTGAGATCGGTGAAGTAGTGATTGGTGCGGCCCTGCGGGAACGGCTCGACGTGCTCCTTGTCGGCCGGGTCGGCCGAGGCCGGGTCGGAGGCCCAGGCGTTGTGCCAGTTGGCGGCACGATCACGGCCGTCCGGGTTCTGCGCCGGGTCGAACAGCACCACCGCCTGCTGCAGCCACTGCTGGATTTCCGCGCTGCGGTTGGCCACCAGGTAGTAAGCGGTCAGCATCGCCGCTTCGGCACTGGAGGTCTCATTGCCGTGCACGCTGTAGCCCAGCCATACCACCACCGGGCTGTCACCGGCGGCGCTGCGCGGCTGCGCCGGATCGGCCAGGGTCGCGTGCTGCTGGCGGATCTGCTCCAGCCGCGCATGATTGCCTGCAGCAGTGACGGTGGCGATCAGCAGCGGGCGGCCCTCATAGCTGCGACCGATCTCGCGCACGCTGATTTTGTCGGAACGCTTCGCCAGTTCCTGGAAGTACGCCACCAGCTGGTCGTGCCGGGTGTAACGGCTGCCGATCGGGTAGCCGAGGAACTGCTCCGGCGTGGGCACCGCTGCATCGAACGCCGCTGCGTCGGTGACCTGCGGAAAGAAGTACGCGCTCTGTGCCTGCACCGGCTGCGGCGAGGACAGTGCGGTGGCGGCGGCAAGCAGCAACGGAAGAACGGCACGGCGATGCAAGGACACGGTGACTCCCCTGGAACACAACGGCAGACAGTCGCGGGGGGGGGGGGGGGGGGGGGGGGGGGGGGGGGGGGGGGGGGGGGGGGGGGGG
>NZ_JBQEMR010000082.1:0-2576 GCF_052045015.1 Stenotrophomonas sp. 22692
CCCCCCCCCCCCCCCCCCCCCCCCCCCCCCCCCCCCCCCCCCCCCCCCGCTACATGGGGCATGCAGCCATCGCGGTACGATGGGGGCCTCCCCAAGGATCATCCCCATGCGCATCGTCCATCACCTGGAAAACTCCCGTTCCCTGCGTGTGCTGTGGATGCTGGAGGAGCTGGGGCTGGACTACGAACTGCGCCGCTATCCGCGCGATCCGAAGACGCTGCTGGCGCCGCCGAAGCTGCGCAACGTGCATCCGCTGGGCAAGTCGCCGGTACTGCAGGATGGCGAGCTGGTACTGGCCGAGTCCGGTGCCATCCTCGACTACCTCGCGGATCGCTATGACACCCAACGCCAGCTGTCGCCGTCACCGATGCCGGCCGATGGCGCCGAGCGCATCGCCTACCGTTATTGGCTGCACTACGCCGAAGGCTCGGCGATGCCGCCGCTGCTGCTGACCCTGGTGATGGGCCGCATCCGCAACGCGCCGATGCCGTTCTTCGCCCGTCCGATCGCGCGCAGTATCGCCGACAAGGCCGAACGTGGCTTCATCGGCCCACAGCGGCGCCTGCACCTGGACTGGATGGAGCGCCGCCTGGCCGAAAGCCCGTGGTTTGCCGGTGAACGCTTCAGCGCGGCCGACATCCAGATGAGCTTCCCGATCCAGGCTGCGGCCGCGCGCGGCGGTGGTCTCGACGACAAGCCGGCACTGCGTGGCTTCCTCAAGCGTATCGGTGAGCGACCCGCCTACCAGCGTGCCGAGGCCCACGGCGGCCACCTGCAGGCGCTCAGCGGCAATTGAGGAGGGCGGCCGTCGCCCCCATCTTCAGCACCATGGATACCGACAGCCCCCGTTTCGACAACCGCCTGCTGCAGACCCTGCCGGGCGATCCCGAATCCGGCCCGCGGCGGCGCGAAGTGCTGGGTGCGGCCTGGTCGCCGGTGATGCCGACCCCGGTGACGGCGCCCACGTTGCTGGCCTGGTCGCCGGATGTTGCCGCGATGCTTGGTTTCGATACCGCTGAAGTCGAAAGCGAAAGCTTCGCGCAGGTGTTTGGCGGAAACGCGCTGTACGCCGGCATGCAGCCTTGGGCGGCCAACTACGGCGGCCATCAGTTTGGTCACTGGGCCGGCCAGCTCGGCGACGGTCGCGCGATCTCGCTGGGTGAACTGGTCGCGCCCGATGGCCTTCATTGGGAGCTGCAGCTGAAGGGGGCGGGGCCCACGCCGTACTCGCGCGGCGCCGATGGTCGCGCGGTACTGCGCTCGTCGATCCGCGAGTTCCTGTGCAGTGAAGCGATGCACCACCTTGGCGTGCCGACCACGCGTGCGCTGTCGCTGGTTGGTACCGGCGACGACGTGGTGCGCGACATGTTCTACGACGGCCATCCGCGTGCAGAGCCCGGCGCCATCGTATGCCGCGTGTCGCCGTCGTTCCTGCGCTTTGGTTCCTTCGAGCTTCCGGCATCGCGCGGGGAAACCGCACTGCTGCAGCATCTGGTTGATGCCTGCATCGCCCGCGACTTCCCCGAACTGCAAGGGCAGGGTGAGGCGCTGTATGGCGACTGGTTCGCGCAGATCGCGGTGCGCACCGCCGAGATGATCGCGCACTGGATGCGCGTCGGCTTCGTGCATGGCGTGATGAACACCGACAACCTGTCCGTTCTTGGTCTTACGCTCGACTACGGTCCCTATGGCTGGGTCGAGGATTTCGATCCGGACTGGACGCCGAACACCACCGATGCGCAGGGTCGCCGCTACCGCTTTGGCACCCAGCCGCAGGTGGCGTACTGGAACCTGAGCCGATTGGCACAGGCGTTGTCACCGTTGTTTGCCGATGTCGAACCATTGCAGGCTGGATTGGCTGCATACCAGTCCACCTTCGTGGCCTGCACGCGCCGCGATGCCGCAGCCAAACTCGGCCTGGCTGCGGCGGATGATGAAGACCTGCAGCTCTACCTGCGCTGGCAGCAGTTGATGCAGGACGGGGGTATGGACATGACCCTGGCCTGGCGTGCGCTGATGCGTATCGATCCGGTGGCACCGGATGTGGCGCTGCTGGATGCGGTGTACTACGACGAGGCGCGCCAGCAGGCGGTGCAGGCGCCGTTGCAGCAGTGGCTGCAGGACTATGCGGTGCGGTTGCAGGCCGATCCGCTGTCGGCCAGCGAACGCCTGGCGAAGATGACAGCGGCCAACCCGCTGTACGTGCTGCGCAACTGGCTGGCCCAGGAAGCCATCGATCGCGCGGAGCAGGGCGACCTCGGCGGTGTTCATGCGTTGCAGGACGTACTGCGCAATCCATACACCGAGCGTGCCGGTCTGGAACACTTCGCCAGCAAGCGCCCGGCGTGGGCCGACAATCGCGCCGGCTGCTCGATGCTGTCCTGCAGTTCCTGAGGGTGGGTTTCGGCAGGGCTGCGCCCTGCACCTGCAGAGGCAAGGGCCGAATCCAAAGCCAGAGCCAAAGCCAGAGCCAAAGCGGCTCTGGATTGTCGATGGTCTGGCGGGGCGGTGTGGGGCTGCAGGACACGCCGTAAACCCATCCTTGGGGGCTCGATGGCGCCATCCATGGCGCCAAC
>NZ_JBQEMR010000083.1:0-2386 GCF_052045015.1 Stenotrophomonas sp. 22692
AGCCGCATGGATGCGGCGACCGAGCTTACATGGACGTACTTGCAGCGTCCCCTGCCACCGGACCCACCCCGCCTACCCGCAGGAACCCGGCTTCTGACGTTGCTCTGGCCTTGGCTCGGGCGTCTGCGGGTGCAGGGCGCAGCCCTGCAGAGAGCCCCTTACCTGAACAGGCCTTTTTGCGTGAAGTCTCAAACATCGTTTAGACTTGCGGGGTCTGCAGCGGCCGTCCGTTTCCCTCCGGGATCGCCGGCGACCAGGGTCCGCCCTCTTCGCCCGCCCCCACTCCGACGCCGTTCGTCACGCATTCCAGCCTGCGCTTTGTGCCGGCTGCACCCAATTCTCGCAGCGCGGTTCACGGGAACGCTCCGAGTCAGCCGATCAGTTTGATCTGCCCCCGTCTGTCCGTTTGGACAGGCGTTTCTTGTACTTGGAGCAATCTCAATGTCTTTTGAATCGCTGGGCCTGGCGCCCTTCCTGCTGCGTGCGCTTGCCGAGCAGGGCTACGAAAACCCGACCCCGATCCAGCAGCAGGCGATCCCGCTGGCGCTGGCCGGTCGCGACCTGCTGGCCGGCGCACAGACCGGCACCGGCAAGACCGCCGCCTTCGGCCTGCCGCTGCTGCAGCACCTGGGCACCGCCTCGCAGGAAGTGCGCAGTGGCCCGCGCAAGCCGCGCGCGCTGATCCTGGCCCCGACCCGCGAGCTGGCCACCCAGGTGCACGACAGCCTGCGCGGCTACAGCAAGTACCTGCGCATCCCCAGCGCCTGCATCTACGGCGGCGTCGGCATGGGCAACCAGCTGGACATCCTGCGCCGTGGCGTGGACCTGCTGGTGGCCTGCCCGGGCCGCCTGATCGACCACCTGGAGCGTCGCAGCATCGATCTGTCCGGCATTGAACTGCTGGTGCTGGACGAAGCCGACCGCATGCTCGACATGGGCTTCCTGCCGTCGATCAAGCGCATCCTGGCCAAGCTGCCGAAGCAGAACCGCCAGACCCTGCTGTTCTCGGCCACCTTCGAGGACAACATCCGCCAGCTGGCGCTGGAGTTCATGCGCAACCCGGAACAGATCCAGGTGACGCCGAAGAACACCGTGGCCGAGACCATCACCCACCGCGTGCACCCGGTCGATGGCAGCCGCAAGCGCGACTTGCTGCTGCACCTGCTGGCGCAGGACAGCCGCGAGCAGACCCTGGTCTTCGCACGTACCAAGCACGGCAGCGACAAGCTGGCCACGTTCCTGGAAAAGTCCGGCATCAAGACCGCGGCCATCCATGGCAACAAGAGCCAGGGCCAGCGCCTGCGTGCACTGGGTGACTTCAAGGCCGGCCGCGTGACCGTGCTGGTGGCCACCGACATCGCCGCGCGCGGCATCGACATCAACGAGCTGCCGAAGGTGATCAACTTCGATCTGCCGATGGTGGCCGAGGACTACGTGCACCGCATCGGCCGTACCGGCCGTAACGGTGCCACCGGCCAGGCGATTTCGCTGGTGGCGCAGGACGAAGTGAAGCTGCTGCGTGCGATTACCCGCCTGCTGGGCCGCGACATGGACATCCGTGATGTGCCGGGCTTCGAGCTGCAGACGCCGATCCGCTGGGGCAACAGTGCGCCGGGCAAGGCCGAGCACGATACCGGCGAGCGCGCACCGCGCAAGAGCCACGCACGCCGTCCGCACGGCGATGCGCCGCGCCATGCGCATGCCGGCCCGAAGAAGGCCGGAGGCGGCCGTCGCGAGGGCGGTGGCCATGGCCAGCAGCGTGCCGGTGCGGGCGCGGGTCAGGGCCAGCGCCGTGGCGGTGGTGGCAATGGTGGCGGCCGTGGTCGTGGCCAGGGTGGCAACGGCGGCGGTCGCGCCGGCTGATCCCAGCTGAAATGGATGACGTCTCCCGCTGCGCGGGGGCTTATCGAGGGACGGCGCTGACGCGCCGTCCTTTTTTGTTGCTGGCTACCGTGAGTAGAAGCCGGCGGTGTGCTGCGCTGAGGGCGGATGGGCGTGGGGCCAGCGCAAAACACGCCGTAAACCCATCCATGGGGGCTCGGTCGGCGCATCCATGCGCCTCACGGTTTTGCGCTGGCCCCACGCCCATCCGCTTCAAGCATTGCCCGCGCCTTCTTCTCCCGCCGGGTAGCCGGGAGAAGAAAGATCAAATTCAAATTCAAATTCAAATTCAAATTCAAATTCAAAGTCAAAAGCCGAAGCCGCAATTCCTGGCTTTGCCTTTGCCTTTGCCTTTGCCTTTGCTTTTGCCCTTGCTCCCGCCTTGGGGTCTGATGCGTCCGCGCCCGCAGGAAACTGTCATGGGAGGCAGGGGGCCTCAGCCAGGACCGTTGGCGCCAAGGATGGCGCCATCGAGCCCCCATGGATGGGTTCACGGCGTGTCCTG
>NZ_JBQEMR010000084.1:0-470 GCF_052045015.1 Stenotrophomonas sp. 22692
GCCTGGACACACTTTCAATACTTGCGGAAGACCGGCGCGGAACATTCCGAGTAAATAATCCTGCAATGCGCCCCGCCTGCTGCCTGACAGTCACGCATGGCCTGCTCCCCGGCGCTCTCTACCGTCCCCGAACTGGCGTACTGCGTACCGGTGGATGCCAGTTCCGAGGTGACAGCAGCCACACATTGATTCTGGTAGGTGAACTCGATCCTGCAACGTCCACCGTTCTTCTCGCAATTCGAAATCGCGGTCCCCTTCGCAGCACGCTCACTGGGTTCACCTACAAATGCGCCCCCCTCCGAACCGCTGGATGAGCCAGCGAGTGCGCCCCAGGTCTTAACCCACTCACCCAATGGTCTGGGCGGAGGAGTAGGAATCGTAGCGCTGCCCCCAGAACTGGCTCCTGGAATTGGCGCGCAGCCCTGTACTCCCTGCCCTCCAATCGGATACATACCGGGAGGGCAGTTCCC
>NZ_JBQEMR010000085.1:0-403 GCF_052045015.1 Stenotrophomonas sp. 22692
CCCCCCCCCCCCCCCCCCCCCCCCCCCCCCCCCCCCCCCCCCCCCCCCCCCCTCCGCCTCTGGACACATTTCTGCGAGCGCGGTGCGTACATGCGCGGTGCCTCGCCCTTGGTAGCTGCCAACCTTGGTTGGCAACAGCTTTTGACTTTGCTTTTTTCTTTTGACTTTGAATTTCCGCTCTCGTTCCGCGCGCGCAGGAAACTGTCGGAAGGGGGACGGGTGACGCAGGCAGGACCGTTGGCGCCATGGATGGCGCCATCGAGCCTTATCTGATGGAAATCTGGCAGCGTAGGTGTCGAGAGCCGGCGTGGGCCGCCGTACGAGCCTGGATCTCGACGATCGCCATGTAGCTTGGCGCCCACGCCGGAATCTCCCTTGATCCGCCCGAACAGTTGCTGGAGCT
>NZ_JBQEMR010000086.1:0-399 GCF_052045015.1 Stenotrophomonas sp. 22692
AATGGCGGAGCGGACGGGACTCGAACCCGCGACCTCCGGCGTGACAGGCCAGCATTCTAACCAGCTGAACTACCGCTCCGCATTGTTGCTTTTTTGTTTTCCCACTGGCCTGGACCGGGGAGAAAACAAAGCCTCCAGCTTTTGGCCGGAGGCCTCGTTGAATGGCGGAGCGGACGGGACTCGAACCCGCGACCTCCGGCGTGACAGGCCAGCATTCTAACCAGCTGAACTACCGCTCCGCATTGTTGCTTTTTTGTTTTCCCACTGGCCTGGACCGGGGAGAAAACAAAGCCTCCAGCTTTTGGCCGGAGGCCTCGTTGAATGGCGGAGCGGACGGGACTCGAACCCGCGACCTCCGGCGTGACAGGCCAGCATTCTAACCAGCTGAACTACCGCTCC
>NZ_JBQEMR010000087.1:0-392 GCF_052045015.1 Stenotrophomonas sp. 22692
CGCAGCCCTGTACTCCCTGCCCTCCAATCGGATACATACCGGGAGGGCAGTTCCCCTCAGCACTTGCGGATGAGAATACTAGAAGGAGCATTGTTGCGACGACGGCTCGCATAAATCGTTTAGACATAGTCAGATCTCAGTTCCGATCGTTGTTAGCAGCACCCCGTTGGCCTGCATGAGGCGCCGCTTCGCCGGTGAATCCCGACCGCTGGGCCCCAGCAGCACCCGTTCGCATCTGCGTATCAGCAGGAGGCATCGCTGGCATAAAGAATCCTCCACCACCCGACCCGCTAGAACCCGGCGGCTGCCCATTCGGACCCGGCGAGGTCGGCACGGCGCTACCACCTATCTGCGAATATGCCATGAAGGTACCCAGGGTGCCCTGGAAGAAC
>NZ_JBQEMR010000088.1:0-329 GCF_052045015.1 Stenotrophomonas sp. 22692
GCTGCAAGTACGTCCATGTAAGCTCGGTCGCCGCATCCATGCGGCTCACGCCCCCAGCCGACCCACCCTCCCGGCCATGGACAGTTTTCTGCGCACCGCGGGAAGATCAAAAGAAAAGCCAAAGGCAAAAGCCGACCCTTCAGACATTCCTGGTGTCTGCCATCCACGCATGGCGTGGATCTACCGTGTCGACCAAGATCGACACCTACCAACAGCAGCGCAGAACGCATTCCGACAGATCGCGGAAGACTGTCGAAGGCGGGGTGGGTCCGGTGGCGGGGGTGTCCGCGGCATGGATGCCGCGGCCAAGCCCCCAGGGACGGGTTTAC
>NZ_JBQEMR010000089.1:0-327 GCF_052045015.1 Stenotrophomonas sp. 22692
TTTACTCGGAATGTTCCGCGCCGGTCTTCCGCAAGTATTGAAAGTGTGTCCAGGCGGCGCTCGAATGCCTGGTGGCTTTAGGGGAGCGTATGTTGGTGCAGGCTGGTACGCCGCCGTCGCTACCTTCACGCGAGTTGCTCGGCAGTCAGAGGTACATGGCCGCTGCCTCCGTTCTTCAATGTCGTCCTGGATGACTGATGCGGTACTTTGTTGGAATGCTGGCAGTGCTGGCTTCGTTCTGGTCCTCGCCGGTAGCGGCTGAGGGCAACTGTCCGTCTGGTTTCTACCCAATTGGCGGGCAGGGTGTCAGCGGGTGCGCTCCGATCC
>NZ_JBQEMR010000090.1:0-321 GCF_052045015.1 Stenotrophomonas sp. 22692
ATTCGAACCTTGGACCTATTGATTAAGAGTCAACTGCTCTACCAACTGAGCTAACAGCCCGAAATCGGGGCGCGAATTATGACCCGATCCGCTCGGTGGGTGCAAGCACTTTTTTCAACGTGGTTGAAACCAGCACTGCGGTCCCGCTGCTGCTGCAGATCCGCGCCGAGCGGGTTCTGCAACGCGTGACCCATCGAAACGATGGGAGTCACACCTATAAGAAAAAAGCCACCTGGGGTACCAGGTGGCTTCTGTCTTGGTGGGCCGTCAAGGATTCGAACCTTGGACCTATTGATTAAGAGTCAACTGCTCTACCAACTG
>NZ_JBQEMR010000091.1:0-303 GCF_052045015.1 Stenotrophomonas sp. 22692
GGGGGACGGCGTGAATACGTCCATGTAGCCTCGGTCGCGCCATCCATGGCGCTCACGCCCCCTCAACCGGACCCACCCCGCCTCCGACAGTTTTCCGCGATCTGCTGGATCCACGCCATGCGTGAATCAATTCCATCGGTATCCATGAACAAAGAAGGGGGCGGCTCCGTTTTCCAACGAAAACGAATCCGACCCCAGATGTTTCGCACCGTCCCCGGAAATCTGTCAAAGGCGGGGCGGGGTGGGCTTGCAGGACCGTTGGCGCCATGGATGGCGCCATCGAGCCCCCAGGGACGGGTTTAC